>JAOAAV010000069.1 GCA_026418715.1 Clostridia bacterium
AGATGTGTATAAGAGACAGACCCGCTATATTCACGGCGGCAATTTTCTCCTTTTACTGGAAATGGGACGACTTTTTAGGACCGCTTTTGTACCTGAACAGTCCTTCAAAGTATACAGTATCACTGGCGCTTAAAATGTTCGCAGATCCCGAAAGCATCCCCGATTGGGGTGCAATGTTTGCGATGAGCACACTTTCGCTTGTGCCGATTTTCTTGATATTTTTAACCTGTCAAAAATATCTGGTGGAAGGCATAAGCACAACAGGATTAAAAGGATGACCTATATCTTGAAATAAAATAGGCTTGTACGCTCACAGTGCAAAAATATAAGTTTTTGCACTGTGCATTTTTTATGTAGTCGATGTGCAAAAGCACATCGAAATTTTTTTGATTTTTATCTTCTGCGGCAGCGGCATATTTTGCAAACTATGAGAATAAGCAAAATAACGGCCAATATAATGAGTACAGGAAGAATGCTTAAAATTGCCGCAAACAAGACAGCCCCCAATATCAACCCCAGCACAAGCCCAAACAATCCAATCAAAATGCATAAAAACAAATTAAAGAATGTTGGTCTATTTGCCTCACAATCAGACATAATGACACCTCCTCTCTTAAATACATTATATGAATAAAGAACTTTATGTGTACTTAATTACACCCTGTTTTTTACAATTTCAAAATGTTGACGTGTTTTTAAAAAATATGTATAATAAAAGTATTATATGTCGCAAAAGCATTAATTGTTTTTGCATCATAAAGAAAGGCTGGAAAATTTGTGAGAAAATTTCTTTTCTTATGTGCGATGTTGTTTATTTTAAGCTTCGACATAAGTGCATATGCACAGGAGTTGCCCAAAAGCTTCTGGGGACTTGACAACGGATACGCACAAGCTTTAAAAACAGGTGACAACTACGGAATTATTTACTATGCCTCAAAGGAAGAGGAACTTTTGCAAAATGAGCCACAAACGGAGCAAATTAACAATATTATAGCATCAAGACTCGACCAGATGGGGCTTGCTTACGAAAAACTCGGTGATTATGTCAATGCCGGATTGACATACGAAAGATATATTCCGTATGCGCAGGCAAACGGCTGGGATGACGGCGTGAAAATCGCAAAAGCCAAGGTTTTGCAGTATACACCCAATATTGATGTATATCTGTCGCAGGAGAAAAAAGCGGACAGGCTGTTGTTCGGAGCAAATTTTGACGGAGAAATAAGAAAACGACTTTCAAATGAAAGTATGATTTTAGTTTATCTGGAATTTGGCAACAGTGATTTTACATGGGTTGAAAAAACGCTAAACGAAGCGCAGAGTACGGGTAAAGCGGTAGAAATAGCGCTAAATCTTCCAGGAGAAGGCTCTCAAATAGGCAATGTCCTCTACAGCCAAGATTATATAGTTTCATTGCTTGAGAAAATTGAGCAGTATAACGGCGTTACCGTGTTTTTGCGATTTGGCGCCGAAATGAACGTATGGACGAATCCGGCATCGCCAAGTGATTTTATTGAAGCTTTTCGCCTTGTTTCGAACCTGTCACACCAATATGCCCCCAATGCAAAGATGGTATGGAGTGTAAATCAAGTATCAAACTGGAATGTAAATATGAATGACTACTATCCCGGTGATGAATATGTGGATTATGTGGGAGTATCCGCTTATGTTCAAAAATATTTTTTGGGCAGGAACGACTGGGACGAGTCGCAACGTTTTAATGAACTTGTTTTCTTCACGGGCGACGGTGCAGACTCTGTAAAAGCTCTTTCTGAAGTTATTTCTCTCTACGGCCACAGAAAGCCCGTTATTATTGCAGAAGGCGGTGTTTCGCATTACATAAGGTCATTGAATGAAGATGCTTCAGATTGGGCGCTCTTGAATTTAAAAAGGATGTATTCCTATTTGCCTATGGTGTATCCCCAGATAAAGCTTATGGCTTATTTTGACAGAACAATGGCAAATGAGACAAGTGAATACAGTCTTTCAACAAATGAAAAAATGGCACAGGAATATTTGAGCCTTACAAATACGGGGCGTTTTGCAGGAAATATTGCCTATGCCAAATTAGATGATACATTGACCATCCAAAGAAAGCCACAGCAGATTTATTCTTACGTTCATATTTACAAACACCCTTATGTGTCGGCAACTTATTATGTCGACGATGTTTGGGCAGGGACTTCGGCAGACGTTCCATACGGACAAACTATTGACTTTAGCGGTTATGAACTGGGACAGCATACACTAAAGGTTGTTATATCGGATAGCAGCGGCATCTTACAGGAAAAAACGTATTATTTTAATCTTGTAGAAAAGAGCATTGATGTTGTTGTTAATAACAACAAGGTTTTATTTGACGTAGACCCAATTATTGCAAACGGGCGCGCACTTGTGCCAATGAGAGCTATTTTTGAGGCTTTAGGGGCAAGTGTAGAATGGAATGAAGCTACAAAGACCATAACAGCAAACTCGGTAAAAGGTATCATTACCATGCAAATTGGAAATAAAGCAATGACAAAAGGGAACGAAAAAATCTCTTTAGATGTCGAACCCACCATTTATGACGGCAGGACGCTCGTACCCGCAAGAGCAGTATCTGAAGCTCTTGGAGCGACCGTCGAATGGGATGGATCCGCAAGATTGATACGAATATCAAATTGAAAAAGTCAGCCCCTCTTTCGGGGCTGACTTTAAATTTTTAATCTTTCTTTATCCCTGTTCCCATAACATTTTTGTGTCTTAGCTTATCTTGAAGAGTATTTAGTGCCTCTCCAAAGCGCTGGAAATGAATAATTTCACGCTGACGCAAAAATTTGATTGCATCGTTTACATCAGGGTCATCCGATAAACGCAGTATATTGTCATAAACTGCCCGTGCCTTTTGCTCTGCTGCCAAATCCTCGTATAAATTTGTCAAAGGATCCCCTGTAACGGCAACGCTTGCTGCAGTAAATGGTGAACCTTGGGCACTTTGCGGGGAAACTGATGCACCATTATCGGCATAATATTCGGCGCTGTTCATTTTATCCCAGTCTTTTGCCATTGTTCCATTGCTAAGCTGATTTACAATGCTTCCGACCATTTCAAGATGTCCCAATTCTTCTGTGCCTATGTCGGTCAGCAACCCTTTTGTCACATCGTCCGGCATAATAAAGCGCTGTGAAAGGTATCTGAGTGCCGCCCCCAATTCACCGTTCGGACCGCCGTATTGTGTTATAATGCAGGAGGCTAGTTTGGGATTTGTATTTTTGATCTTAACAGGATACTGCAGGCTTTTCTGATAAACAAACATTATTTATTCGCCTCCTTTTCCCAAGGCCAAGGTCCTTCAAGCCATCGATACAACTCAAAATTTGCCGATGCAAATGCGGTAAGAGGACCAAACCTTTTTTCATATTGTGCAGCTATCTCTCTGCACTTCTCCACCAGGCTTTTAAACATCTCAAACGCTTTTTTGTCATATGGATGAGTATCCAGATACAACTGCATATCAAACGCCGCAAAAGAGTAAGACTGAAGTTTATTCATAAGTGCGGCTTTATCTTCGGCAATATTTGTTCCCTGCACCAAATTGCTGTTTGCGTCCATATCATACACCTCCGACAGCCTTGCATATCTTTCCGTATTCTACGATTGACAGATCCAGTTCAGGAAACATAGTACCTTGTTCAAAACCTTTTTCTACGGAATAAACACTCTTCAAAATTTGCCATGGGACATAGCCATAACCAACACAACCGCAGTTGCAGAGAGAACACGATAAATTGCGTGAATCCTCATCTGCAGCATAATTTGAGGCATTTCCCTCCGACTCAGCTATATTTTTGTTTAACTCACCCTTTTCGTTGGACATAAAAACTCTCCTTCAAATTTTAAATTTAGACAGCAGTAACGTATTGTATCGACCAGAACATACATTTACGGATGTCTATGTTTACATAATATGAAGAATTGGAAAATAAGGTGAATAATCAGGCTGCTTTACAGATATTGCAGGTGTGGGAAATATGTATGAAAATTTTATCGTAATCTAGATATAATCCTCTTTATTGTAGAGGGCAAACTCTTGATTTGAAAA
>JAOAAV010000004.1 GCA_026418715.1 Clostridia bacterium
GCCCTGCCCGCCCGCCAGTATCATGGCGACACAATCCTTTGATACCATTAAAATCAACTCCAATTTTTGTATGAGATTTGTAATTTTGGGGAAGCATCCTAAAAAGCGCTTGTTTTGAAAATAGGATGTTTCCTCATGTATTGCAAAAACAATTCCCCGAATATTGTAACCAAAAATTTTTCGCAAAATTCATGCCGCATAAAAATACATTTAAAAAATATGGGAATTTTATGCAATTGTAAAAATTATTTTTTGCTTATCATTGTATATCTGCCTGCTGCAAAACCTTTTGCTTTTTTTTCGGCAAAGCCGGCACATTCTTTTTCTTTTTCAAATACACAGCGGAAAGGCCGGGCAGAGTGAGACAAATGTGGTACGGCATTCCGTTTTTTTCTCCCTTTTTAGCTTTATAGCTCTTTGACGCCGCTTTAGTGGCACCGCCGTATTTTTTAGAGTCGCTGCATAAAACTATCTCGTATTCCCCAGATGAAGGTACTCCGAGAGTGTAGCGCCGCCTTGCGACGGGCGTAAAATTGAGCACAACAACCACAAAGTCGCCTTTTGCCCTGCCTTTTCTGATGTAAGAAAGCACGGAGTTTTCGGCATCCTCGGGATTAATCCACGAAAATCCGTCCCAGCTGTCCTCAATCTGCCAAAAGGACTTGTTTTCCAGATAGAAATGGTTCAAATCCTTTACGAACTCGTGCAGCTTTCTGTGCATATCAAACTCTAAAAGCTGCCACTGGAGGCTCTCGTTGTAGCGCCACTCGATAAACTGTCCAAATTCACCGCCCATAAACAGAAGCTTTTTGCCTGGTATTGACATGAAGTATGCGAAAAGCGTACGCAGGGAGGCAAATTTTTCCTCGTAGCTGCCGAACATCTTGTCAATAAGCGATTTCTTGCCGTGAACCACTTCGTCATGTGAAAGCGGAAGGATGAAATTTTCCGAAAAGGCATAAAGCATAAGAAACGTCAGCAGGTTATGGTTGGGCTTTCTAAAAAGCGGGTCCATAGACATATACCGCAGAGTATCGTTCATCCAACCCATATTCCACTTGTAGTTGAAGCCCAAACCGCCTTCATGCGCAGGCGCAGTAACCATTCCCCACGATGTGGATTCTTCCGCTATCATGAGGATGTTCGGGAAGTTGGCGAACATGATTTTATTAAGACTGCGCAAAAATTCTATCGCCTCTATGTTTTGATGGCCGCCGTACTTGTTCGGAAGCCACTGCCCGTTCTGCCTTCCGTAGTCGCGATAAAGCATTGAGGACACCGCATCCACACGGAAACCGTCCACATGATACTCCTGTGCCCAAAAATATGCCGATGATGTCAAAAACGAAATCACTTCCGTTTTCGTATAATCAAAAACCAAGGTCCCCCATTCCTTGTGCTCGCCTATGCGGGTATCGGCATATTCGTAGCAGCAGGTGCCGTCAAATTTGGCGAGGCCGTGCGCGTCCTTGGGAAAGTGCGCGGGAACCCAGTCCATGATGACGGCTATGCCGTTTTTGTGGCAGTGATTGATAAAATATTTAAGGTCCTCGGGAGAACCGTAGCGGCTTGTGGCGGAGAAAAAGCCTGTGACCTGATATCCCCATGAACCGTCAAACGGATACTCCGTAAGCGGCATAAGCTCAATATGCGTATAGCCCATTTCCCTGACATAGGGAACGAGAGAGTCCGCAAGTTCACGGTAAGTGTAAAAATCCCCGTTTTCGTGAGTTCTCCATGAGCCCGTATGCAGCTCGTAAATCAGCATGGGCGAGGAATAAGGCGGCTTTTTGGCTCTTTTTGCAAGCCATGCGCCGTCGCTCCATTTAAAGCGGCTTATGTCCCGTGTAACTGATGCGCTGTTTGGTCTAAGCTCGCTTGAAAAAGCATAAGGATCCGCCTTTAGCACAAGCCTTGAGTCTTGCGTTTTGATTGCATATTTATACAGCGAATACTCTTCAATGTCAGCAAAAAAGCCGCACCATACTCCCGTTGTGCCTATTTTATGCAAAGGCCTGTCAAAGCCGCACCAGTTGTTAAAATCTCCCACAAGATGTACGGACTTCGCATTCGGCGCCCATACAGCAAAGCGCCAGCCTGAAATTTTTTCACCGTCCTTGTCGATTTGCACAGGGTGCGCACCCAGCATCTCGTATGACTTGAAATTCGTGCCCTCGTTGAATAGATACAGTTGGAATTCGCTTATTCCGAAAAAATACTCTTTTTGGTTGTTTGTCTGCATTTTATACCCCCTTTTGTATTTTTAAGATGAATGACCTAAAACCACCATTTTTGTAAATTCGCTATTCGTCTCTTTATCAACAAAACTCCAATTTTAGGTTGTCTGAATTGTTTCATTCATCTTTATACTTATTTTTTACCCTATATATAGACATATGAAACAAATTTTTAAGAAAATTATGCCAAATAAGTGTTTAAAATATATAAATTTTTTGTAAAATGTGTACGTTTTTGTTTTGAAAGAACATTTTAGGGCACATGAAAACAAATATATGCAAAAACTATAACAAATATTCCTTAAAATTCATAAAAGCCCCTCGGGGAACATATTCCTTGCCCGCGGTTTGCTTTCTCGCAAAATAATTTTTCACTTTTTTTCTTGACAAAACACCGCAAAACCTTTATAATAGCGTTGTGTGCTGAAATAGCTCAGCTGGTAGAGCGACGCATTCGTAATGCGTAGGTCGTGGGTTCGAGTCCCATTTTCAGCTCCAAGGCGGCTTTAAACTTTTTTTGTTTAAAGCCGCTTTTTTGTATTTTGTCCCAAAAGCAAAATTAATCATTGACATATCGCGGATTATAGTATAAAATGTTCTCAAAAGGCAGGCAGGAGGATGCGTCCATGTTCAAGTTATGGTACGAAAAAATGAACAATCTTCTTCTATCCGGGTCGGGCATTTCTGTGGTCGGCTCTCTTCTGTGCTGCATTTTATGATTTAGTACGGATTTTGCGGGCTGAACCACCAAGGTTCAGCCCTTTTT
This sequence comes from Clostridia bacterium, assembly GCA_026418715.1. Lineage (GTDB taxonomy): Bacteria > Bacillota > Clostridia > UBA1381 > UBA1381 > SKW16. The sequence goes on from JAOAAV010000004.1 coordinate 3,004, forward strand.
GCGTACCTTATATATCAGGGAAGGATGTTTTTTTATGAATTACCAAAAGTACAAAAAGGCTTATCACCCCGTATTCTTAGATAAGCGGGATTGGCCGTCAAAAGAAATTGAACACGCTCCCATCTGGTGCAGCGTCGATTTGCGGGACGGAAATCAAGCTCTTTACTCACCTATGACTATCGACGAAAAACTCGAATTCTTCAAATATCTCGTAAAGCTCGGCTTCAAGGAAATCGAGGTCGGCTTCCCCGCCGCCTCCGAAACTGAGTTCGCTTTCCTGCGCAGACTCATCGAGGAAAACCATATCCCCGACGACGTCACCATCCAAGTCCTCACGCAGGCAAGAGAACACATTATCGAAAAAACCGTAAAATCTCTTGAAGGCGCAAAAAACGTCATCATACACCTTTACAACTCAACCTCCACCCTCCAAAGGCGAGTGGTGTTCCGCAAGGAAAAGGATGAGATAGTCCGCCTCGCAACCGACGGCGCAAGGCTTTTAAAAAACCTTGCCGCCTCCCTCTCAGGCTCCGTCCGCTTTGAATACTCCCCAGAAAGCTTCACCTGCACGGAAATGGACTTCGCCGCAGAGATTACTAACTCCGTAATCGACGTATTCGAGCCGCAAAAGGACAGGAAAATGATTGTCAACCTGCCGTCCACCATTGAAGTCGCAACTCCTAATGTGTACGCCGACCAGATAGAGTATATGCACAAAAACCTAAAGTGCAGGGAAAACCTCATCATCAGCGTACACGCCCACAATGACCGCGGAACAGGCATAGCCGCAACCGAACTCGCTCTTTTAGCCGGCGCAGACCGCGTGGAGGGCACACTCTTCGGCAACGGCGAAAGAACAGGCAACGCCGACATAATCGTGCTTGCCTTAAACCTTTTCACTCAGGGCATAGACCCAAAACTTAATATAGACAATATCGACGAAATCGTCGATGTCTACGAAAAATTCAACAGGCTCCCCATTCACCCAAGACACCCCTACGCAGGCGATATGGCCCACGTCGCTTGCTCCGGCTCCCATGAGGACGCTATCAAAAAAAGCATGGACCTTTATGAAGCACAAGGAGGGAAAATATGGGAAAATCCGTACCTTACCATAGACCCGACGGACATAGGCAGAAAATACGAACCAATTCAAATCAACAGCCAGTCGGGCAAGGGCGGCGTCAGCTATATTATGGAAAACAAATTCGGCTACACCATTCCCAAGCCCATGCTCATCGAGTTCAGCCGCATAATACAGGCGATAACCGACAAGACGCACACCGTTCTTCCGCCAGATGATATTTACGCCACATTCAAAAACGAGTATGTAAATCTCCCTGTCTCTTATACACATCT
>JAOAAV010000060.1 GCA_026418715.1 Clostridia bacterium
CTTGCCGATAGTCTTCGTTGATCAAAGCTCGCATTATAGCTGTTGAAATAGCCTCATCAGAATGCGGATCAAACAACGCCTCGTCCCAGCCAATGACCTCTGGGAGACTGGAAGTGTTGGCACCAATGACTGGTGCACCGCAGCGCATTGCTTCCAGTGCTGGGAGACCAAAACCTTCATGCCAGGATGGAAAGACAAAAAGTTTACAGAGATTGTATAATGCAATAAGATCTTTTTCATGCACAAATCCGGTCAAAACAACTTCACCGTTAGTTAGACCTACATGGGTGGTCAATTGCTCCAATTTCTGCCGTTCATCTGGTTGCACTGAACAAACGATAGCAAGTTGGTGCATGCAGCGTATTGCGAGAGGCAATTTTGCATAGCCCCTAATCAGTCCTTCTATATTTTTCCTGTGATCGATGCCACCAGTGTACATTACATAAGGCTTGGTTAAACCATATTTTTGGCGCAAATTACATTCTTGTTCATGGGAAATCTGAACTGGCCTGAATTGAGGATCGGTATCGGCCGAGGTGTTAACAGAACGATTTTCGGGTAAGCCCAAATAGTTAATACCCTCTTGTCTTGAGGATTCTGAAATGGCTAGCCAGAGGTCGGCACGCTTGAGGTATTCTATTTTTTCGAGATACCAAGTCTTGAAAATCGGGTTTTCCAGATAAGGTTTTTGATAAATCAAGGGTATGAGGTCGTAAAGAGTCACACTTACAAAAATATCACCCGATAGGATTCCTATGCTAGTCACCCCGTCATCAACAAACCCTTCGAAAAGGCTCGTAACATGAATCACATCAGGTTTGAGACTTGCCAAAAAAGCTTCGCGCACGCGCTTGGCCGCTTCCCTCCTCATAGTGTTATTGCCATTCAGATAAGCCACCGGCCCAGGCGTATGCCAAACACGAATGTTCTCTTGCGGCAGCAGACCATCAAATGCCTCGCGAATGGATTCGATAGTGTCGGGAAACAGACCTGAAAGAGCGAGGATGATTTCATTCTTGCCCTGATTACGCACTATAGCCTGGGTAAACCCCATTGTGTAGCGGCCGATGCCCCGAGTACGATTTAAAGTTTGCGCCCCTTGCATATCAATGACGATTCGCATCTATCCACTTCCTCGCCTACTATCTTTTTTATTTCTTTATTTATGCGAAAGCCTCTTTCCCTATTTTTTGAAGAATTATAAAAAGGTTGGGATTTGAGCTTAGTTTAAGGTTTTACCGAAAGATCAAACCCATGATTCTTGATTGTAGGCTATATGTTATTTAACTGATTCGTCTTTTTACTCTACAATTTTCATATAAACTATCCCCACTCCTAATTTTCTTATATCTTGGTTAGCACCTATTTCTTTTGGCACAGTTGGTATCGGCGGAATTATTTCAATCGTATTACCTGAAACATTGTTAAATAGTAGATGAAAAACCTCTTCATGAGCTTCTTTAACTGTAAAGATATTTTCAATTCCTCCCGCAATTACTTTCACCGGTTGACCGATATTAGGGCCAAATGCTACCACCTTAAGTTCCAAAGTAAATTTTCGCGGCAAAGGATTTTTGAAAACAAATTTGGCAGTAGGCGAAAGATTTGCGTCAGTCCATCTGCCCCATGGCTCCCGATCTGACATTCCTGAAACATCGCTTAAAAATTCGGGATACCCCTCTTTGGTAAAATCAATGCCCTCAGCAAGCGTAGCCGTATATTGGGGGAGTAAAGTCGAAATAACTGGCTTAACAAATGGCTGGGGCTTCACTCCAGTCTTTTCCTCACCTTTCTGGCATCCGCAGCATATCCAACAAATATATAAAATCGTTAAAACAACCAAAGAGCTTTGTATCCGTACATTTGTCTTCATACCTCTTTCCTCCTATTTGAGTGGTTTATGTTTGATAGTCCTTTTTTTGATTGCTTTTTGCAAATCACAATATATTTTTCGTGCTCGTGGAGAAAGTATTGTTAAATCAACATTTGAATGTTGCGTTTGTTGGGGAAAAAGTTCTTGATGCTGAGTGGGAAAAACATTCAATACATTTTGACGGTGAGCTACAGAAAGCAATTGCCCATAAAGAGGCGGGTATTTTATTAAAAATGCATTAATTTTTGTTGACAGCTTGGGATATTGTAAAACAATTTTCATTAGTCGGGAAAGTGGTCTTTGAAAACGGTCTATACTACGCCGCAAAATTTCATTAATCATGCGGCACGGCAAACGTCGTACCGTTAATATTCCACTCCAAACAATACGCAGCGGGTATGTTATTTTCCACGAGTAACTATTGCGAAGTGCCTCAATTTCCCGGGCGCGGGATTCGGCAAGAGTATAATGATAATGGTTTGATTGGTGCACATTATGAAGTTCAGCATGTAAGTTAGTATTATCTCCTTCCAACTCTTCCACTCGCCGCGTGCTCTCTTGCAATACCTGTTCTAGTGCTGCTGCCTTCCCCCGCTCAGCTGCAAGCTCCTGCTCCAGACTCTTAACCAATCCATACGCCTCTTCCTTTGTCTGCCGCTCCCTCTCTACTTCAGCACGTGCCCGCTCTACCTCCCCTTGTAGCACCTCTGCCCGCCGCGTGCTCTCTTGCAATACCTGCTCTAGTGCCGCTGCCTTCCCCCGCTCAGCTGCTAAATCTTGTTCTACAACACCCAACCTTTTTTGTGTTTCCTCACGAAGTTGCTGTGCATTTTTAAATTCGTTTTCAAGTTTTTTTGCCTGCTCTTTTATACGTGCAAGTTCTAAAAAAAGAAATTCTGATCGTTTGGCGTTTTCTTGTGCATCTTTTTGAATTTTCTCTCTCTTCTCTCGCTCCTCATTAAGCGCCTCAGTAACTTTCAAAAAATCCTTTTTGAGTTTTTCTTCACGCTCTTTGCTTTCATCTGCCCGCCGCGTGCTCTCTTGCAATACCTGCTCAAGCGTCTGCACTTTCCCCCGTTCAGCTGCAAGCTGTCTTTCTAATTCCGAGATTTTGCGATAAGATAATTCATGACGCTTTGCTAAATCATTTATTGTGATGCCATACTCTTTTTTAAAAAAATCGTTAAATAGTGCCAAGATTTCGTCTTTGGCTTCCTTTTGCGCAATAACTGCATAGTCAGGGCTGACACCTCCAAAAACATCGAGCAACGATACCTGTTCTTTTTGTTTTAATGTTTCACTTTGTTGTAAGCGCACCACTTGTACTCGATGGAAACCATAATATTCTGGTAAATATTTCAAAAGGGCTGGTGGTATAGGTTTTTGATGAGTAGGGTCTAAATAAAAACTATTGGTTGCAACAAATAAATTTTCAGGATTAGGGGTTTCCAGGATCAAAATGCCCGCTGGCTTTAAAACCCGATGGGCTTCTTTTACTAAAGCATGTACCTCATCAAAAGGCAAATGCTCAACAAGATGAAATCCGGAAACAATGGTCATACTCTCGTCATGCAATCCCTTAAGGTATTGAATTGCATCTGCCTGCTCGTAGGATAATCCCTTTTCTCTGCATGCCGCTAACATATTAGCATCATGGTCTACCCCATAAGGAACAAATCCTATGTCATGCAAAAGTTGCAGCCACTCACCTCTTCCACAGCCAAGATCAAGAGCACGACATTCCTGATATATCGTTTTAAGAGGCATAATAAGAGGCACATAAAATTTAAGCCTGTTATAAATCTCCTCCATCGGACCCCGGAACCGGTCTTCAAACATTCGATAAAAATTAGGGTCAACTTTTGGTAATGGTGTTCTTCTTTTCCCCATGATGGCAATCAAATAACCAGCAAAAATTTTTTTTGAAATAATTATCGCGAATGAGCCTGTGGGCCCACCATTCTACAATCACAAGGGGAAGACATTTAAAATTGGTTTATCTCACGTATCCACCAGCATGTGCTACATTTGTATACTCATAACGGGATTGATTATAAGTATAAACATTTATATGCACATCAATGTCGCAAACTCCTATTGCATAGGGTGTATTGCCGGGAAGAACCTGAAAAACCAATGTTTGATCCCACCAATCATAATTGTTCGCAACGTGGGTATCTCTGCTGTGAAGTGCAGCGGTAAGGCTATAACTGCCTCTGCCAAGTCGTAATGAGGGAAAAACAAATTCATAAATAACTTGTTGCCCAGCTTTTATTTTATAAAGACTCTTTTCATGATGAAACGAATTTGTACCAAATACATCATTCCCAAATCGATCGCGAATTAATATGCCCGCGGTAAGCTCTTCAATATCGTTCCTACAAACTGACACAACTTGAAAGGTTATATGTGAGCCACTTTGAAATGCTCTCACAGGAGTTGAACCCATAAGTATTTGAACATGATCAATATAAGCATCCTGCGTACCGGAACGAGTCACCTTTTTCCCTGCAATCTGCTCTGCTTGTTGAATTTCATATGATGCTTTCTGTTGCGCTATGATTGCATTATAGTAATCAAGAGTAGCATCCGGTGCATCATCTTTAATAAGCAAACCATTATCAATAAGAAGAGCCCTGTTGCACAAAGTTTTTATTGCAGCGGGATTGTGTGATACAAAAAGCAGCGTAGTGCCTTGATCACGAAAATTCCGTATGCGATCAAAACTTTTGTGTTGGAAGTACATATCTCCAACCGAAAGCGCCTCATCCACAATAAGAATTTCAGGGCGAATTGCAGTTGCTACAGAAAACGCAAGTCGTACTTGCATTCCACTTGAATAGGTCTTCAGAGGCTGATCAAAATAATCACCTATCTCAGCAAATGCTTCAATATCACGTATTTTTTCATCAAGTTCGTGTCGTGTCAGACCTTTGAGCTGCCCGGACATATACACATTTTCTCTACCAGTAAAATCAGGATGGAAACCTGTGCCAAGCTCAAGCAGGGCTGATATTCGCCCATTAGTTTCATACGATCCCTCTGTCTGTTTCACAATACCTGCAATAATTTTAAGTAGCGTTGATTTTCCTGCGCCATTAATACCAATAATACCAACAGCCTCTCCGCGAAACACATCAAAAGTTATATTTCGCAGTACCCACCTAAGCTCATGGTATGGGCCCAATCCAAACCACTCAAGAAAACGACCTGAGGAGTGAGTATACCGCTTGTATGCCTTACCAAGATTTTGAACGCGAAGCTGGATTGGTTCCATTCTTTTAATGTTCAAAGTACATCTACAATCTCGCTTTGGAGTTTCCAAAAAGAGTATATCCCGAGATAGATGAATATACCAGCCAACACAAGCGGATATACCAATGACGTTATGGATGGATAACAATGATAAACAAAGATAGAGTGCATTGCTTCAATAAGTGATGCGAGAGGATTTATTTTAAGAATAGTGGTAACGATTGGGGATGGACTTTTATTTATGTACACAATCGGAGTTAGCCAGAACCAAAATTGGAGGATAATACCGACCGTTTTTTCAATATCCCGATAAAAAACATTAATGGTGCCAAGTACTATTCCCAAACCAACGGCAAGCGCTATTACGATGAGCATTATTGGCACGGAAGTTACGACAATAAAACCAGGAAAATTTTTTGTAAAAATTAAAAAAATGATAAATATAATATATATAATTGAAAAATTAATTAAACTGGTAAAAATCTCAACAAGAGGAAGACAGAGTTTTGGGAAACTAATCTTTTTTAGCAAATACCCATTTTTAACAAAAATGCCGACGCAACTTCCAACAAGTTCGGAAAAAAGACCCCATATTATTATGCCCGAACAAAGATAAATGCTGTAGGCAAAACGGGATGTTGTACCGGGAAGCGAAGGTTTCATAATTGCGGCAAAGAGCAATGTGTAAATTAAAATCATAGTAAGGGGCTGAAGCACTTCCCATAGAAATCCAAGCCGCGTATTCACAAAACGAGTATAAAAATTACGCCGCACACACGATGTGATAAAGCCACGAAAAGCCCATACATCACGGAGCATACCGATACTGATCATAATTGATACTTATTAATTTGATATTGTTCAGAATACAATATTACCGCGCCTCGTTCATAAGGAAAGCAGCAAGCCAATCTCTGTTATATAAATCTTAGAATAAATAAATATGCTGATTTTTGAGCAGTGTTGATTTTTATCAAATATATTTCTTCCTTACAAGGAAAAATTAGGAGACAAGACTCTAGAGATCAGAAAAGTCAGAACACAGGAATTAACAAGGAAGTAAACTACTACCGCCTGAAGGCGGTAGCTTTGGACTCGGCTGCAAGCCGACTAAAGTTCATCATCCGTTTTGAAGTTATCTTCTTGTGGTTCCAAACCTTGTTGCTCAATATATTTTATGATTACTTCATCAGTCACA
>JAOAAV010000107.1 GCA_026418715.1 Clostridia bacterium
GGCAAAGGTTAAGGCATATTTTTTGGTTGGAGCCGATAGGGATGATCTTGTCCAAGAAGGAATGATAGGGCTTTACAAGGCCGTAAAGGATTTTAACGAGAACAAATTTTCTTCGTTCCGTACTTTTGCGGGTGTCTGTGTGACGCGACAGATTATAACCGCAATTAAAACAGCAACCCGTCAGAAGCATATACCTCTCAATTCTTACGTATCGCTTAACAAAAAAGTTTTTGACTTTAAAACGGACAAGACTCTTCTTGAGATGCTTCCTGAGCATCACGTATCCGATCCTGAGGCGATTGTAATAGGCCGCGAGAGTTTGAGCGGCATTGAATATAGGATCAATAAATCTCTCAGCAAGCTGGAGCTTTTGGTTCTTTCGTATTATCTTGAAAACAGGTCGTATCAGGAGATTTCTGAATTGATTAATAAAGATATCAAATCGGTTGACAACGCCCTGCAGCGTGTCAAAAAGAAAGTTGAAATGCTATTGAAAGATACTGAAACAAGATAAAATTTGTGTGTTGCTTTGCAAAAAGTAAATCGCTCAATATCCACCTATGTAGCTTAAAAGTAAAGCAGTGCAGATAGCATGGTTATCGGTGCGAGTCCGATCATGGCGGGAACTATAAAATTATTAATCAATTCAAAGTGAGGGAATTATCATGTACCAAGACAAAACTTTAGTATGCAAGGACTGTGGAAAGGAATTCATCTTCTCTGCAGGCGAACAGGAGTTTTATGCTGAAAAAGGTTTTCAGAACGAGCCGATCCGCTGCAAGGATTGCCGTTCCGCAAGAAAGAACAGCATGAAGCAAACGAAAGAGATGTATGAGATTGTTTGTGCTGCCTGCGGCAAGGTGGACAAGGTTCCGTTTATGCCCAGAAATGACAGACCTGTGTATTGCAGCTCATGCTTCGAGAGCCATAGATAATCCCCTTAGTTTGTGGATTAACCTGGTTTATAAATGCCATGCCTTCGGGCATGGCATTTTTGGTTTTAAGAAAAATCAAACAACAAAAGAGCCCTGCAGACACACTGTCCGCAAGGCTTCTGGCACCCCCAACAGGAATCGAACCTGTAACGGTCCCTTAGGAGGGGACTGTTATATCCATTTAACTATGAGGGCAAACCGCTCTGCATATTTTATACCATAACACGCCGTTTGTCAAGATGAATTTAGGCATATAAGCGCGGCGGCTATTAAATTTTTATTTATTTATGCCATTGCATTTGAGAACTACAAATTTTACCAGCATAGTATCAAACATTCTCCAAAAAATTCCTGATTATTTTTCGTCCGTCAGGAGTCAAATCTGATTGCAGATAGAAGTTGACAGCGTATATATTCCCATATTTTTTTGAATCGACCTTATTTCTGATTGCGATAATCTCACCGGATTCCGCCCTCGACATTACATCAAGGTCCATCGGACAAGTTTTTTCATCTATAGCAAAAGGCTTAGCCCTGCAAACCTTAATCACACTCTCCAGCATAAAATAAATGGGACTCGTTGCATCAATTACCGCCCACTCCTGCTTATTTTCACAATCAACGCTTAAATCGCAGCATTTTCCCCCGAATGCTTCTACGACTGTTTTGTATCCGTCAACAATACCAAGCACAGGAATTGCTTTCTTTTTCGCAATATTTACAGCTTCAACAGCATTTTTGCTGTATTCTGTTAAGATAAGCTTTTTCGCACTATCAACAGGAATACTATCAGAGAGATTTCCTCCCAAATTGCTTATGAAATCATAATCTTCCTTTTTTCCCATGAATAAAATCATTTTCTTCTCCTTTGTCTTTATAGTCATGCAAAAAATATTAAAGTCCCTTTATAAAATTCATTGCATAACATAATATTATTTTTGTACTGCGGTTTCAAGTATCGGCAATTAAACAATTACTGTTTGTTGTTATATCATGCGGTTCAAGTTTTGCAATATCACAAAAAGGGCACTTTAAAACAAAAATGCCCCTAAAAATACCATATTTACGTGTCTGAGTGATTTTTCGGCAAAATTAAAGAGCCGCTTTGGCCTTTTCCACCAATTGTGCAAAAGCCGCAGGATCTGCAATAGCAATTTCCGAAAGCATTTTTCTGTTCATTTCAATGCCTGATTTTTTCAATCCATTCATGAAACGGCTGTAATTCATGCCGTTCATTTTAGCTGCCGCACTTATTCTGGCAATCCAAAGCTTTCTAAAATCACGTTTTCTTTGCTTTCTTCCGATATACGCATTCTGCAAAGAACGCATAACAGATTGATTTGCCACTCTATAAAGCCTGCTTTCGCCGCCTCTGAAGCCTTTTGCCAGCTTTAAAATCTTTTTATGATGTTTTTTGGTGTTAATAGCACCTTTTACTCTTGCCATAGTCAAAATACCTCTCTTTCTATATTACTTGTAAGGAATAAGCTTTTTAATCACAGGAGCATTCGCGCTGCTGCAGTAAGCTCGTTTTCTCAATGTTCTTTTTCTTTTTGTGGTTTTCTTGGTGAGAATATGTCTTCTGTTTGACTTGTTCATTTTAACCTTACCGTTTTTAGTAAGAGAGAATCTCTTTGCTGCGCCTTTATGTGTTTTTATTTTAGGCATTGGTATACAACTCCTTCCAAAATTTTAAATATTTTCAAAACTCCGTTTTTTATTTTTTAAGACATATTTTAACAAAAGCTTGCATTATAAATTCCAAACGGCTTTTGATAAAAATCATGAGTTTGGTGCAAGGAACATAGTCATATTTTTTCCTTCAAGCTTTGCTGCTCTTTCTACGGAACCAACTTCCTTCACAGTTTCGGCAAACCTTTCCAGAAGGACTTCTCCTATCTTGGAATGACTGATTTCACGTCCGCGAAAACGAACTGTTACCTTAACTTTATCGCCGCTTTTTAAAAACTTTATTGCATGGTTGCATTTCGTGTTAAAGTCATTTGTATCAATAGACGGTGAAAGCTGTATTTCTTTAATACTGATAACCTTTTGATTTTTGCGGTTTTCTTTTTCCTTTTTTGAAAGTTCGAATCTATACTTTCCATAATCCATAATCTTGCAAACAGGCGGCTGCGCCTGCGGAGCTATCCTGACCAAGTCAAGACCTTTTTCAATGGCAAGATCCTGCGCTCTTTTTATGTCCATAATGCCAAGTTGTCCGCCGTCAGAATCAATCACTCGAACCTCCCTGTCACGAATTTCTTCGTTAATCTGCAATTCCTTGATATTTATACAAATCCCTCCTAAATTTTTCAAAAACGACTATTGCCCCAAACACAAAAAAAACGGACAGCACAGCTATCCGAACACACAAAAAATATCAAATTTTTTGTATTTACCGCAAAACGCTAGTCGTACGGTGAGAACGGATACGCTCTACTTGTTTTTATTCCCACACAGTATATCAATAAAAGTATCTTTTGTCAAGGGTTAATTGTAAAATTAAATGCTATGGTTGATATTATACTGTTCATAGAAAATAGCTCCTTCTGATACTTTGTTTTTTGTCACTGAGCATTATATCATATTGGAGCCTATTTTCTTTTTTATTTGTCACCCATCAATTGCATCACAACAACCCAAAATTGCAAATACTATTTGTAACGCCTCGAGCAGTCCAATATCACCATTAGCGGCAGTAATAAGATAAAAAATAATAGCAAAACACAATCACCTCTTCTGCAGTTACATTGTGGCTTGGCTTAATCAATTTTCATTTTTATCCCATAAATAGTTATCAATTATAATATAATACAATTTGATTTATATTGCAATAGATTTTTGTTCAAAACAAAAATCTATTGCATACGATATTTATTTGCGTAAATTTTGCGTTTTTATTCGGTCGAAAAAACCAATTTGAATTAACAGAGGTTTAATTATATAAATGCTTGATTTATGGGACTAAATGTATTAGAATAGAAGTAAGAAAAAAATACAGCTTACAGGAGGATAATTTCTGCATGGGTAGTATACGGTTTGATTATTCAAAGGCACTTTCTTTTTTTGGAAAGCATGAAATAGACAATATGGACGCATATGTAAGATCAGCGCATGATATGCTTCATTCTAAGACGGGCGCAGGAAATGAGTTTTTGGGTTGGGTAGATCTTCCCGTGAATTATGACAGAGAAGAATTTGAGCGTATTAAAAAGGCGGCTGAAAAAATTCGTTCTAATTCTGATGTTTTAATTGTTATCGGTATAGGTGGTTCGTATTTGGGCGCAAGAGCAGCGATTGAGATGCTGCAGCACTCTTTTTACAATGTTCTTGACAGCAGGAAAAGGCAGTCTCCCGCTGTATTTTTTGCCGGCAACAACATCAGCTCAACATATATAAGCGATTTGTTGGAGGTTGTGGAAGGCAAGGATATTTCGGTTAATGTCATTTCAAAGTCGGGAACAACAACCGAGCCTGCGATTGCGTTTAGGATTTTCAAGGAACTTCTTGAGAAAAAGTATGGAAAAGAAGGAGCAAGGGAGCGCATATTTGCCACTACGGACAAGTCACGTGGTGCGCTCAAGGCTTTGGCAGATGAGGAAGGCTACGAAACCTTTGTAATCAGCGATGACGTTGGAGGACGCTATTCTGTGCTGACTGCCGTGGGGCTTTTGCCGATTGCTGCAGCGGGAATTGATATTGACGCTATGATGCAAGGTGCAGCCGACGGGTACGAGGAATATAAAAATCCATCTCTTTCGGAAAATATGTGCTATCAATATGCGGCTGTGAGAAATATTCTCCATAGAAAAGGAAAAAATATTGAAATGATGATAAATTACGAGCCGGCGCTCCATTATTTCGGTGAATGGTGGAAACAGCTTTACGGTGAAAGCGAAGGCAAGGACAACAAAGGCATATTCCCAGCCGCTGCGGATTTTTCAAGCGACCTTCATTCCATGGGGCAGTATATTCAAGAAGGGCTTCGCATCCTTTTTGAGACTGCGGTACTGGTTGAAAAGCCAAGGAAGGATATTGTTATAAAAAGAACAGAAGACAATGTTGACGGTTTGAATTTTCTGGCGGATAAAACCATCGATTTTGTCAATGCAAAGGCGGCGGAAGGAACAGTGCTTGCTCATACCGACGGAGGAGTACCTAACTTGATTGTAAGAATTCCGGAGCTCGATGCATATAATTTTGGCAAAATGGTGTACTTCTTTGAAAAGGCATGCGGAATCAGCGGCTATTTGCTTGGCGTAAATCCGTTTGACCAGCCGGGTGTTGAGGCATATAAGAAAAATATGTTCGCGCTTTTGGGCAAGCCCGGATATGAAGCGCAAAAAGCGGACCTTGAGGCAAGATTGCAGAAATAGCGCAGTTCGGCTTTTGGCCGATAAAATAAAAGCGTAATTTAAAAGGAGGAAGATTAACATGGTTGAGCTTCTCATAGGTAAAAAGGGAACCGGAAAAACAAAAACATTAATTGAAAATGTGAACAATGCAGCGGCTGTCGCAAACGGGAATGTGGTTTTCATAAGTCCCAATACGGGCAGAAATATGTATGACATCAAATCATGCGTGAGGATGGTGGACACGTCTGAATTTGACATCAAGTCATATGATGAATTTTTAGGTTTTATATGCGGTATAATAAGCGGAAATTTTGACATTACCAATATCTTTGTTGACAGCATTTTTAAAATTGTAAATGATTCACTGGACGGATTTGAAGAATTTCTTAAAAGAATAGAACAGATGGGGGTTAAATTCAATATCTCATTTGTGATTACGGTAAGCATGGCAGAAGAGGATGCTCCTGATTACATGAAGAAATATGCTTAAGGATTTTTTGGAGGTTTAAAAAATGCAGTATCAGAGTACGAGAAACAAGAACATATCAGTGTCTTCTGCCGAGGCTATAAAAACCGGATTGTCGGCAGACGGCGGATTGTTCGTGCCTGTATCGATTCCTGAGGTTGATATTGAGGATATAGAGCTTTTAGCCGATAAAAGCTATAGCGAGCGTGCTTATTTTGTATTGAGCAAATTTTTGACTGATTTTACGGAAGATGAACTTCGTGAGTGTATAGCAAACGCTTACACAAAGGAAAAATTTGAAACAGAAAATGTTGCGCCGGTATACAAATTAAATGCATATACATATTTCTTGGAATTGTGGCACGGTCCCACGTGTGCATTCAAGGATATGGCACTTCAGATTCTTCCTCATTTGTTGACGACATCCATGAAGAAGACGGCTGAAGATAAGGAAATTGTTATTTTGGTGGCAACATCCGGAGATACGGGGAAAGCGGCGCTTGAGGGCTTTAAGGATGTAAACGGGACAAGAATTATCGTTTTTTATCCTAATAACGGCGTAAGTGAGATTCAGAAATTGCAGATGGCGACCCAGGAAGGAAATAACGTCAGTGTGGCGGCTGTTTCAGGTAACTTTGATGATGCACAAAACGGTGTTAAAAGTATTTTTACAGATGAAGGCTACAAGGCTTTGCTTGATAACAATCATTTTAAGCTTTCGTCGGCGAATTCCATTAATTGGGGGCGGTTGGTTCCGCAGATTGTATATTATTTTTCAGCATATGCCGACTTGCTGAAAAACGGCGAAATTAGTTTGGGAGAAGCAATTAACGTTGTAGTGCCTACGGGAAATTTTGGAAATATTCTGGCGGCATACTATGCAAAGAAAATGGGACTTCCTATTGCCAAACTGATATGTGCTTCCAATGAAAATAATGTGCTTACGGATTTTATAAGAACGGGAGTATATAATAAAAACAGGTTGTTCCATACAACTGTTTCACCGTCTATGGACATATTGATATCCAGCAATCTGGAGCGGTTTTTGTACGATTTAACGGATAAGAATGATGAATTGATAAAACAATGGATGAGCGAACTTGCTCAATCCGGGGTATACAAGGTGCCGCAAAACCTAAAGGATAAGATATCATCATTGTTTTGGGCTGATTATTGCGACGACAACGAAACTATGGCGGCAATAAAACAGTGTGAAGAAGAATATGGATATGTTGTCGACACGCATACGGCGGTGGCGAAGTCTGTTTATGATAAGTACGTTTGTCAGACAAATGATAGGACAAAAACGGTGATTGCGTCGACTGCAAGTCCGTTTAAATTTAATCAAAGTGTTTTGATTGCTTTGGGAGGACATCAAGCAGTTGCGGGAAAGGATGAATTTATGTTGCTTGAGGAACTTTCAAAAAAGAGCGGCATGAAAATTCCCGCATCGCTTGGTGAACTTAAAGGAAAGCCCGTCATATTCGATATGGTATGCGAAAAGGAGCAGATGCGTCAGATAGTAAGCGACTTTTTGAAAATTGAGTAATTTATGCGCATATTTTATATTTCTATTTTGCCATTTGGCTTTATATCGCTTAGTATAGCGCTGGTTATAACGGGAAGAGCATGATATACATTGATGTTTGCCATATTGATGTTTACGGAGAATTCTTTAATTTCTATTCGGCTTCCGGATAGGGTTTTGATTCCACGCTGAAGGCAGTATACAAATTCCAGTCCGGTTTCGTAACTGTTGATACTGGATGCGGTTACCGTCGAGGTGCCCGACAGTCCGTAGTTTATGGCGGTAATTTTATGAGGAATGTGTGGTGCGGCAAAATCGCCATTTGAGATAAGCATCGTTTTTGGGGTTATGCATTTTAGGATATCGAAAGAAACTTCGTTTGCTTTGTTGTCATATATCAGAATATCTAAGAAAATATTTTTAAGACAATCAGGTTTCGCAGGAAAAACGGCAAAGTCGATTTTGGCTTTGTCAAGCTGGCTGATGGTTTCATGCATATTTTCGCTTAATTTTATTATTGCACCTTTTTTGCCGTATGCCGCAAACATGGCTTTGAAAATACGTTCTATATGAGATATATTCTCGGGTGCTGAAATTCCGATTGCTACCATAACAAAGTTCTCCTAATATTTATAAGGAATCTCTTAATAACTAAAAAATCAAGTGTGGTATCTGTGGTTTTGCTTATCAAAAATAAGAGATTCCCAAAATGTAAACTTATTATGTGCATTTTTGTGACGAATATACAAAAGCAGACTATTTGCGATTAATTCTTGCAAACAGTCTGCTTTTATGCATTTTCATCTACCATAGCCTCGGGGTACGCCTTGTAAAAATCCTTATAAGCTTTATATGCATAATTGTATTTGGCATAAAACTGCCCTTCTCTTATTGTTCTGTTTAAGGCCTGCTGCATCGAATTTTGAAAGGCCTTGTTCATAGTATCAATGGAGCTTATTTTCTTATTTGATATGCTGTACGTGCAAAATGAACCCGACGCGGTATCAGAACCAGAGGATATGTACTCGTCCTTTAAGCTGTAAAACTCCTTTGAATTTTGCCAGTTCTTCTTTGAATTGCTTTCCACGTCACTTTTTGCATCTGACTTTGCCGCTTCTATGATTTTTTTTGTGTAGTAAATTTCCGACATCTGAGTGTTTTTGCTGCCCCAAATATATTGACTCAAGGATTGGATTTGAAAATCACTAAAAGACATAAATACCCTCCTTCCAGCCATCTCTTGTATACTGTATCGTCAAATGCTGCAAAAACTTTATATTTTATTTTAAATAAGCGTGAGTACACTCTGCCACGTACTGCTCTAACGCAGTCCAATCATTGACTGCACCTTGCTTGATGCTAAAATCAATATCTGCAACTTTAGTGATACGGTCAATCAAAAATTCTTCATCAAAGTTTTTTGCGCAAGAAAAGTACTTTCGTGCAATAAACGAAGGCACACCGATTTTTTCAGCGATTTCACTATAGCTTAAACCATCGTCGAGAAGAAGCTTGCATTTTAGTATTTTATCAAATGTGGCTGAAAGAAGGTAAAGAATTTTAAAAGAAGCCTCCTTCATTGTTTTCAAGTCAGATAAAATTGTCACGGCACGTTCTACATTATTTTCCATAATACTGTCTGTTATTTCAAATATTTTAATTTGCAGGGATTTTGACACAATACGATCAATATCGGACTTGCAAATTTCTTCATCGCAAAAGCTGATGAGTTTGTCGAGCTCGTTTTTTATATAGCTTATTCCTTCATTGCAGAGGCTTATAAAATATATGGCATTTTCCTTGCTTATTTTCTTGCCTGACTTTGTACATTCCCGCTGTACCCATGCGAGAAGATCTGCTTCGTTCAAATATTCAAACTCCACTGCCATACCGCATTTTGAAACCGCTTTGTAAAGAGCACTGCGTTTATCCACTTCTTTTTCATCGAACAGAAGAAAAACATAATCAGGCACATTTTCCAAGCGTTTTAGCCAAAAGCTTTTCACATCTTCCTTTGGGGCCTTGAAAATACCACTGTCCTTTATCCATATGAATTTTTTGCTTGACATCATGGGATAGCTTTCAAATGCGGCATCAATATCCTCAAGAGTATGACTTTCCTTTGTTATTTTAATCTCGTTGAATTCGGGGAAAACTCCATCGCTTGCAAAAGGTTTTATTTGATTTATATAAAAGTCCTTTATAAAAATCTCATCACCCCAGAAAAGATAAACATTAAACAGCGATTTCTCTTTTATCTGTTTTTTGAGCACAGAAACCGTACTTTCTTTTTTAGCTGGCAAATCAATCACCGTCCTTAAAATAATGGATATGGAAAAGACCTTTTTTGGTTGCTGTAATTGTGATATCTCCAAACACGTCAGTCCGCAGAACAGTCGTACCACAGTTTTCAAGCCGTGACAAGACTTGAGGGGAGGGGAGGCCGTATGAATTATTTTCTCCCACGCTTATCACCGCATACTCTGGAGAAGTTATTTTCAGAAATCCCTCGGATGATGAAGCGGCTGACCCGTGATGTGCAACCTTTAACACATCATATTCATGAAGCAAGTTTTCATCTATCAGTTTCTTTTCAATTGACGCTCCTATATCACCTGTTATGATGGCATCAAAGTCACCATATTTCACGTCTACAACCATTGAAGTTTCATTCAAATCCTCGCTGTTATCATAAATAGGAACTGATGGGAAAATTGTTAAAACAAGTCCTGACTTATATTTAATCTGAGTATTTTCTTTTACGTAAATTATTTGCGTTTTATGTGTACAAGCGGCTTCTTCCAGCAATAGCCGATATTCGTTTTCAGGCTCGCAATCGGGGAGAAACAGCTTATTTACCTTTAAATTATTTATTGCTGCAACAATTCCTTCACAATGGTCTTTGTGGTAATGCGTCACTATTGCAATATCAATATGTGACAAGCCATGATATGAGAGATACGGAACAAACACGTTTTCTCCGATGTTATAGGTCTGATAAGCCGCGCTCCCGCCCCCGTCTATTAGTATTGTTTCCCGATAAGGAACCCAGATTACGGCAGCATCACCCTGTCCCACATTAACAAACGTAGTGTTTATGTTCCCAATTTCAGATATTTTGGATATCAAAATCAGAAATATGCACACGGATGCCGCAAATATTCTAAAGTAGGCGAGTCTTTTTTCAAGTACATCCCTTATTATAATCAATATCAAGCCAAATAACAAGAGTTCTGTTAAACTTGGTGCGGGCAGGGATATATAAGAAAGCGGGAATTTAGATACAAGTTTTGCGCCAAATTTGATGTACTCTATGCTGAAATAAACCGCTTGGTATAAAACAGGGGCATGACCGAAAATGGCAAATAATAAAAGCATAATCGGCAATAAAATCATTACAAGCAGAATAACCGGAACTAAAACAATCCATAAAATGATGGAGTAAAAGGATGTGCCGTTGAAAAAATAAGCACAAAGCGGCATAAGACCGATTGTGAGTATAAGCCATGTACAGACCATTCTTTTTATAAAGGGGTTTTTAATAAAATAAAAGTGGGGAAGTGCAAGCGGCTTGAATATAAACAAAAGTACGGTAGCGCATACCGAAAGTATGAAGCCGGCATCATAAAGATACAAGGGATTTGCTATAATCATAAGCAATACTGAAAGGGGCAGTGCATCGGGGATATACAAAAAACCGTATTTTTTTGTATAAATCAGGTATACGATAAATAAAAGAGCTCCCTTCACAAATACGGCTGAATTTTGATTGATCTCAATAAAAATAACCAGCAGAAAAATGATGGTGATATCCCTTGTATTTCTTGAAATATTAAATTTAGCCATAATGGCTGAGCTTATCCACAGCAAAAGCAAAATACCAAGGTATGGGGCATGAAGAAGGCGGCCGGTTCCTGAATTTAGCATCTGACGTGAAAGCTCGCTGCTCATGGAAGTTTTGCTTCCGGTCAAAATAGCCTTCAATATTGCGCCGTTATCACCTGCAAAGGTTTTGTCTATAATCTCACAAGATTTTGCCTTTAATCTGTTAGATATGTCATACAGGGATGAAGGCATGGTTTTTTCCTGTATTAAGAAAGAGTAGCCTTCATATGCAAATATTTTAAATGAAATCCCTTTGGATTTAAAATATCTTTTAGAGTCGAATGAGCCTTCGCTTTGTTTATCGGAAAATTCGGACAAAAAGCCGCTTGCTTCTATAACAGAGCCATATGGATACTTTTTGGGTGTGTTGATTTGCAGCTTTTCTTTAACGGTATAAGTTTTTTTATCGTATATCAGCTTTTTTGTTTTAACAACATATGTATAGTAGTCATTTTCGGGCTTTTTACTGGGGATCTCGCATATTCTCCCTGTAACCGTAACATAATTATCAATAAATGGGTACGCGGGAGAGGTTTCGCAGCTTGAACGGTATAAAAATGAAAAACCGCTTATTATAAATACCGATATTAAAATCGGAATATGCCAATTGATTTTCCTAGTCAGGAGAGATTTTACAACAAACACCAATATAGCAGAGATAGAAAATATAAGGAGAAAGTTGAAACCTATAACGGTCGACAAATAAACACCCAAGGCATAAGAAACAGCAATATACAAAAAGGGATGTTTCATAAAAGCCTCCTCATGCAAAAACAAGAAGCTTCAAAAAGAAACTTCTTGTTATATCCAATTATTACCCAGTAACGCGTCTTGCACCTGCATATGTTCTTATACGGCTGTCACTGTCGATAGAGGTGTATGTGACTGTTTTTCCTGTCTGGGGCGCATGAATCATCTGGCCGTTGCCGACATAAATCCCCACGTGAGATATACTTCCATTTTTTGCAAAGAAAACTAAATCACCGGGCTGAAGGTCATCCCTGCTCACCGGAACTCCGTCATTAAATTGATCCCTTGATGAGCGGCCTACGCTTATTCCCACTTGGCGGCAAGCATACTGCACCAAGCCTGAGCAGTCAAAACCTGATGGAGAAGAACCTCCATATACGTACTTTACTCCTATATATTTTTCCGCTTGACTCACAAGAGCTTGTCCTAAAGACGAGGAACTTCCTGAAACTTTAGGAGTCGAAAAGGACGGTGTCTTAAGTGACGAAACCGTCGCTGCAGAAGTTGTTTTTCTTGTCGTAGAACTTCTCGATGTCAAGGAAGAATCAGCTATGTACTCGGATTTTACATAACCGACCGTGTTGTTTTCGCCGTATGCAATTTTCGTCCATCCGTTGTCTTTATTTAAAATCAAAACAGGAGTTTTATTTGTCAGTTGTGCAATTACGGAGCCGTTTTCACTTGCAGAATCTCTTACATTTAAAGCACCGTCTGATATGCAGATAACACCCTTGCTTTGAGCAGACTTTGCAACACTTTCAGATTTTTTCTGACTAACCTCATCTTTGGAAATAGTTCCCGAAACAGCAATTGAATCGGCAATGACATACCCTATGTCATAATTTTTGCCATAGTATATTTTAAGCCATTCGTTTTCTCTTGATATTATAATAACCTTTTCGCCGTTATCAAGCTGATTGACAACTTCAAAATCCCTGCCCGCTCCCGCACGAATATTAAGAGCTCCTTCACTTACCACTGCGGTTCCTGTTTCATATAAAAATGATTTTAAAGCCGCAGCCTTTGCATCATCCTCGGAAAAAGTGATAGAGGCGCTTGATACATAGCCTGTTTTCCCTTCATTTCCATAAGATACAAAATACCAATCCCCGAGATTTTCCAAAATATCAACCTTATCGCCGCAATCGAGCTGATCAATAACCTCGCAATCGGTAGACGGCGTCTCTCTCACATTAAGAGCTCCATCAGACAAAATCACATACCCAACAGTTCCTGCAGAAACTGCAGCGGGTTCAATCTGTTCGACAACGGAAACAGTCGAATTTTCTTCCGCAGTGTCGCTGATTGAAGCCAATTTTATATTTATATCTGTCAAACTACTATCCCAAGCTTTTGATAAGTCCGAAAAATCTGATTTACTAAACTGATTGTCTGCCTTTACGGAAGTCATATCCGCAGCCTGCATTGCCGCCAAAGAGCAGATGATGGCAATTGCCAGACTTGCAACAACCGTATGTTTCAGATTCCCCATAGCGTAATTACCTCCCACGAAAATATTACAAAAGTATTATATAACAGTGTATACAATTTGTCAAACTTTTTTAATATTTTTTTTATCTATTTGTAATATTAAAGTATGCTCAAAGTGCTATGGGAGTTCCATGTTCCTGCAGCAATTATACAAATGCTTTGCCCATGGCAAAATTTATGTCTAAAGTCTGACTTTTGCAATAAATTCGTAATATTTTAAGGTATGTAAACGCCCGCAATATGAAGGAATCTTATGTTTTGATAATAATAACTGCTCAAAGGACGCAAATTGGAATCAAAAGTATGAGTGGATATTAATATGTTGTTAATATCAGGACTCTCGTTTATCTGTACAACAATAAGAGAATGATAATATCTTCCAGATGCATCTCCCAATTGAATTAGATCTGCCGGCATTATTTGAGAGATGTCTGACTCTGCTGCAAAAACGCCCCGCGTTTTATTTGTGACAAGGAATCTGTAAAGTTCGTTTACTCCTGTCCATGAAGGAGATTTGTCGTTCGGATTGTTGTAATACCAACCATATACAGGTGTATAATTCATAATTTTGCTTCCTGCATAAAGGCATTGTGAAGCAAAATTTGTGCAATCGCCGCCTAAATTTGAAAAATCAAAATATTCGGGATTTCGGGAAAGTGCCCATTTTTTAGCGTAGGAAACGGCATTTTGCCTGTTATATGGAAGGATGTTCGGCATAAAGTTCACCTCAAAATAAGGATTCAGTGGTATATTACTTTCTAACTTTTCGGTTTTATCATTTTATTCTGCAATTCTATCAAGATTTCGTACTGTCGCTCCCGCTCCTTTTTGGACAACAATATCCATAAGCTCATTTTCAGTTAAAATATCGTCTACTTTCCCATCATTGTCAAGCAAAAATATTATAAAAAAGCTGCTGCGTGTGAAATTTTCGGCAAGTTTTCTTATGTTGTCATCCTTTTTTGCCAATATAAATTTTATCTTTTTATTCTTATAATTTATACATTTTTCTTTATAAAACATCAATTCATTTATAAAGTCCATGTTGTACTTTTCTTTTTGAGTAAAGATATTTGCAATCAGAAAAACGCACAAAAACACAATGGAAAAGTTGAATTTTGACTGGTATATCAATGCGGCCGCCAAAGCCGCCATACAAGCCGCCAGTATGGCGCTTATCGATTTCATCACCGTTTGCGCCCTTTTAAAACCTATTTTGTGCATTAATATCTTTTTTATTATAGTACCGCCGTCAAGCGGAACAATGGGAAGCATATTGATGAGAAAAAGAGCGAGATTTTTTGTGATAAAGTCGGAAAGCCAGATATTTTCGAGTTTTGCATTGGCAATTGTTGCTGCGAGAGCAAGCATAATATTAAGGAAAGGCCCTGAAAGATATACGATAATTTCATCTGCAAGACTGTAGACAATTTTATTTTTCAATCTTAAATTGACTCCAAACGGATAAATAGCGATATATGAAGGCATCAATCCAATTAAAAGAGCCGCACAAAGATGTGCAAGTTCATGTAAAAGCATAATGAGGTATGTTATGAACAAAACCTCAAGCTTTCTTGTAATAAAACAAAGTGCAAACAAAAGTATTGTCAGAGGGCTGATGTACAGCCACTTCGCAAGCTTAATAATTGTAATCACTCCTGTTTTTGCTGCGGTGCAATAGTGGCAACAGATGCTGCTTGAGAATTAAATTCAGCCGATTCCACTGCCTCGTTTGAGAAGGTTTCGGCAGTTTCGTCCGTTGTGGTTTTGAAGGTATTTTGCCCATTTTGTCCAAACAACAGCGACACTATATCTGCAGCCGTATTTGTCGTATTTTGATATACTGCGTAAAAATCCGTGTTATGAGTGAGCGCATATTTGCCAAAATCGCTAATTGCGCATATAAATTTACTGTCGCAGCCCTTTGCCGCATAAAGAGCTGAAAATATGATAAGGCTGAAAATAGTCTGTATGACCCACTTTTTGAGTCTCTTTTTTTCTTTCTGCGGCGAGTGTTGAGAATAATATGATGAATGCGTGTATGACGCCATACAAATCCC
Organism: Clostridia bacterium; assembly: GCA_026418715.1. Classification (GTDB taxonomy): domain Bacteria; phylum Bacillota; class Clostridia; order UBA1381; family UBA1381; genus SKW16. Next base: position 15,474 of record JAOAAV010000107.1, read on the forward strand.
CCTCTGCATCCTTGGATTGTTTTCATAAAATAGCTTTGTACATTATATTTTGAAATAAGCGAACATATGACAAAAAGCCGTCCCTCAACCCACAGGAACAGCTTCGTTTGTGAAACATTATGTATGCCTGCATCGCCGTAGCGCAGTATTTGATGATTATAGGCATACGCTCAGGCAGAACATATCATGCGCTTACTTGTTCTTTTTTCTCAATTTTTATTCATATAATTTTAATAATTCATTTATGTTGATATTTAGTTGCTTATCATTGTCTTTTACTTCTGCCACTATTGGAATTTTGGCAATTTCTTCTATCATTTTTTTATTGTCTTGATGAAGTATGCTGTGCTCATTGTAGCGATTTAATATTACACCTTTCACCGATATACTTTTGCTTTTTAAATATTCGACGGTGAGCACCGTATGGTTAATTGTTCCGAGCCCTGAATCAGCTACAATTACAGTTGGGAGTCCAAATGCTTTTATTATGTCTTCAATGAAAATTTTTTCATGATCATATCTTAGCGGGCATACTATACCTCCGCTCCCTTCCATTGTTACATAATCATACTTTAACAATGCATTGTTAAAATCTTGCACGAGCTTATTCATTTCAACAGGATTCCCTTCCGACTTTGATGCCAAGTGAGGCGAAAATGCCTTCCTATATACATAGGATACGAGATTTTTGATATTCTCGTTAAGACCTGCAATTTTATTTACATAATAAGCATCGCAAAGCATGGTTTCATTTTCCGACGTATCAACCCCACTCAATGCCGCTTTATAATATCCTGCATTATATCCCGCATCTTTCAATTTTTTTACCATAAGCGCGGCAACAAAGGTTTTGCCTATATCGGTACCCGTTGCCGCAACAAAAAGCTTTTTACTCATTCAAAAAACCCACCTTATACCCAAGCTCTTTGATTATTTTCATGTCATTTTCTATTGAAATTCCCGCCGTAGTCAGCATATCACCTGAAATTGCCGCATTTGCACCTGACAAAAAGCATCCCTTTCCTTTGTCGGACAACATTCCTCGCCCGCCCGCGAGCCGGATTGATGCATCGGGGACTAAAAATCTAAATATTGCAACAATTCGGAGTACATCATCATCGTCAAGTTTTTTATTGTTTTGGTACGGTGTGCCTTTGATAGGACTTAAGATATTTACGGGAATAGAACGTATGCCCAAGTTTCTTATATCGATGATCATATCAATCCTGTCCTCCATAGTTTCTCCAAGCCCGACAATTCCACCGCTGCATATGCTCAATCCAACACTTTTTGCTGCTTTGATTGAATTTACCTTATCATCGTATGTATGAGTTGTGCATATATTTTTGAAGTTATTTCTTGAAGTTTCCAAATTGTTATGAACTCTCGTCAATCCTGCTTCTTTCAGCTTTTTATATTGCTCTTTGTTTAAAAGCCCGAAAGACCCACAGACAGACATATTTGTACCTTGTTTAATTTTTTTTATGCTTTCACACACACTGTCCAATTCACTCTCATTTAATTTTTTACCTGAAGTTACAATCGCGTATCTTCGTATTCCTCTGTCATAGTTATATTTTGCCTGTTTGAAGATTTCATCACTGCCCAGCAAAGAATATTTGTCTATATCAGCATTGTGAAAAGATGATTGTGCGCAAAATTTACAGTTTTCCGAACACATACCGCTTTTTGCGTTTATAATTGAACACATATCAAAAATATTTCCGCAATAATGCGTTCTTATTTCATCGGCTGCATCGCACAATTTTTTCAGCGGCTGGCGGGCTAACAACAATGCTTGTTCTTTTTCTACAGCTTCTCCGTTTAGTACTCCATTTTTTATTTCGTCTAATATATTCATGCACAAACTACCCTTTCATTGCAGAGGTTTTATCTGAATAGATTAATTACAGGTATAAGTCGCTTATAAATGAGTGCGCTTATTAGGCAAAGCAAAATGTCTCCCGGAATCGCCAAAATGAAACAATACAAAAATAGAGGCCATACTCCTATCGGCGCATTAATTACAAAGTTGCATATTATGTAATAATAAATCATACCCAAGCTGTAAACAATAATCAGCCCTATAAAGTTGGCGCCAAGAATTCTTTTATATGTGGGATTTTTTACTTTGTTTGCGATTTTACCTGTAACATAACTTGCAATACAAAAGCCTATTATATATCCAAAGGTTGGCTTTATTATGTAGCCTATTCCTCCGCCTTCTGTAAATATCGGCAAACCTGCAAGCCCGAGGAACATATATATGAATACGCTGCATGCACCCATTTCTCCGCCTAATAAAAGTCCCGCCATCATCGTAAACAAAAATTGGAGTGTAAAAGGCAATACGGGTATCGGGATCTTAATAAACGCTCCTACCGCAGTTAATGCCGCAAAGAGTCCGCAGAAAATCATCTGTTTTATTGTTATTTTTTTCATTGTTTTCCTCCTTCCAGAATTGTATTATACACTCTCACTACAAAATTGTCAACCTAATTTATTTTTATGGTTGACAATTTGCATTTGCAAAGGAGAACGATGGTTTTAGTATTTTTTTGTACAATAAGACTTGTAAAAATTTACAGCAGAACAACTACGTTTTACGGATGTTACAATATAATCCTTGCTGCGAGTTGATACATCGTACATGGTCTGAAAGGCTTCTTTTACTTTTTCTAAATCAGTTTCTGTCTTTGTTCTTGTAGTGATTTTAATTTTACCCACGTATCTTGCTTCGGCAATTATACCGTTTTCAATTGCAACAAAACCATTTTTTATGCACGACACCTCCGATACATTGCATTTTGCTTAATTTTGTCTTATTGTGTTTCGGGAAGCTTTCGTGTAAAAGAAGACAAACAAAAAAGGTGCAGAGCAAAAATTTTATACCCTTTGCTCTACACCTCTTGCATAAATTGAAAATTGCATCTGAAAGCAAAAATCCCTGCCAAAACAAGCAGGGTTTTGCTTTTCAATTTTTAGCGTCATTCACACATTGGGTCATCTTCAAATGCATTTCTTCCCGGAGGGAAGTGATTCTCTCAAACAAATCGCACGGATTGTCTTCTGTTGGGCTTGCGCATTCTTTATGTGGAATGCAGAAATCATATGAAAAATATGCAGGAGTATTTTTGCTTTATGTAAAAACATCAATTAATTTTTAGTACCCAAACTCCCCCATGATTGACTCGTCATTTGCAATCCAGTCGTCAACGTATATTACCCTAAACTTATCGTTGGAATCACGAACCACCACTTTTGATATTCCCGCATTAATGATCAATCTTTTGCACATTGAGCAGCTGCTTGTCCCTTCAACTAAATCTCCCGTTTGTGCATCAACGCAGACCAAATATAAAGTTGCTCCGATAATATCACGGCGTGCGGCCGAAATGATGGCATTTGCCTCCGCATGAACGCTTCTGCACATTTCATAACGTTCTCCTCTTGGAATTTTAAGTTCCGCACGAATGCACCGTCCAAGCTCATTGCAATTTTTTCTTCCTCTTGGAGCTCCAGTGTATCCGGTTGATATAATTTCATCGTTATTTACTATAATTGCTCCAAAATTGCGTCTTATGCAGGTTCCGCGCTCCGCAACGGTTTGAGCAATGTCCAGATAATAGTTATACTTGTCACGTCTTTCCATACAATAACTCCCCTGTTTAAAATATAGGCAATACATAAAAATCAACAATATACACAGGTATTTTATTATATTGCAAAACATTATGTCAATACATTTTTCAAGCTGTTAAAAACACAATGATGAGCTGCGCTTTTTTGAAATAAGATCCAAACTGTACTTATTTAGGTAAACGGTTGAGATTTTCATCAGAAAATACTAACGTCTACCTTGCACGATATGATGGTGATATAATATCTATGGATACCATAAGTAGACATAATCCTTAGTCATAACAATCAACAAAAAAGGGGTTTAGGCAAATTTTTCACCTAAACCCCGAAACTTTTATTCAATAGATTCTATAACCGCATAATTGCCGTCTTTTCTTTTATATACAACATTCATTTCATCCGTTTCAGTATTTAAAAATACAAAGAAATTATGACCCAGAAGGTTCATCTGAAGAATGGCTTCCTCTTCACTCATAGGCTTTACCTGAAAGCGTTTTCTTTTTATAACCTTAAATTCGGCTTCTTCCTCCTCCTGAACATAGTCGGTACCGCTGATTAGGATATTGTCTGCAGTTGCATCATGCTTGATCTTTTTTTCAAGTTTTGTTTTGTTTTTTCTGATCTGCCTTTCAATAATATCAACAGTTTTGTCAATTGCAGCTAAAACTTCATCGTCCGTAACTTCCGCACGGTACATCATGCCGCTTGCATAAATTGTAGTTTCCATATATTGCTTGTCCTTGATTTTACCAATCACAACTCTTGCTTCTGATTCTTCCCTGAAAAACTTATCAAGCTTGCTCAGCTTTTTTGTTGCATAATCTCTTATCTGGTCTGTAAGCTCCATTTTTCTCCCGATAATGTTGAATTTCATAAGATCAGCCCCTTTGAATATGTAAATATTGATATATACTAATTTATCTGCAAGCATCCAAATTAGTATTATATATCTCAATAAATTTATACCCCCGTTTTAATATTTTTAAACATTTTTTATAGCATAATATGACTGTTATGATACAATAGTTTAACGTGTCTTGCGGGGGATGGACAGCGGCTTAGCTCTTACGGACGTTTTGCTGAGGATACTCGTCAAAAACCACAGGAATTTAAGGGGAATAAGCTTTATTTTATTCTGATATAAAAATTGAGGTATATCGGCAAAGTAAAAAGCATCATCAGCTTTAAAATCTGATGATGCTTCAATGTAAACCCAAACGTCATACCGATAATGAAGAAGTTCGGATTATAATTCTTTGGTACACCATCAGAGACTCGAACTCTGGACACCCTGATTAAGAGTCAGGTGCTCTACCAACTGAGCTAATGGTGCATATTCTTACGTGCTCCCCAACGTCACGATAAATATGATACCACGTACAATTACAATTGTCAACACTTTTTTTAAATTTATATTGCAATTTTCATACATCACAGCATGAAAAAATTTGTTGTGATACAATTGATGGGTGACAAATAAAAAAGAAAATAGACTCCAATATGATATAATGTTAAGTGACAAAAAAAACAAAGTATCAAAAGGAGCTATTTTCTATGAACAGTATAACATCAATAGCAAAGTTTC
>JAOAAV010000070.1 GCA_026418715.1 Clostridia bacterium
ACCGACAGAGAACTTCAACGTATTGAAGACTGGGTAAACAATTACCCTCGCAAAATTTTTGGTTATAAATCCGCTAATGAAATAGCTGCTTAATGTAAAACTGGTATTTTATGGTGGGCAATTAAACTTGCAATTTTCAAACACTTAATAATATGTAAAAAAAACTTGACTTTTTTCGCTGAAGATGGTATACTATTTGAGTCTTGGAGAGGTGGCCGAGCGGTTGAAGGCGCAGCATTGGAAATGCTGTGACGTTAACGCGTCCGTGAGTTCGAATCTCATCCTCTCCTCCATATTTCTAAAAGCCGCTGTTTCAAGCGGTTTTTTTGTACTCATTTTTAGTTGTACACGATTTTATTCAAGACATTAATGGCACGTTCTTTTTTGGATAAAGGTGCGGATATGTGTTCAATGTTATTTCAATTTTTGAATATCCCAACCGGCTTGCGATTTCTTGTATGTTTATTCCTTCATTTGCGATAGTTTTTATTCCTGCCGCTTTGAAATACTGCTTGCAACAACCAATCCAGATAATCCTATCATTGGCTTATGGAAAAGTATATAAAAAATGCTGAGATTGATATTTATGAACGCCTTGTGAGAGAGCAAAATTTATGCAAAGTAATAGACAAAGATATGAAAATGAAGAGATACGGGGCAATTTATATCCGGTTGATGCATTTGAATATAGTAGATCAGAATACATAGAAAATCTTATTGTAAAATGCAGCGGTTCTGTGCCCTACCCGATATGCGCATTGAGGAAGAGAATGAAAAGGATATCATAAACGGTTTGAGTGGGTTGTTTTAGAGCCTTTGCAAACAGCCTTTCCAATGTTACAATAGTGCGCGGAAGATGCGGGGTTGTTTAAGGGTGATTAGTCACCTCTTTTTTGGGGGAGGTGATGTGTATGGATATAAATTTGGCTTTGTGGCTGTTTATCTTTATTTCCATTGCGGAAATAATAGAATATACAAAAAAATAACCGCCCCTGACCAAAGGACGCGGTTATCTTAATCAATTAACTTTGGACTAACCGCCTTTAAAGCGGCAGTACCACTCTTTTACCGTTATAAAACGAAATATATTCAATGTCAAGCCGGATATTCAAAATTGAATGTCCTTTTTTATTGAAAAAACAATGATGGGTTACATTTAAAAAATAGAAACAAACTTCAAATTGCCCTTGTCAAGGTTAAACAGCGGAGATTTTTGTCAGAAAATACAATCGTCTACCTTGCACAATATTCTTCAAACCAACTTTATTTAACGTTCGTTATATTTTTGTTTCTACTTGTAGATGGCGAGCTGACTCGATGCCGTATACTTGTCTGGGCAGATCCGTATTTTGAATATCCTAATATTCGTTGACGAAATTTTTCTATTGATGTTATACTGTTTATAGAAAATAGCTTCTTTTGATACTTTGTTTTTTGTTACTAGACATTATATCATATTGGAGTCCATTTTTTATTTATCACCCATCAACTGCATCATAACACGCTATATGCCTATATCATCTAAGAGACGTTTCAAATTCGTGATATCTTCTGCGGAAAGTGTGACGCCCTTACCCATTTTGGTATGATCGGGCGACCATTCTCTGATGTCGTATTTCGGGTCACGGTCATTCCAGCTGATAAGATTAAGTTCCTTCGTCCATCCCTTCGGGCTTTCGGACAAAGTGCCGATATGCCTTACTATTTCAAATTTAATATCGGGCATAATATTCATCCTTTCGTATTTTGATACGCTTATGATAACATATCATCCGCTGTTTGTACATAGTGATTGAGCAATATTTGATAATCGATGAGAGAGCGGAATTAACATTATTTATACATTTTTAATAAAAAAGTTAATAAGGAATTTCATCAATTTTGTGCGATTTGGTATTGAATTTTGGGATAAAATAGTATAATATATTATGGGAATTTAACAGAAAATAAGTGTATGAATAAACGAAAGGCAAGGATACTGGCATGAATGATGATGTTATGGGAATTGCAAGCGATTATGTCGTGATAAAAGCTCTGGAAAACGGAGTAAATATTATCGGACTTACAAGAGGCAAGGATACAAAGTTTCACCATACCGAAAAGCTTGATGCGGGAGAGATATATATTGCACAGTTTACCGAGACTACATCGGCGATTAAGGTTAAGGGGAAGGCTAAAGTTTATTGCAAACACGGCGAGATTGAATCGGGAGCATAGGAGAGTGTTATGTGGACGGTAATATACATGGCGCAGAGCAAAGAAATAGTGGAAAAGCTGCAGGCGCTCTTGGAAAGCCGAGGAATTTTAGTTAAGGTGCGTCCTGTAAACAAAAAAGATATTGACGACAAGGACTGCTGTTATGAGGTTTTGGTGCCTGAGTCCGAGGTTGAACAGGCGCATGACATTATTATTGATGCAGAACTTTAAAGATGAAGGATAAATTATGACGGGGCAAAGCACTTAGCTTTATGCCGGAAAGGAAAGATTTGGTTATGAGTGGCAAGGTGAAGACTATTGGTGTTTTAACGAGCGGTGGGGACGCTCCCGGAATGAATGCGGCAATTCGTGCTGTTGTGAGAGTGGGAGCATATCATGGTATAAGGGTCATGGGGATCCGCAAAGGGTATAATGGGCTTATAACGGGAGATATGGTAGAGATGAATGCCAGAAGTGTTTCGGAAACGCTTCAAAGAGGCGGAACTATTTTACAGACGGCAAGGTGTCTTGAATTTAAAGAGCCTGAGGGAGTGAAAAAGGGAGTTGAGATTGCAAGGGTATTCGGACTTGACGGTTTGATTGTAATCGGGGGCGATGGTTCTTTCAGAGGTGCAAAGGATTTGTGTGCAATGGGACTGCCGACGATAGCAATGCCAGGTACTATTGACAACGACATAGATTGCAGCGAATATACGGTAGGCTTTGATACAGCACTAAATACCGTAAAGGACGCGATTGATAAAATCCGCGATACGGCAACAAGCCATGAAAGATGCTCATTGATAGAGGTTATGGGCAGAAATGCGGGGCATATTGCTATCCATGCGGGTATTGCGTGCGGGGCGGAGGTTATTTTAGTTCCCGAGCACGAGTTTGATTTTGATGAGGATGTTTTAAGGCCGATATTAGAGAGCAAGTCAAGGGGTAAGAAGCACAGCATTATTATTGTTGCTGAAGGAGTCGGCGGTGTTGTGGAGATGGCGAAGCAGATTGAAAAAATAACCGGCATTGAGTCAAGGGCCACTATTTTAGGTCATGTCCAAAGAGGAGGAAGTCCTACCGTTCGTGACAGGGTGATAGCAAGTCAGATGGGAGCAATGGCGGTTGAACTTCTGCTTGAAGGCAAAAGCAACAGAATTGTTTGTATGCAAAACAGCCGGATTGTGGATGTGGATATTGAAGAAGGCTTGGCAATGAAAAAAGAGTTGCCGCAGGAGCTTGTTGATCTTGCGAAAAAGCTTTCCGTATAAATAAAATATTGACACGGTGCCAAGGACGGTTTATTGGCACCTGTTTTTATGTGAATGATAAAATATTCTTTAAGGTGGAATCATTTATGAGAAAAACAAAAATCGTATGTACAATGGGACCTGCTACCGATGATGAAAGAGTGCTTCGTGATCTTATGCTTGCAGGGATGGATGTTGCAAGACTTAACTTTTCGCATGGCACGCACGAGGACGCGCTCAAGCGGATTGAAAAGATACGCAAAATAAGGGAAGAGCTTGATTTGCCGATTGCAATTTTATTGGATACAAAAGGTCCTGAAATTCGGATAAAGAATTTTGCAAACGGCAAGGTAGAGCTTAAGGAAGGTGAAAAATTTACGCTGTGTACTGATGACGTTGAAGGTGATGATACAAGGGTAAGCATTACCTATAAGGATCTGCCAAAGGACATCCGTGCGGGGACTAGAATCTTGCTTGATGACGGGCTTATTGAGCTTGAGGCGATGAGCATAAAGAGTGATAAAATCATATGCGAAATAAAAAACGGAGGAACACTTTCAAATTCAAAGAGCATTAATATTCCGAATGTGTCTATAAATATGAAATATCTAAGCGAAAAGGATATCGCCGACATTGTTTTCGGAATAGAAAACGACGTAGATTTTATAGCCGCGTCCTTTGTACGCACCCAGCAAGATATTTTGGATATCCGAAATATTCTGGAGAAGAACAACGGAACTAATATACAAATAATAGCAAAAATAGAAAATGCTGAGGGTGTTGCAAATATTGACGACATACTGAAGGTAAGTGACGGAATTATGGTGGCAAGAGGGGATATGGGTGTGGAAATCGCTCTTGAGGACCTTCCCGTAATTCAGAAGAAACTAATCAAAAAGACTTATCGTGCGGGGAAAAAGGTGATTACAGCCACTCAGATGCTGGATTCTATGATTAGAAATCCTCGGCCAACAAGAGCTGAAACAACCGATGTTGCCAACGCAATATACGACGGTACGAGTGCAATTATGCTTTCTGGCGAAACCGCAGTAGGGAAGTATCCGGTTGAGGCTGTAAAAACAATGGCATTGATCGCTGAAAGAACGGAAAGGGATATTGATTACGTAAAGCGCAACGAAAATATGCGAATGGATTTTAAGATGGATGTTACAAACGCACTAAGCCATGCAACGTGTACGACGGCGCATGATTTGAATGCTTCCGCCATCATAGCGTTGACGTATTCTGGCAAAACCGCTACCATGGTATCAAAATTCCGACCTCTTTGCCCTATTATTGCTCCGACAATAAACAAAAAAGTACGCAGGCAACTTAATCTTTCGTGGGGCGTAATACCAATCATGAGTGAACCGAGAGAAAATTCCGATGCTCTTTTTGAGCATGCGGTGGACTGCGCATTGAAGACCAATATTATTAAAAATGGGGATATAGTGGTTATTACAGGCGGAGCACCGATTGGAGTAAGCGGTACGACCAATATTATGAAGGTGCATTTGGTTGGGCATATATTGGTGACGGGCGAAGGCATTACGGGAACGCATACCACTGCCAGAGCGTGTGTTGCATTGTCGGCAGAGGAGCTTAAAAACGAATTTTCAGACGGAGATATTGTGATAATAGACAGTGCGACTACGGAAATGGTGCCGATACTGAAAAAAGCTTCAGGCATTATCTGCGAGGAAGAGGGCGCATCAAACAATGCGGCAGTTGTTGGAATTGCGCTGGATATCCCCGTTATAACAGGCGCTAAAAATGCCACGCATATTTTAAAATCTGGTACAGTTTTAACTATGGATGCTGAAAGAGGCTTTGTATACAGCGGTGTGGAGAAGGTATAATATGGGATATGTAAGCGAAACAAGACTGACCGTTCGTTATTCGGAAACGGATCAAATGGGGATAGTGCATCATTCCAGATACTATCCGTGGTTTGAAGTTGCAAGAGGAGATTTTATAAAGCAAAGTGGCATGGATTACGCACAAATGGAGAAAGAAGGCATATGGCTTCCTTTGACGGAAACTCACGCCGAATATATCAAAGGTTTATGCTATGGGGATGAGGTAATAGTGCTTGCGAGGCTGATACGATTAGGCGGAGTGCGCTGTGAGTTTTGCTATGAGGTGTATAAGATGCCCGAAAAAAAGCTTGCGGCACGGGGCAGGACGGTTCATGCATTTACCGACGAAAGTTTTAAGCCATTTAATGTGAAAAAAAGATATCCTGATGTGTGGGGGGCATTATCCAAACTGGTTTCGGAGGAAAACGGATGAAGATAGTGGTGTTGGATGCAAAAACTTTTGGGATGGATTTGGATTTGTCGATTTTCGGTGAAGTAGGGGAACCTGAAATATATACCGAAACAAAGCCGGATGAAGTTTCTGAAAGAATTAGGGATGCCGAGGTTGTGGTTTTGAATAAAATTAAGCTTAACGAAACCAATCTATTCCATGCCGAAAAACTCAAGCTGATTTGCGTAACCGCCACAGGCTACGACAATATTGATATTGATTACTGCAGAAAAAAGTTTATCGCCGTGTGCAACGTAAGAGGATACTCAACTCAAAGCGTTGCGCAGGTTACTCTTGCCATGGCGTTATCTTTGTGCACATCTTTGCCGCAGTATTCGGAATATGTGAAAAGCGGATTATATACCCAAAACAAAGCGGCGAACCATCTTGAACCTGTTTTTCATGAGATTTTCGGAAAAGTATGGGGTATAGTCGGACTTGGGAATATAGGAAGACAGGTAGCGCTTGCGGCACGGGCTATGGGGTGCCGAGTAATTGCATACAAGCGTATGCCTGAAGATGGGTTTGACTGTGTAGATTTGGAAACTCTCTGCCGAGAATCAGATATTATTTCCGTACACCTTCCGCTTTGCGAAGAAACAAGGAATATAATTAATAAAGAAAAAATCGCTATGATGAAGAAGACGGCAATTTTTATAAACGTTGCAAGAGGATCGGTTGCGGATGAAAAGGCGCTTGCTCTTGCCATTGAACACAACCGTTTGGGCGGGCTTGGAATTGACGTGTATGAAACAGAGCCGTTTGATGAAGAACATCCATATAACAGGATTTTAAACAACCCGAATGTATGCCTGACGCCTCATATGGCATGGGGAGCATATGAGGCGAGAGTACGCTGCATACGAGAGGTGTGCGAAAACATAGCCGCATTTTATGATGGAAAAATAAGAAACAGGGTAGATTAGAATATGTTTTTTCATATGAAATACATGATATTGTCCGCATTTTTATTTTTAAAAGCTTCATTTGCCAAATCATACAAGGTGATTTTCTTTAAAACATTTTCCACAGCCTCGTCCAATGGATAAAATACGGCTTTGTTCATTGCGTCTTCTATATGACACGCATTTTCAGCCACGGTAGAATCCGTTTTTTCAAATAAAATGCCGTCAAGACAGGAAAGAATGTCAAAAACCGTAATTTCAGATGCAGCTTTAAAAAGTCGGTAGCCGCCTTGAGAACCCTTGGTGGAAGCAACAAGCTCTGATTTTTTCAAAGAGGAAAAAATCTGTTCCAAATAAATTTTTGAAATTCCAAGTTTTTCGGCTATGCTGACAACGGTTATGAGGCTGCTGTCATCCGACATTGCCATAAATATCATGGATGCCAGTCCGTACCGTGCTTTGGTTGATATGCGCATACTGATTCATCCTATCCATATATATTTTATATGTTCAATATTGTAACCCCATACACGGCGGCTGTCAACAATATTTGTGAAAAAGCTTGTGAAATGTGATTTTATCGTGTAATATGAAAGAGGAGTATATATCGAAAGGATTTATGGAAAAATGGAGATTGTTTTTGGAACGGCTTTGAATATATTGCTTTCATTTTTCAATTGTTTTCCAAGCTTTCAATTTACATATGAAAGGCTTGTACGAAAGGGTGAAGAAATTCTGCGGAAAATAATTTCGGCAGACAAAAACGAACAGATGGTTGCCGGAGCACTGCTGACATTGAGCATAGGCTTTGCAAGCGCTGCGCTTTCGTGGCTTCTTTTATGGGCGGTATGGCTTGTCAATCCGCTTCTTAAAATGGTAGTGGAAATCGTTATGTTTTGCTTTTTGATTGATATAGGCAAAAACGGTGCGCTGGGTCTTAAAATATACAGGTTTCTTGAAAATCAAAATGCTCCCGCCGCAAGGGTCGAGCTTTGCAAGTTGGTTGATTGGGACGTGGGCGAAATGGATGAGGAGGAAATATCAAGAACTGCAATTGAAGCAATCGCAAGAAATATGAGTGACGGTATTTTCGCGCCTTTACTTTTTATGCTTGTAGGCGGTGTGCCGCTTGCGTTTTTTTGCAAGGCGGTTGATATGACAGATTCTATAATCGGCTACAAAAATCCGAGGTATCTTTATTTCGGGCGTTTTGCTGCTTTTTTGAATAATTTTTTAAGTTTTGTTCCGTCACGCATTGCGTCAGGTTGCATGTTGCTTGCAAGCCGACTTTTGGGGTACGATTATCATTTTTCTGTGAAAATATTCTGGCGGGATAGAGAAAATGATGAGAGCGGCAATAACGGACAAATGAAGGCGGTATGTGCGGGAGCTTTGGGTATCAGGCTGGGCGGAGCGTATACGGGTTTAGGAGTGGAAGTAAACAGACCATCCATAGGGGATGATATAAAAAAACCTGACTGCTGGGACATAAGGAAAGCGGTTATTCTTATGTATTCATCCTCTGCCATAGCACTTTTTACGGTAGCTCTTATTGAATTTATTTTCAGGTAAATAAAAGAAACATTGGGAGATAACATGAACAAGAGAGAATATATTAAAAAAGCGTTCGATGTAAGCGATGAGGTTTTGGAGATTGTCGAATGTGCCGAAAAAGAGGTTTCAGCAGTCTTCAAAAGCATTGAAAATATTTCAGAAATAAATCAGATGAAGGTGATGAAGGCATTCTCGGACAATAGAGTCAGCGAGGCCCATTTTGTACCCACCTCCGGTTATGGTTATGACGATTTAGGCAGAGATACGCTGGACAAGGTATATGCGCAGGTTTTCGGTGCAGAGGACGCATTGGTTCGCCATAACTTCATTTCAGGGACACATGCAATATCAACGGCGCTGTTTTCTGTGCTTCGTCCGGGGGATATGTTTGTTTCAGTTACCGGCAAGCCGTATGATACGCTTGAGAAAGTAATAGGAATATCCGGAGAGGAAGGGGAAGGTTCACTAAGGGATTTTAAAATAGGCTATAAACAGATTGAACTCACAGAGGACGGTATGCCTGATTATGCCGAAATAAAAAGGTTTTTGTCCTCACAATTTGCAAAGGCCGTGCTTATACAAAGATCTAAAGGATACGGCTGGCGTCCGACTTTTAGCGCAAACCTAATCGGCGAAATTGTGAAATTTATAAAATCGATTTCAAAGGATACTGTTTGCATTGTTGACAACTGCTATGGTGAATTTGTGGAAACCGATGAGCCGACGGCTTTCGGAGCCGACTTAATAGTGGGTTCATTAATTAAAAATCCGGGCGGAGGGCTTGCTCCAACTGGAGGATATATTGCCGGAAAAGAAGAATATGTAAGACTTGCCGCAAACAGGCTGACATCTGTGGGGATAGGCAAAGAGTGCGGAGCAAGTCTCGGTTTTAACAAGAGTATGTATCAGGGGTTGTTTTTAGCGCCCCATGTTGTATCCCAGGCAATAAAGGCGGCTGTGC
>JAOAAV010000089.1 GCA_026418715.1 Clostridia bacterium
AGATGTGTATAAGAGACAGGTATCGACGAAGATGCACAGCTTGCGGAAGAGCGTGATATCATTGCAAATGCGGAGAAGATTTCACTGGCATTGAATGAAGCGTATGAAAACGTATATGAAGGCGGAGATATTCAGTCTGCGTATGACGGAATAAGCATTGCGGTAAATGCCTTGGGAGCTATTGCGGAGTTTGACGGGCACCTTAAAGAAATTTACGACAGGCTTTCCGATATAATGTATAATCTTGAAGATGCGGCGCATGAGCTGAATGAATACGGTGCAAATGTTGAATATGATGAGAATAGATTAAACGAAGTGGAAGAAAGATTGGACCTTATTTCAAAGCTGAAAAGAAAATACGGCAAAACCATTGCGGAAATTTTATCATTTTATGAGAAAGCAAATTTGGAGCTTGAAGAACTTTCCGAAAGAAGCGAAAAGATTGCGGAATTGAATATTGAGTATGAAGCAGCGCTGGGAAAACTTGCCCAAGCGGGACAAAAGCTTAGCAGGTCAAGGCAGGAGGCGGGAGTTCTTTTACAAAAGCAGATAGAGGACTCTCTTGCCGAGCTTGATATGCCCAAAGCAAGATTTTGCGTGAATATTTCTCAGAATAAGGAGTTTTGCGCTAACGGAGCGGATAGTGTTGAATTTTTAATCAGCACTAATTCGGGCGAGCCGTTGAAGCCGCTTGCAAAGGTGGCATCGGGGGGTGAATTGTCAAGGGTTATGCTTGCGATAAAGTCAATCCTTGCTGATGCCGATGAGGTTGACACTTTGATTTTTGATGAAATTGATACGGGAGTGTCTGGAAATGCGGCACAGAAAATTGCGGTTAAATTGTCGCAGATTGCTAAAAATAAGCAGGTAATTTGCATTACGCATTTGGCAGGGCTTGCCGCAATGGCGGACACCCATTTTTTAATAAGGAAGAATGTGTATGACGAAAAAACCGTTACTGATCTTATTGAATTGGATTTGCGTGACAGGGAGCGTGAGCTTGCGAGAATTATAGACGGTGAAAATATTACGGATACGGCTTTGAAGCATGCGCAGGAAATGCTTAAAAATGCCCGTGAAAATAAAGCCATACACGGCAGGAGGAGGAAAGATTAGTGACCCAGACGGGAATTGTCGAAGAGGTGTCGGGAGAATATATATCGGTACGAATTAAAAGAGATTCGGCGTGCGGCGGAAACTGTGCATCCTGCGGTGCCGGATGCACAGGCGCAAAGCAGACGGTAATCGCACGCAATGATGCCTATGCAAAGGTTGGGGATACTGTTGTCCTGCAAATGAGAAATTGCGATGTTTTATTGGCTGCTTTTTTGGTATATATTTTCCCGCTCATCATGCTTTTTGCGGTGTACTTCATATCCTTCAGGGTGTTTGCACATGAGGGCATATCAATGGTTTTTGGGATTTTATCGATGTGCTGCGCCTTTTTTTTAGTTAAGCTCTTGGATAAGCGCCTCAGGAATAAATATATATTGATTGCCACAAGTGTATTGTAAATTTTTTCTCTTTGTGATATAATGCTGTTTAAAAGAGTTAAGAATTTACCACAATGGAGCGGTGAAATATGGATAAGCGTATTCACATTTTTACAGGTCACTTTGGTAGCGGTAAGACTGAAGTGGCTTTAAATTTTGCGGTGAAGCAAGCAAAGAGTCAGAAAAAGATTGCCGTTTTAGACCTTGATATTGTCAATCCTTATTTTCGCACTAAGGATGCGAGAAAGCTTCTTGATTCGCTTGGAATTTGTACCATTGTTTCCGACTTTGCCGGAAGCAATGTGGATGTTCCCGTTATTCCCGCAGAGGTTTTGAGTGTGTTTGATGATAAAAGTATAATGGCTGTTTTTGATGTTGGAGGAGATGATGATGGGGCATATGCATTGGGACGATATAAACGTCGTTTTGACGAAGAAGGATATGAGATGCACTTTGTTGTGAATACCAAAAGACCGCTTACTCAAACATCGGAAGATATTGTGGAATTTATTGATTTGATAGAGCGCGCTTCCCGATTAAGGGTTACAGATATTGTAAATAATACTAATATAGGAAAAGAAACAGATGAGAGTGTGCTGCTTTCGGGTTATGAGGAAATTGTTAAGGCTGCCCAAAAAAAGCAAATTCCCATATCCATGCATTCGGGAACCGAAAAGGCGCTAGCTTGCTTAAATGATGAGCAGCGCAGAGCCTCACTTGTTATGAATATTTATCTGAAAATGCCATGGGAGGATATCGGTTTGATATAATTGGAGAAGATGAGTATTTTCATTGTTATATGAAAGGAAATGTTTTTTATGCCGAAGGTGAATTTCGACTCGGAAAGGTGCAAGGGTTGTGAGCTTTGTATAAGCGTTTGTCCGAAGAAAATTATTAAGATAGCCGATGACAAAATAAATTCAAAGGGGTATAGGCCCGCTGAAGTGCTTGAACAGGATAAATGCATCGGCTGCAGATTCTGTGCGACAATTTGTCCCGATGTTGTAATAACGATTGAAAAATAAAAATGGGGGGGAGAATTTTGAGTGAAAAGGTCTTGATGAAAGGCAATGAGGCAATTGCTGAAGCCGCGATTTTGGCAGGCTGCAGATATTTTTTCGGTTACCCCATTACGCCGCAAACGGAAATAGCAGCATATATGGCAAAGAAAATGCCCAAAATAGGGGGTACATTTTTGCAGGCTGAAAGTGAAGTGTCTGCGATAAATATGGTGTATGGTGCGGCAGGAGCCGGAGCAAGGGTGATGACGAGTTCTTCAAGCCCGGGTATGAGCCTGAAGGGTGAAGGAATTTCTTATATTGCCGGTGCGGATTTGCCATGTGTTATTGTAAATATCGTGAGGGGCGGACCGGGACTCGGAGGAATACAACCTGCTCAGTCTGATTATTTTCAGGCGACGAAAGGCGGCGGACATGGTGATTATCATTTGTTGGTTTTAGCGCCTAATTCCGTGCAGGAGATGGTTTCATTAACGATTGATGCCTTTGACCTTGCGGATAAATATAGAATTCCCGTAATGCTTTTGGGGGACGGAACACTGGGGCAGATGATGGAGCCTGTTGAATTTTCAAATGATAATATTTCTCATGTGTATGAAAAACCATGGGCGACAGTAGGAACTCAGAAAAAAAGAAAGCACAATATTATAAATACTCTGTATATGTCGCCTGAAGAATTGGAATATACTATTATAGAAAGACAAAAAAAGTATAATTCTATCGTGCAGAATGAAATCAGGTGTGAGACTTCATATTTGGAGGATGCGGAATATGTTCTTTCAGCATATGGTACGAGTTCGAGAATAGTGGAAACAGCCGTACATCAGCTAAGAAAAGAGGGGTATAAGGCGGGTATTATAAGACCTATTACCCTGTGGCCGTTTCCTTCACATATCTACAAAAAAGCCGCGGAACACGCAAAAGCATTTTTATCGGTTGAAATGAGCATGGGACAGATGGTAGAGGATATTATGCTTGCGGTAAACGGCAAGGCACCGGTACATTTTTTCGGAAGAACGGGTGGTGTGATACCTACACCTGCTGAAATTGTCAGCAAGGTAAAGGATATAGCGGGAGGAAATGCAAGTGAGTAAGTTATATGAGAGACCAAAATCTTTGTGTGATGTACCTATGCATTATTGCCCAGGTTGTACACATGGCATTGCACACAGATTGATTGCCGAGGTGATGGATGAACTTGGCATAGAGGGTGAAACGGTAGGAGTTGCGCCCGTAGGATGTGCGGTATTTGCTTATGATTACTTTGAATGTGATATGCAAGAGGCGGCGCATGGAAGAGCTCCTGCCGTGGCGACAGGAATTAAGCGTGTGATTCCGGACAGGATCGTCTTCACATATCAGGGCGATGGGGATTTGGCGGCAATAGGTACTGCCGAAACGGTTCATGCGGCGGCAAGAGGTGAAAATATTACGGTCATATTTATAAATAATGCAATTTACGGTATGACGGGGGGACAGATGGCTCCGACTTCGCTTCCGGGACAGTTTACGCAGACATCTCCGTACGGAAGGGATGTAAAAAAACAGGGTTATCCTGTGAGAATATCGGAGATGCTTTCCACGCTTGATGGACCTTCTTATATAGAAAGGGTTTCGCTTGACAGTGTTCCTAATATCAATAACGCAAAAAAGGCGATAAAGAAGGCATTTCAAAAGCAGATAGATAAAAAGGGCTTTTCGCTTGTGGAGGTTCTTTCGACTTGTCCGACAAATTGGGGACTGTCACCGGTTGAATCTATGAAATGGCTTAAAGATAATATGATTCCCTATTATCCTTTGGGAGTATTTAAGGATGTTGATTGAAAAAGGTTGGAAGCTGTTTGAAAAACAGAACAGGAGGACAGCAATGAAGAGTGAAAACATTATAATTGCGGGATTTGGCGGACAGGGGATTTTGTTTGCGGGAAAGCTTTTGGCATATGCTGCAATGGTTGCGGGAAAAGAGATTTCTTGGCTTCCGTCATATGGACCTGAGATGCGTGGAGGCACTGCGAATTGCCATGTGGTTATTTCGGAGGAGCCTGTAGGCTCTCCTATTATTGTAAATCCCGACGTGCTTATTTCCATGAATAGACCGTCTTTGGACAAATTTGAGAATTCGGTGATTGAGGGCGGAACTATAGTTGTGGACAAATCCCTAATTGACAGAAAAGTCACCCGTACGGACGTTAGGGTAAAGTATGTGGAAGCGACGAAAATTGCGATGGAACTTGGAAATGCGGCACTTGCAAATATGGTTATGGTGGGTGCGTTTTTAAAAGAGACCGGAGCTTTTATTTTAGATGAAATTAAGGACGCAATAGTAAAGAATATTCCGAAAACAAAGCAGGCTTTGGCTGAAATAGATATAAAAGCAATGGTTGCTGGATATAACGCATAATAACAGCATTGTTATGGAAGGAGGATTTTTATGGCAGTGAAAAAAGGCCTTACTTATAAGGGAAAACCTGTTATAAGGAAGGGAAATGTTATTTTTTACGGAAATTTGGAGGATAAATATATACTAGTTCTTACCATTATGGAAACAAAGCTTGAGAAGGGTGTGAATATGGCTACAAAGGTCAGGCTTCAGCTGCAGGACAACAGCGGGGAATTGGGAAAAGGGAAGGTTTACAGACAGACTGAACGGGATAATTTGTACAGAGCGTTTGATATCGGTTCGTTCTGGCTTCAGGATGCACTTGAGGAAAATAGGTAATAGAAAAGCATTAAAAGCTTTTACAAAGTTTTTAATGCTTTTTTGCTTATGGATTATTTTTATTCAAGCTGATGTTTTCTATTGATGTTTTGCAAAAAATGCAATATAATATAAGAAAAGAAAATAATTTGTCGATAATAGCAGCATAGGGGAAACAGGAGTGATAAGATGTTTAAAGAGAAGTATTTCAGTTTAGTCATGGCGATGAGTTTGGTGGTAAATATGTTTTTTCCGTTTTCGTCGGCAAAGGCCGCTTATGATGCGCAGTATGATATAAGTTCAGGGAATGTGGCTATTACGGCGAACGGTTCATATAGGGTATATGGTACGACTGCAAGCAATACTATTTCGGTTTCTTCGGGTTTAACCAATGTATCCATTACTTTGGATAATGTATCAATCGCGCTTGGAAGTACCAAGGACATATCACCCATCTTGATAAATGGGAATTCTCAGGTAACGATTAATCTATCGGGAAGCAATATATTAACCTGTCTCTTATACACATCT
>JAOAAV010000045.1 GCA_026418715.1 Clostridia bacterium
ACTTTGCTATTGATGTTATACTGTTCATAGAAAATAGCTCCTTTTGATACTTTGTTTTTTTTGTCACTTAACATTATATCATATTGGAGTCTATTTTCTTTTTTATTTGTCACCCATCAATTGTATCACAACATTTTTAAATATTTTTGGCGATTTTTTATAGGCTTGCATTTTACAAACAACATAATTTGTGGTATAATATGCGTATGTATTTAGGATTGTAAAACACAGCTATATTTTCAGAAGGGGACGATAAAATTTATGTCTAATATTTGGCACGACATCAGCCCAAAACGTATTTCTCCCGAAGATTTCATTGCGGTAATAGAAATTCCCAAAGGCGGCAAAAATAAATATGAAATGGATAAGGAAACGGGACTTTTGATTTTAGATCGGGTTTTATACACATCCACTCACTATCCTGCAAACTACGGCTTTATCCCCCGCACGCTTGCGTCCGACAAAGACCCGCTTGACGTTTTGGTACTCTGTCAGGAATCAATACTTCCGCTGACATTGGTCAGATGCTACCCCATTGGCGTTATAAAAATGATTGACGATGAAAAGGTAGATGAAAAAATCATAGCTATTCCTTTTGAGGATCCTTCTCTTAAGCAATATACCGACATATCCCAGCTTCCTCTGCACACCTTTGACGAAATTTCACACTTTTTTACGGTATATAAGTCCTTGGAGGGCAAAGAAACGGTGGTCAAAGAAACTCAAGGCAGGGAAGAAGCAATGCAGATTATAAGAAACTGCATGAACTCCTACAGAGATAATTATTGCTGAGATAGACATATTATGCTGTTAATATGAGACTTTAGAAAAATTTCTCACATATGTCGAAAAGACACCTGACGATATGTCCTGTTATATCGCTAGGTGTCTTTCAATCTATGACCATACTTGCTTTAGAGTCATTTTTACTATTTAATTTACAATATGAGGCAATCGGGCATACGCCGCATTTAGGATTTCTTGCGGTGCATATTGCCCTGCCGTGCGCCACCATTTGATGGCACATACGAAGCTGATCCTTCTCGGGAATAATTTTTCTCAAAGCAAACTCTATTTTTACAGGATCTGTTTGGGTTGTAAAACCAATACGCCGAGATAGCCTAGCAACATGCGTATCCACAACAACCGCACTTTTGCCGAAAACATCTCCAAGTACTAAGTTTGCCGTTTTTCTTCCCGTTCCGGCAAGCGTGAGCAAATCATCCATGTTGTCTGGAATTTCTCCGTTGTACGCTTCAATAAGACGCCTACAGCAGGATATAATGTTTTTCGCTTTATTCCTATAAAAACCTGTAGAGCGGATGATATCCTGAAGCTCCGAGATATCAGCATCGGCAAAATCATGCACTGTTTTGTACTTTTTGAACAATTCTTTGGTAACAATATTTACACGTGCATCGGTGCATTGCGCCGAAAGCTGTGTGGCAATCAAAAGTTCAAGCGGCGTTGTATAGTTAAGGGAGCAGGCGGCATCTGGATAAGTTTGATCAAAAATATCCAATACTGCGGCAACACGTTCTTTTTTTGTCATATAAACATCCCCAATATTTTCGTATTCTCGGATATTATATTATATATCCGCTTTTTTTACAATAAATCCGTTAAAACTCTTGCGGTTTTTTTTTTCAATGGGTATAATGGTAGAATAGGAATAATTGTTACGCAGGAGGACAGTATGTTTGAATTAAATGAAATTAAAAGCTTTGACATTGAAGTGTATGACGCAATACAAAATGAAATTTTGCGGCAGCAAAATAAAATCGAATTGATTGCATCCGAGAATTTTGTGTCGAAAAGAGTTATGGAAGCAATGGGTACGCCGCTTACAAACAAGTATGCCGAAGGTTATCCGGGAAAGCGTTATTACGGCGGATGCGAGTGTGTGGATGTTGTGGAAAATCTGGCGATTGAGCGTGCAAAGGAAATTTTTGGTGCGGAACATGCCAACGTTCAGGCACATTCGGGCGCTCAGGCAAATTTGGCTGTATTTTTTGCACTGCTTGAAACAGGCGATACGGTCTTGAGCATGAATTTGGCTCACGGCGGACATTTGAGTCATGGCAGTCCGGTAAACATTTCGGGCAAATACTTTAATATTGTGCCTTACGGAGTATCCGAGGGAACCAATACCATTGACTATGATGAGATTCGCCGCCTTGCGCTTGAACATAAGCCAAAGCTTATTTTGGCGGGTGCGAGTGCATATCCGAGGATAATCGATTTTGAGAGGTTTTCAGGAATAGCAAAGGAAACAGGTGCGTATTTAATGGTGGATATGGCGCATATTGCGGGACTTGTTGCGGCGGGCCTTCATCCTAATCCTGTTCCATATGCAGATGTTGTAACCACAACCACGCATAAAACGCTTCGCGGTCCGAGAGGCGGCTTGATTCTTTGCAGAGAAGAATATGCAAAAGCAATCGATAAGGCAGTGTTTCCGGGAATTCAAGGCGGACCGCTTATGCACGTAATCGCATCGAAAGCAGTATGTTTTAAAGAGGCTCTGTCACCTGAATTTAAGGAGTATCAGAAGCAAATCATAAAAAATGCAAAGGTACTTTCGGAATCCCTTTTAAAGGAGGGCTTTAAGCTTGTTTCCGGTGGAACGGACAATCACCTTATGCTCCTTGATCTTACAGATATGAACGTAACGGGAAAAGATGCGGAAAAAATGCTTGACGAAGTGGGAATAACCGTAAATAAAAACGCTATTCCATTTGATACCAAAAGCCCGTTTATCACAAGCGGACTACGAATAGGAACACCTGCGGCAACTTCAAGAGGCTTTAAAGAAGACGATATGAAGGAAGTTGCATCTCTTATCAAGCTTGCAATAGTTGACTTTGAAAACAGCGCTGATAATGTAAGGAAAAGAGTAAAAGCGCTTTGCGACAAATATCCTCTGTATAATTAAAGGCTGACGGCTTTTGCCGTCAGCCTTTTGGCTGTTTTTGCAGAAAATATTCCGTACAACATTTTCTGCGCCAGATTATACTTTTACGTTAAGTGTACCATAGCTACCATACAGATCTGAAGTATCCTCATCGTCTTCCGAATCTTTCTCTTCAGACGACGTGACGGCTTTCTGAGCTTCGGTAGTTGTCTGGCTGCTTTGGGTCTGCTCTCTTCTAAGCTTTTGAATTTCACTTGAGATAGATTCTATCTGCGACTCAATCGCCGCTACCTTTGTCTGTTTCAAAGACTCGTCGAGCGATGTATCGCTTTGAACCTCCTTAAGCTGCGACTCAAGCTCTGTCCGCTGCTTTGTAAGTTTTTTAATTTCTGCGCTGTTGTCAACCCCCGCCGCAGCATAAGACGAAGACGATGAGCTTACCCCCGATATTCCTCTGATACTCATAAAAAGCCTCCTTCCTACCCTTTCCCTGTTACTCTTTATCGTTATATTTTCCATTATCTTTAGAAAAATTTAGAAATTTTTTATTTTACAATAAAAAATCCTGCCGCAATAATGACATAAACCGCCAAAAGCTTGATTCCTTCAACCCAGTTCGCTTTCCCTGACGAAACAATCTGGTTTGCAATGAGCACGCTTGCACCGAAAACAAACAGCTCAATAGGCTTGAATATAATGCTCATTGGCGTGAAGAACATACTGGAGAGCACTAAAAACGGCAAAACGAACATTGCTATCTGAAGACTTGAGCCCACGGAAATTTCAATAGCGATGTCCATTTTATTTTTCAGCGCCATTAAAACCGCAGTTGAATTTTCAGCAGCATTGCCCACTATCGGAATCAAAATCAGTCCAACAAACAGTTCGGGAATTTTAAGCTCCTGTGTCATCGGCTTGATGTTATCGACAAGAAGTTCGGACTCTATCGCAATCAAAATGGTGCAAGCCGACAGAATCAAAATATTCGTCAGTAATCCATACCTGCACTCAAAATCTTCCGCATGCTCAACTCCATATAAATCCGCCTGTGTTTTGAAGGAATAAATCATGCCTATTATGTACATCACGAGCAAAATGATGCTTACAGTAATACTAAAGCTTTTGTAGTTTTTCGATATCTCCGATGCGGGAATAGCATTTGACATGAAAAACACTGCAGGTATTGCAAGAGCTATAATCGCAAACATCAGCATGGTTGTTGTAAAACTGCCCTGTCTGGCGTCAAATTCTAAATTTTTGTGTTTTAGACCTCCTAAAAAAATGCTTCCGCCAAGAACCAAAAGGATGTTTCCCAAAACTGCACCCGCCAGCGACGATTCTACTACTTCAAGCATGCCTTTTTTCAGAGCGAAAAAGCTTATAATCATCTCCGTGGAGTTGCCGAATGTTGCATTTAAGAAGCCGCCGAGTTTCGGACCCGTATATACCGCTATTTCTTCGTTCGCCTCGCCCAAATACCCTGCAAGCGGAATTATTGACAAGCAGGTCATAAAAAACATTAAAACCTCGCTCATGCGTATAAAATAACCGATAAATGTCAGCGGAATAAAAATCAACAAATATTTCTTCATGATAAAACTGCTCCTTGGATACTTAAAATCATCCTTACATAATATGAATGATAAAAAAAAGCTGCTCCCTATAAAAAGGGGCAGCTTTAAAAATATATATTATAAAATCATTAAAGGAGGAATCTATTCTCCATATGCCGCAATCATGATTTCTTCAATTTCCTTGACGAGCGGAAGTCTTGGATTTGCGGTCGTACATTGGTCTTCAAACGCTTTATCCGCAATATCCGAAAGCTTTGACATATACTCATCCTTGTTTATCCCGCAGGCGGCAAATGTTTCAGGCATATTGAGGTCTTTCATCAAATCACGAACCGCCTTTATCAAGCTTTTTACACCTTCTTCGGTTGTTTTTGCAGGCAGGCCCAAAAATCTTGCAATTTCGGCATATTTCTCATCCGCCGCAAATTTATCATACTTGGGGAAAGATACGAGTTTGGTGGGGGTTTTTGAGTTATACTCGATTATATGCGGCAGAAGCACCGCATTTGCACGTCCGTGGGGGATATGATATTCTCCGCCTATTTTGTGTGCGATGGAATGATTTAAACCCAAAAATGCATTTGTAAATGCCATGCCCGCTATACAGCTTGCATTGTGCATTTTTTCCCTTGCGATTTTGTCACCGTCTTTATAGGAGCGCGGGAGGTATTCAAATACCAGCTGAATTGCTTTCATGGCAAGACCGTCTGTGTAATCGGATGCCATAACCGACACATAAGCCTCAATCGCATGCGTCAGCACGTCAAGTCCTGTATCGGCGGTCACGCTCGGCGGCACAGTCATCACAAACTGCGGGTCAATAATTGCAATATCCGGAGTCAATTCGTAATCTGCCAAAGGATATTTCATATTGTTTTTCTTGTCTGAAATTACGGCGAAACTGGTAACTTCAGAGCCTGTTCCGCTGGTTGTGGGAATTGCGACAAGTTTCGCTTTATGACCCATTTTAGGGAATTTGTATACTCTCTTTCTGATATCCAAAAATCTAAGTCTAAGCGCTGAAAAATCCTCATCCGGATGCTCATAGTAAAGCCACATACCCTTAGCCGCATCCATGGCACTTCCTCCGCCGAGTGCAATAATCACATCAGGTTCGAATTTTTTCATCATATCCGCACCCTTCATAACTGTTTCCACAGACGGATCAGGCTCAACCTCGGAAAAAATTTCACAGTGCACATAATCTTGACGCTTTCTCAAATAGTATAAAACCTTATCCACATATCCAAGTTTCACCATGCCGGGATCTGTAACGATGAACGCCTTAGAAATATTGGGCATCTTTTCAAGGTACTGAATCGAGTTATATTCAAAGTAAATTCTTTCTGGAATTTTAAACCATTGCATATTAACTCTCCTCTTTGCTACTCTTTTTTTGTTGATCAGATTTGCGGTTGTAACATTTCCGCTAACTGAATTTCCGCCGTATGTTCCGCAGCCAAGTGTAAGCGACGGCATATTTGTATTGTATATATCACCTATTGCTCCATGCGAAGACGGTGAGTTTATAATCAGTCGGCTTGCTTTCATGGTATTGGCGAACTTTTCGATAATTTCTTTGTCTGTAGCATGAATTACGGCAGAATGTCCCATTCCATAAAATTCAAGCATTTGCTCTGAAAGCCTAAGTCCCATTTCCTCCGTATCCGCAACAAAATATGCCAAAACCGGACTAAGCTTTTCTCTCGACAAAGGATATTCGGGGCCAACACCGCTTAATTTGGCAAGAAGAATTTTTGTGTTTTCAGGAACTGTAATCCCTGCCTGCTGTGCAATCCAAGATGCCGGTTTGCCTACAATATCAGGATTAATTGCACCCTTTTCACTATTTACACAAAAATCGGAAAGCGCCTTAATCTCTTTTTGCTTTACAAAATAGCAGCCCATCTTTGTCATAAGTTTTTCAAATTCATCGGCAATCTCTTTATCTACAATTGCCGCCTGCTCAGAGGCGCAAATCATGCCGTTGTCAAAGGTTTTTGATAGAATAAGGTCGTTTACGGCAGACTTTATGTTTGCACTTTTGTGAATATAGCAGGGAACATTTCCAGGTCCCACGCCAAGCGCTGGTTTTCCGGTAGAATATGCCGCTTTTACCATGGCGCTTCCTCCTGTCGCAAGTACAATCGCCACGCCTGGATGATTCATAAGTGCATTTGTTGCTTCAAGTGATGGCACCTCAATCCACTGAATGCAGTTTTCGGGAGCGCCTGCCTTAATTGCCGCATCACGCACTATTCTTGCCGCCTCAGCACTACACTTTTGTGCTGCGGGATGAAATCCGAAAATAACTGGATTTCGTGCCTTTATGCAAATAAGAGATTTAAACAACGTTGTGGATGTGGGGTTGGTAACAGGTGTAACACCGCATACAACACCGACAGGTTCTGCAATTTCCTCGTAATCCTCCAAGTCATTTTCGTCAATTACTCCCACAGTCTTTTCATTTTTGATGGAATGATAAACATACTCGGTGGCAAACATATTCTTTGTGATTTTGTCCTCGTAAATTCCTCTTCCTGTTTCCTCGACAGCCATTTTTGCAAGACGCATATGATTGTCAAGCCCCGCAATGGTCATTGCTTTTACAATTTCG
This sequence comes from Clostridia bacterium, assembly GCA_026418715.1. Classification (GTDB taxonomy): domain Bacteria; phylum Bacillota; class Clostridia; order UBA1381; family UBA1381; genus SKW16. Next base: position 7,106 of record JAOAAV010000045.1, read on the forward strand.
TCCACTTGCTCTTGATTTAGCGACATAAATTCCTTTAACGCAGTCTGTGCCTTCTCAACAAGGCCGTTAATCATTTCTTGTACATTAATTTCAGCCATAATAATCCCTTCCTTTCAGAGTATCGTTAAAAAAATATCGTTAATTATTTATCAATATTGCAATGTTATTATATGCCATTGTTAAACTTTTGTCAATACATTCTCCACAAATAAATATATATAAAAATACCTCAAAAAACATACTGTTTTTATAATGTTTTATCTAAACGGCACCATCATTAGTATGTGCTTTTTTTATGTTGTAATTCAATAAAAAATAACCCCCAATATTGATATAACGCTCAAAGCAAAACACCATAAGGAAGTTATTTTTTAATTTTATAGCTTTATTGTAGTTTCTATGAAGTCAATTACAGAATTTGTACTATCGGTTTCAAACTTGGCATTCAATTTGTTTTTTTCAAATATTGATTTTTCAAAGCTGATCTTGCTTGTATTGACAATATCAAGCATACTGTCTGCATTATTATCATGTATGTTGCAGCTTACATATTTTATATTGTGTGAATTGCTTACAGAAATTCCTCCATTACAGCTTCTGAATTCGCTGTTTTTAAATAAACAATCTTCACATCTATTTAAAGACATAATCCCATATGAGCAATCTTCAATAACAGTACTATTGAAAACTAGATTTTCCACATCATACGCTTCTATTCCCAAAATACCGCAGCCATAAAGCAGGCAGTCGTCTATTTGTATATTTTTCGAACTGTCTGCTTTTAAAACTCCGCCCACGCATTCTCCCTGTTCTGATGTATGCCCCATTTTGATGCCCTTTATAACAATATTGTCGCTGTCCATAATAGAAATCACGTTTGCATATCTAGGGTCCGTGGAAATCAAAACATTTTCATATCCCGAGCCTTCTATGACCAGATTTTCAATATTGCGCAATACAAGTTGTTTGCCATCATAAACATCTTCGAAAAAAGCATGGCTGCTCGATAATTTATCAATGTTTAGTGACGATAAATTGTATACGCCATCTTTCAGCTTGATATGCGTGTTTGATGCCATTGCATTTACCAGCTGCTCAACAGTGGAAACTTCAACTGTCGTCACTTCTTTCGGCAAATCTCCGATATAAATTTCTTTGCTTTCTTCATTCCATGCAACTTCTTTTCCAAACGCCTCTCCAACAGCCCTTGCCGGAAGATATGTTGTGCCGTCATAAATAAAAGGCTCGACACTGTTTCCGTTTTCATCCTTAGGGTCTATTTGTTTTCCGTCAACAAATATTTTTATGCCGTTGTAAAATGCAGTTATATTCTTTTCAAGCGGTTGTGCAAAAACAAGGCCTCCCATAATTCCCGCCGCCAAAAATCCACAGATGAACCACTTTGCTTTGTCCAATTTTCTCACTGCAAATTCCTCCTGCCTTTACAATATAAATTTTTTATTACATACTTTATTTTTACATATGTTAACAATTTATTTGCATGCTTCAAATTAAGTATATTGTTGTTATATCATATTTTTTATACGGAATCAAGGTTATTTTCCAATTTCATAATAATTTAAAAATCAAAAAATGAGTTTAGGTTTTGAAAAATTAACTTTAGGGTCTTTGAGCATATTGCAATGCAGACCCTTAAAATACACAAAATAAAAACCGCTTGTAAAAAAATAGCTTTATATGATACAATAAACCATATAAAGCTGTTTTTTATGCAAAGGAGATGGCGTTATGTTTCGTGACAGCACACTGCTTATTACGGGCGGAACGGGTTCTTTCGGACATGCTGTTTTAGGTCGGTTTTTAAATGCCGATATTAAGGAAATCCGAATATTCTCACGTGATGAAAAGAAACAGGAAGATATGAGAAATTTATATCGCAGTGATAAAATAAAGTTTTACATAGGCGATGTTCGAGATCAGCAGAGTATTAAAAATGCGATGTACGGTGTGGACTATGTTTTTCACGCCGCCGCGCTCAAGCAAGTGCCATCATGCGAATTTTTCCCTATAGAGGCGGTTAAAACCAATATATTGGGTACGGAAAATGTTTTGAATGCCGCAATTGATGCTAAAGTGAAAAAAGTAATTTGCCTTTCGACGGACAAAGCCGCATATCCAGTAAACGCAATGGGAGCGTCAAAGGCAATGATGGAGAAAGTGGCGGTGGCAAAGGCGAGAACGTCTGATGAAACCTTGATTTGCTGTACAAGATATGGAAATGTAATGTGTTCAAGAGGCTCAGTCATACCGCTTTTTATCGAACAGATCAAAAGTGGAAAGCCTCTTACCGTAACCGAACCTAAAATGACAAGATATATTATGAGCTTGGATGAGGCGGTGGAACTGGTGCTTTTTGCTTTTCAAAACGCCAAAACAGGCGATATCTTGGTGCAAAAGGCACCTGCTTGCACGATAGGGAATCTGGCTTTGGCAGTGAAGGAGTTGTTTGGGTCAAATGCGGATATAAGGATTATCGGAATACGTCACGGAGAGAAGTTGTATGAAACGCTCCTTACAAACGAGGAATGTGCAAACGCGGTTGATATGGGAAGCTTTTACCGTGTGCCCATGGACAGGAGAGATTTGAATTATGATAAGTATTTTGCCGTGGGTGATAAAAACAGGGAGATTATGAAAGAATACAATTCGAACAATACGGAGCTTTTGGATGTGGAAGAAATAAAGAAAAAGCTTATGGAGATTGATTACATCAAGTCAGAGCTGGCAGTCTGGAGGAGAAGAAAATGAAGATATTGGTTACGGGCGCAGATGGCTTTATTGGCAAAAATCTTGTCCGTGAGTTTAAGAATCAAGATTGTGCCGATATTTTAGAGTTTCACAAAAATGGCAAAAGCTTAGAGGAATATACGCGAAAATGCAAGTTCATTTTCCATCTTGCTGGAGTAAACCGACCGAAGAATGAAAAGGATTTTGCAAAGAACAACATAGGGTTTACGTCAGATTTAATCGGATTGCTTGAAAAATATGAAAAGAAGGTGCCTATTGTGTTTGCTTCATCTGTTCAGGCAAAGCTTAACAATCCTTATGGAAGAAGCAAAAGAATAGCCGAAAAATTAATTTTGGGATATGCAAAAAGAAATGATACAAAGGCTTTTATATACCGATTGCCGAATGTTTTCGGCAAATGGGCAAGACCGAATTACAACAGCGTGGTGGCAACATTCTGCCACAATATATCGCACGATATGCCCATAAGCGTAAATGAAGAAGCGGATGCTTTAGAATTTGCTTATATTGACGATGTGGTAAGTGAATTTACCAATTTATTTTCCGAATGGGAAAACCGCACAGGGGGATATTGTCATATAAAAAATACATATGAAGCAAAACCCTTGGATATTGCAGCACTTTTGTATTCTTTCAAGGAAGGCAGGAAAAACTTCAATATTCCCAATATGAGCGACGTATTTGCAAGAAAGCTTTATTCTACTTACCTTAGCTATTTGCCTAAAAATGCATTTTCCTACTCCCTTAAAAAGAATACCGATGAAAGAGGCTCTTTTTCAGAATTTATAAAGGCAGAAGATTTTGGACAGGTATCGGTTAATATCATAAATCCTGGGGCGATAAAAGGAAATCATTGGCACCACACTAAAAGCGAGAAATTTCTTGTGGTGAGGGGAAAGGGAGTTATACGGCTTCGCAACATTTTGGAAAGCGAGATTGTGGAATACTTTGTAGAAGGAGATAAATTGGAAGTTGTTGATATTCCTCCTGGCTATGTACATAACATCGAGAATTTAGGAAATACGGATATGGTAACAATTATGTGGGCAAGCGAACCCTTTAATCCTCAAAGGGCGGATACTTATTTTTCGGAGGTATAGATATGCTCAAAGTAATGACGATTATTGGGACAAGACCCGAAATTATAAGGCTTTCAGCCTGTATAAAAGCGTGCGATAAATATTTTGAGCATATACTCGTTCATACAGGCCAGAATTGGGACTATACGCTCAATCAGGTGTTTTTTGATGATTTGAAGCTACGTGCGCCTGATTATTATTTAAACAGCGTAGGTGCGCATTTGGGTGAAACCATAGGGAATATCATTGCAAAATCCTATGAGGTCATGCAAAAAGAAAAACCTGATGCCCTCCTTTTGCTTGGAGATACGAATTCTGCGCTTTCGGCGATATCAGCAAAAAGGCTTAAAATTCCGATCTTTCATATGGAGGCGGGAAACCGCTGCTGGGATTTTAATGTGCCGGAGATGATAAACCGCAAAATAGTCGACCATATTGCGGATATAAATCTGCCGTATACGGAACATTCAAGACGCTATCTTCTGTCGGAAGGCATTGATGGAAAAACAATATTTGTGACAGGCTCGCCAATGAGGGAGGTGCTTTCGGCTCATATGGACAGCATAAGAAAAAGCAATGTACTCAAGCGATTAGGGCTTGAAAAAGGCAAATATATTTTGGTGTCCGCCCACAGAGAGGAAAATATCGACAATGAAGAAAATTTCATTTCGCTTATGAATTCGATAAATCGTATCGCCGAAAAATATAAAATGCCGGTCATATATTCAACGCATCCGAGAAGTATGAAGATTATTGAAGAGAGAAAATTCAAGTTCCATCCGTTGGTGCAAAATGTTAAGCCGTTTGGCTTTTTTGATTACAATAAGCTTCAAATAGACAGTTGTTTTGTTTTATCCGACAGCGGAACGTTATCAGAGGAAAGTGCAATACTTGGATTTTCCGGAGTTCTTATAAGAACGTCGACGGAGAGGCCGGAGGTCTTAGACAAGGGAAGCATTATAATAGGCGGAATCAATGAAAAGGATGTGGAGGAGGCGGCAGATATCGCCGTTTCGATGAAAAGTGAAATTGTGCCAATGCCCGAGGATTATGAGGACTCTAACGTGTCTGTGAAAGTTGTAAAGCTTATTCAAAGTTATACTCATATAGTAAACAAAACGGTCTGGGGAAAAGGATAATGTAAATATTTCATTGTCGCAAATATACCAAAATTGTTGAAACTTGCGGTGTTTTCATGTATTATATATGCAGAGGAACTTTAAGAGTTGACATTTGAGCAAGGGTGGAAGGATTGCATAATATGAACGGGGAAAATAAAAGCTTTGACCGGCTGGTTATGAAAAAACTCGCTTTGATAGCAGCATTGGTATTTATGAGTATTTTCTCATTGGCTGCGGTGGTTGTCGTTTCAATTAAAAGCAGCAAGGATGAGGCGGTTTTGATTGATTATTTCGGAAGGCAGCGTATGCTCACGCAAATGATTGCAAAGGACGCAAACCGCAAATATGCTCTTTTGTCAATGAAGGAGAATGGACCGTTTGTTCAGACGGATGAGGTGATAAACGAAAAAGTTTCAATGATAAATGCATCTCTTTCAGACGCGTATGAGGAATTTGAAAGCAGGTTGTTGTCTTTGCATACTCATAAGCTTCAAAACGGGGATGACGCCATTGATTTTAATACATCAAGCTACAGGCTCCGCTCGGTTTCGGACGAGCTGGATGAGGCGTGGGCACCATTTTCGGGGGCTATGCAAACGTTGATAAAAGCCGAAAAAGCGGATGAGGATACGGCGAAGGCATTAATTTACATAAATATGAATAATACGGGTCTTTTGGAGCAGTGCGATGAATTGATGCGGGAAATGATTGGCGTTCAAAAAGCTAATGCCAACAAATATATGCTTGCGGCAATTATTCTATTTGCGGCTTCTCTGATAAGCCTTTTAATATCGATAATGCAGCTTAGAAAATACATTGTGCTCCCGCTTGGAAGGCTGTATCAGGGAATTGGAAGCATGGGAATATTGAGAGAAGAAAGGATGGATATTCCGACTCAAAACGACATAGAACCGATTGTTCAGGAGCTGAAGGACAGCTTTCACAAGCTGCATAATCTTATTGAGTTGATTGCAAATATTAACGGAGGCACTTCATTTGATGAGGTGTTAAAATATATTTACGACTCCTTTTCCCAGTTTATTCCGTATTCTCATATAGGTATAGCGCTTCTTCAGGATGACGGAAAGACATTGGAGGCATCTTACGGAATATCAAATCCTTCATTGAACGGTTTGTCAAGGAAGCTTGCGGGAATTCGAACTAACATTGATAAAACAAGTCTTAAAGGCGTTATTTTAAATGGAACACCGAGGATTATAAATGACCTCGAAGACTATACGAAAAACAGCGGTGCAATATACAATAAAATACTTGTGCAGTCGGGAATTAAAGCGTCTATAACGTTGCCGCTTAAAACGAACAACCGTCTTTTGGGTATTATATTTTTCTCAAGCGATAAAAAAAATATCTACACAGAGGAACATATTGAATTTTTGGAAACGCTCGCAAACAGCATTGCCGTGAGCTTCAGTTCCACGATTTTCATAGAGGAGCTTTTATACAGCAGCATCCTTGCTCTTGCCAAAATGGCGGAATCAAGAGATGAGGATACCGGTGTGCACCTTGACAGAATAAAGATTTATTCAAAGGCGATTGCAGAGTTTTTGTTTGAGGATAATGTATATGCAGATATAATAGATGTGAAGTTCATAAAGGATATCGAAAGGTTTAGCCCTATGCACGATATAGGAAAGGTGGGCATAAAGGATGTTATATTGCTAAAACCCGCAAAGCTTTCCAAAGAAGAGTTTGAGGAGATGAAAAGACACACCGTTTACGGAGCGGAAATCTTAAAAGCGGCGGAACGGAATATGGAAAAACGCAATAAGACGCTATTTAAAACAGGCATTGAAATCGCTGAGTGTCATCACGAAAAATGGAATGGAACGGGATATCCATATGGAATGGCGGGAGAAGAAATTCCGATTAGTGCAAGAATTGTTGCCGTTGCTGATGTGCTTGACGCACTTACAAGCGAAAGACCTTACAAGAAGGCATTTTCTTTTGAAAAAGCCATTGACATTATTGAACAAGAAAGCGGAGAACACTTTGACCCTGATATTGTCGATTGCCTCATAAGGCACCGTGATGATATTTTTAGGATATACGAAAGATTTTGCGCGAAAAAATAAATTGATGCAAAAAGAGAAGTTTGAAAAGGCTAAAGAAGTTTTTTCAGCTTCTCTTTTGTTTTTTAAAATGTATTGACTTTTTGTATTAACCTGTAGTATAATATAACAAATGAACAATTATTCATATATTCAATTGTTATATTAGGAGGTAAGATATGGGGAATAAACATGAGGAACATCATACTTGCTGCGCTTGTTCGTGCAAAGAGGAAAAAACGTCCTGCGGCTGCGGGAATTCGCAGCTTTTTTATAAACCTGAACGGATTATTGTTCGGTTAATCGTGGGAAGCATTTTATTTGTGACAGGCATTTTAGTAAAATTTCGCTTTTCGAGTATTCTTTTTTACGGGGCATATCTTATTTTAGGCTATGATGTATTAATACGCTGTGCGTCAAATATTTTGCGGGGTAAAATCTTCGACGAAAATTTTTTGATGGGAATTGCAACCTTGGGTGCGGCGGCAATAGGAGAGGTGCCAGAAGCAGTAGGGGTTATGCTGTTTTATCAACTGGGGGAATTTCTCCAAAATATTGCAGTAAATCGTTCAAGAAAGTCTATAGCTGATTTAATGAATATAAGACCAGAATACGCAAATCTTAAAAAGGGAGAAAAGTTTTACAGGGCTGCACCCGAAGAAGTGCATATCGGAGATATTATTGCGGTAAAGGCGGGGGAGAAAATTCCGCTTGACGGAGTGGTGGTGGAAGGCTCGGCTTCTGTCGATATGTCCGCATTATCCGGTGAATCGGCGCCTGTGGATGTGGGAGAGGGAAGCGTGGTATTTAGCGGAGGAATAAATACAAACGGACTTTTGATAATAAAAGTGGAAAAGGAGTTCGGGGACTCGGCGGTATCACGCATTTTGAAATTGGTGGAAGATGCTGCAGAGAAGAAGTCACGTTCGGAAAAATTCATAACTGTTTTTGCAAGACATTATACTCCTGTTGTTGTGATGCTTGCCGCCATTGTCGCTCTTATTCCGCCTCTTTTTACGCACGACGGGCTTTTTGCTTGGGTTTACAGGGCATTGACATTTTTGGTTATATCATGTCCATGTGCTTTGGTTGTATCAGTGCCGCTCGGATTTTTCAGCGGCATAGGCTGTGCGTCGAGGGCAGGAATACTGATAAAAGGCAGCAACAGTTTGGAGGATTTGAGCAAAATCGGAACGGTGGTATTCGATAAAACAGGAACTCTCACAAAGGGTGTATTTGAAGTTTCCGATATAAAATCAAATATAGGAAAGGAAAGATTGCTGGAAGTAGCCGCTCATGCGGAATATTACTCAAATCATCCCATCGCATCATGTATTGTAAAAGCGTACCGAGGAAAAATCAGGGAAGATGCTGTTTTTGACTACAAGGAAATGCCGGGACTCGGAATAAGTGTAACCGTGGACGGAAAAGCTGTTTTGGCTGGAAATGAAAAGCTTATGCATTCGGAAAATATTGCTTTTGAAAAGAACTCAGAAGCTGGAAGCGTTGTCTATATTGCCGTTGACAGAGCATATGCAGGAAGCATCATAATTTCCGATCAAATTAAGAGCGATGCTGCACTTGCTGTTCAAAGCCTAAAAAATGCAAAAATCAAAACAGCTATGCTTACTGGGGATAACAGAGCCTCTGCCGAATATGTAGGGGAGAATGTCCATATTGATGAAATTTGGTCGCAGCTTTTTCCTGAGGATAAGGTGAGAAAAGTCGAAGAATTGCTTGGGAAAATGCCGAAGGAGAAAAAGCTTGCTTTCGTGGGCGACGGGATAAATGATGCACCTGTGCTTGCGAGGGCGGATATAGGCATCGCCATGGGCGGACTCGGAAGCGATGCGGCAATCGAAGCGGCGGATATGGTTATTATGAATGATGAGCCTTCAAAAATAACCGATGCAATCAGAATTTCAAAAAAGACCATGCGCATCACATGGCAGAACATAATATTTGCACTGGGTATAAAAGCCTTGATTATGTTTTTGTCCGTGCTCGGATATTCATCTATGTGGCTTGCCGTTTTCGCAGATACGGGGGTGGCGCTGCTTGCGGTGTTCAATTCATTAAGGGCGTTTTCGTATAGAAATACTCCAATAAATTAAAAAATCACACACTGACTAAAAAATCAGTGTGTGATTTTTTATGAACATTCAAACAATAACAAGAGACGAGTTTGGATATATTCGCAAAAATTAGACACAAACCCGTTCCTTGATTTCACTAAATCATAGGCTTTAAAACTTTCTCGTAAATATATCGCTATGCTCAAGAAGGCTTTCCACCGTATCAAAACCGAGTCTATGCAGAAGTTCTATAACATAGGGATTGTCAATCGGTGTTTTATATGTTGCTTCATCCCCGTATACATTTACATTGTCCCGCCCGCTGTCACGGTCAATAATTGCCTTAGGCCCGCCCACACATCCGCCGACACAGCCCATCCCTTCAAAGAAATTCGCATTCGTTTGCCCAGAAAGCAAAGAATTTATCATTTCCTTGCACGCGGGAACCCCATCCGCCTGCTGAGTGCGAACTGTAATTTTGCGGTTGGGATTGAGCCTATCTACTGTAGCTTTCACAGCCTCGCTTACGCCGCCAGTACGGGCGTATATTCTGCCAGCACGAGAAGAATGATCTCGTTCGCTTTCTTCCATTTTATCGAGTTCAATTTGCATTGCCTCGAAAACGTCCTTGATTTCCTGAAAGGTCAGGACAAAATCAATCGCGCCTTCCAAATCCTTTTCTCTTGCTTCAGCCTTTTTCGCCATGCATGGCCCCACAAAAACGGTAACGGCATCGGGATGAAGAACCTTTATGGCACGGCCTGCAGCAATCATTGGCGAAACGGCGCCGGGGACGTGCGGCATAAGGTCATTGTAAATTTTTCGGATCATGGCAATCCACATGGGGCAGCAGCAGCTTGTGAGCTGATAATCTGATTCGGTCTGAATATTTTTGTCAAATTCAAGAGCCTCTTTTAACGTGAGAACATCGGCAAACAACGCAACTTCAATCATTCCGTCAAAACCCACTTTTTTGAGTGCGGAGCGCAGTTTGCCCGGAGTGACACTGCTTCCGAACTGTCCTAAAAATGCAGGCGCAACCAAGGCATAAACAAGCCCTTTGTGGGATTGTAAGGTTTTTAAAACGGAAATAATGTCACGGCTGTAAGTAAGTTTATTTAAGCTGCAGGCATCAATGCACGCATGACAGCCGACGCATTTTGACTCGTCTATGCCAATTCCACCATCAGCTGCATAAATGGCGTCAAACTCACAGTCCGCGGCACATTTTCCCTGCCTGTCTTGCGAGCAGTCACAATCGCCTATGCGCCATACGACGGGGTGTTTTTCGGGGTGCAGTAGGCAATGAAGGTGCTTCGGGTCATAATGTCCGGCGAAAGCTTCTTCAATTTCACTTTCAGTTTTTCCAGCCGCAAAATTGGATATTAACTTTAGGTACAGCTCTTTGAATGTAAGCATTTTATCCTCCTTAGATTTTCCATATGATGAAATTATTATACTCTCTTAATCTATTATAAAACCATCTTTTGCATTTAGTCAACATTATTTGAAAAAACATATAGAAAATTATGGTTGGAGAATAACCCAAAATACTATATACCTACATTTCAAAAAATTTTAATCTTTCAAATAAAATTCAAAATATAGCAGCATGAGGAGGGATTACAAAAACAAATCGAAAAGGAGGATGCCTATATGGGTGACAAAAAGCTGCAGCGGCTTATATTCATTATTATCTGAAACGCTTAAAGCGCAAACTGGAGAATATGAAAAAGTCTTCCGCAGTCATTGTTGAAGAGCCTTCAAGATGCAAAAAGACTATTGCCTGTTATTGGGTTGCATTTAATTTTACAACGAATTTTATAAGTATTCGCGAAAATATATTGATTTTTCTTTTAAGAGATGATATATTTATATAATTAGGAGTGTGCGCATAATTATGAGATGTATGAAATCAAATTGCTGCACATAAAAGAGCATCTTATATGAAGGGAGAAAACGCACGGATGAATCAAAAAAAATCAAGGATTCAAAGAAGAGAAAATGCGCAGACGCAGCGTACTCATAAATACGTTGATAAAAGCAATGTGACGGCAAATATCATAGCCGCGGTGATTATTGTTGCTTTTTTAGGTTTGGGTGCGTATGCGGTTGGAGATAAAATAGCAAAAGACAAGCAAAACCAGGCTGCCCAAACACAGACGGGAACTACTCAAACGGACGCTGCTCAGACAGATACGGAAAATGCACAGACGCAGACGGTAAAAACAGCGGCTGAAGGCGAGGGGATATCTGTAGCGGAGTATCTTGGAAAATACGGCCTGCCGGCGGATTTGTCGGAGGACACCACAATTGCGGAAGCGTATTCTCTTATGACTGTTGAAAATATCGCTAAGGTGAATGGAAAGAGTGTTGAGGAATTCAGAACCGAGAATTTTGTTCCGGACAGTGTTTCAAACGATACGCCTTGGGGGGAGGCGGTCGAGGAGCTTCCGTTTAAGGCGATTGTGGGCGAAGAAAATGTGGCTAAGATGAAGGAAACGTACGGCTTGCCTGACAGCATTACGGCGGAAACAAAATGGGCGGATGTAAGCCCGATTTTGCAGGAGAAGCAAGCAGAGATCCAGCAAGCACAGCAGAATGCGTCGGCTGGAGAGGCTGCGGAGCAGAAGTCGGGAGAATAAGGGTTTTCTCAAAATTAAGAAGCGAGCATCTATAGTCAGTAATGGTTTTTGAGGGCACAAATTGGGAGACGGTTTTATGGACAATAAAAACAAGGCGATGTATACGGTGGGCGAAGAAATATTTAATGCCGTATCTCACGGAATAGGGGCGCTTTTGTCAGCGGCGGCGTTTGCGCTGCTTGTTGTTTGTGCGGCGCTTTACGGGGACGGATATAGCATAGCCTCGGCAATTGTTTTCGGTACGTCTTTGGTTGTGCTTTATTCCATGTCTGCGGTATATCATATTGCAACTAATGCGACTGCAAAGTATGTGCTTAGGGTTTTTGACCACTGCTCAATATTTTTGCTGATAGCGGGAACGTATACACCGTATCTTTTGGTGACTATACGCTCAGTTTTAGGCTGGACGATGTTCGGACTGATATGGGCAGCGGCGCTGGTGGGTGTTGTGCTAAATTGCATCAGTATGGAAAGGTTTCGTCGGACATCACTTATTTGTTATGTGTGTATGGGCTGGGCGATTGTATTCGCGATGAAGCCTATTGCGTCTGCAATGGAAAGTACGGGACTTGTGCTTTTGATTGCGGGTGGCATAGTTTATACCATAGGCGTCATATTTTATGTCATGAAAAAGTATAAGTATATGCATTCGGTATGGCACTTGTTTGTGCTTGCGGGGAGCATATGCCATTATTTTTCAATACTTCTTTATGTATTGCCGAATTTAAAAAAATAGAAGGAGATAAATAAAATGAGTGAAGACAATTTTCAGGAAAAAGAAGAGAATGAGAGCTTTGACAAGGTAGAAGAGAATGAAGTGTACGAGGCTGATTATGAAGCGTATGCGGATACTGAAGCTGAAGGAGCAGACGAGCAAGAGCCGGCTGTTTTGTATGCAGAGCAGAATGAGGAGGCTGCCGGAGATGCCGTAAAAAATAATGCGCTTCCAAGGATTTTGGCGGCCGTGCTTGTTGTGTTGATTATTGCTGCAATAGTAATCACCGGTATTCTTTTCAGCGCCGGAGATATTTTCAAAAGAGGAAACAAATACAACAAAATGGGATATATTAACATAAGTGGCAGAACTCTGGCTGAGGTTGCACAAAGTTCGGGCAAAACCCTTGATGAATTTATTGCCGAGTACTCTTTGCCTACGGATATGCCGGGAGATACTACAGAGTCTGCCGCATATTACAGCATTCCTCTCAGCAAAATGGCAGAAATGAATGGAATGACCGTTGATGAGATTAAAGAGAGGCTGGAACTTCCTGACAGTGTTACGGGTGATACAACATGGGGTGAAGCAGAGGGCGAAGCCACATTGAGGGCCTATGTCGGCGAAGACTCCTTGGAAGAATTTAAGGAATACTATGGCTTTGGCGATGAGATTACGGCGGATACCAAATGGAAGGAAGTAAGAAATGTTGTTGATCAAAAGGCGCTGGAGGAGAGAATTGCGAGCGAGGCAGAGGCAAGTGAGAAGCCCGAGGGCGAAGCGGGGCAGTAAAGATTAAGAGCGGCAGATAACTCGACAAGCAGTGCGAAACACTATTTGTTGAGTTATCTTTGATTAAAGTTTGTATTGCGGAGGGACCTCTTAATAATTTAAAATTAGAAATGAGGTTGGATTTTTCAGAGGGAAATTGAGCCAAAGTGCTGTTTTTCTTCGGAAAACAGATTTGAAGACCAGTACCTGAAAGATAGTAGGGAGGGGATGAATCTGCCGAAGTCAAAATGTTTTTACAAACTCAGTTTTTACAAACTCATTTTTCGAGATTTTAAATTCAGGGTTTCCTTAAAAAACGTTTCAAGGAGAGAATTTGAATGTCGGGACATTCTAAATGGAGTACAATAAAGCGGAAAAAGGGTGCAAACGATGCTCAGAGAGCAAAGATATTCACTAAAATTTCACGTGAGATTATTGTTGCGGTAAAATCCGGAGGAGCGGATCCTGAAAATAATTCAAGGTTAAAGGATGCTATTGCAAAGGCACGTGCGAATAATGTACCCAATGATAACATAAACCGTACAATTAAGAAGGCTGCTGGTGAAAATGACGCGGACAACTATGAAAGCATTACTTATGAGGGTTACGGTCCGAACGGTGTGGCGGTTATTGTGGAAACCTTAACCGACAACAGAAATCGTACGGCGGGAGATATGCGCCACTATTTTGATAAATTCGGCGGAAATCTCGGTCAAACAGGCTGTGTAAGCTTTTTGTTTGACAGAAAAGGGGTAATAGTTATTGAGAAAAATGCTTCTTTGGATGAGGATACCGTTACATTGGATGCATTAGAGGCAGGTGCGGATGATATTGACATAGAGGATGAATATTTTGAAATTATCACGGCACCGGATAGCTTTGATAAGGTGCGGAGCAGTTTGGAAACGAAATATGTGGTTTCCTCGGCAGAGATAAGACTAATTCCACAAACTATGGTGGATTTGACGGATGAGAAGCAAATTCTTATGATGAACAGGCTTTTGGAGGCTCTTGAGGATAACGATGATGTTCAAGAGGTTTATCATAACTGGAATACGCCCGAGGAAGATGATGAGGATTAAAAAAGTGTGCTTTGGCACGCTTTTTTAGGATTATGTAAAATGTATATCAGAAGGAGGGAGTGTTATGAAGCGAAAAGTATGGATATGTCCAGCTGTTGCACTCTTTATTTTTTCCGTGATATACTTGATGCCTAATCCGGTGCTTCGTACAATTGCCCCGAAAAGATATATATTTTTGTGCATGACAAATACCGTAAAGGAGCTTTTTTTGGATGAAAAATTTAAACCGTCGTCTCTTGAAATAGGGCTTTTGGACGGAAGCTTTTCGGCAAAAACGGTAAATACAGAGGAACGTCAAACTTTTTCATGTCAAAGTTTTTTTGATGGCAGCAAGGGCTTTAGAAAAAATTCGGGAGTTATACAAAAATACTTGTCCTTAAAGAGCATATATAGGGATTGTGTAAACGTAAAAAAGAGCGATAAAAAGGACTTTTCCGTGATAGGAGATGGCGGCTTTCTTACGGCGTATGGATGGCATATTGATTTCAAACCCGACTTTAAAAAGAAGCTTATGCAGCGTATCAGCGAAGCGGTCGATGACAGCTTGGTTATTGAAGGGTTACAGATGGTTTTAGATGCTGTGTCCAATGATGCGGTCATTACCGTTTATACCGATAAAAAGCATAGAATTATGAGTCTTTGCGCCGATTTTGACTGCAATCAACAAAGTGTTTTTGCACAAATTACTCTGAAAAATCAAGAAACACTCATTAATGATATAACTTTTTCCTGCAATATCGGGAAGGAAATTACAGTTAATATCCGCTCAAGCGGAAATCATTCGGGGGAAAACTTTACGGATGAAACTGACGTAGATGTCCTTTCGTATTTTGTAAAGGCGGCACAGCTTCACTCAAGCATAAATGCCGATTCGCTCGGGAACAGCTTTAATGTTTGCATGAGTGGGAAAATTCTTGGGAAAACGGTTGGCGGGGATGCGTCAGGTAGTGTCGGTGAGGACGGCTTTGACGGAATTTTTACAATCAGAAAAGAAAACAAAGAGGATATTAAGCTTCACATAAATTACAAAGAATATAACGGGTCGTATGTAAGAGATGAGCCTTTTGACAAATTAGAAACTCTTACCGAGAAGGAACGGGATAATGTGGTAGATTGGTTTGAAACGTTTATAAAAAATTCGGTTATCAATTAACGAAGGCTGGTGATTTGGTGAAAAATGTATTTAAAATATATTCGTCCGATCTTGCGAAAATTATCTCAAGCTGGGCTACCGCAATAATTATTATAGGTATTACTATTCTTCCGCCGGCGTATGCGTGGATTAATATTTATGCTTCATGGGATCCGTATGGCAACACGAAGGGGATTAAGGTTGCGGTTGTCAATGAAGACAAGGGCGCAAGCATTAGGGATATTGAGCTTGACATAGGAGGAGAATTAATTTCAAGCCTAAAAACGAACGATAAGCTTGGCTGGGTTTTTTGCGACAGCAGTGAGGAAGGTATGAAAATGGTGGAGGACGGCAATGTTTATGCCACAATTATTATACCAGAAGATTTTTCACTCAGGTTGACTACTTTTGTAGATAAAAATCCGACAAAACCGGCTATTGAATACTATGTTAATGAAAAGCAAAATGCCATTGCGCCTAAAATGACCAACGCCGCGGCTACATCTTTGCAAAACCAGATTAGTTCAACAATTATTGATACGGTTGTAGAGAAGGTTTTTGAAAAACTCAATGAAATCGGAGTGGATACAGAGGAAAAATATCCGCAGATACAAAAGTACATAGATCTTCTTCATGTTTTAAACGACAATTTTCCGGAGTTGTCCGAAAGGCTTGACAAATTGTCAAATAAAGCAAAAGATGGAATTGTCAAGCTTGACGGCAAAGATGAGGATTTTATATTTATACAGGATACAATTGATCAATTAGTGGACTTCAATAATAATTTTTCAGATACCATAGCGGATATGAAGGATAAAATAAGCGCTTATACTCCCGAAGTACGCAGTGATTTGGAATCAGTGCAGACTTTGCTTTTAGATGTTTCCAATGCGGCGGGAACACTCATAAACGATATTGAAACAAATAAGCCTGTTGTATCCGATGATATTGACGATGCAATAAAGGATTTGAATACATTCCGTGAAGATGTAAATAAGATTCGCACGAAGCTTTTGAATTTTAATAATGGAGATTTGAAGGATATCATAAAGCTTACGGACAGTATTTTAAGTGACATAGAAAAAATTCAAACGCTTTTATCGGAGGTAAAGTCGAGTGCGGACGATTTGCAGAAGGTGGAAAGCCTCGCTTATGACCTTAGCATATTGTGTTCTGATATATCAAGCAGTCTGCATGATTTGAAAAATGATATTGACAGTATTTATGAACCTATAGATAATGCATTGGATGAACTGGAAACAATAGTAAGCCAATTAGAGTCTTTGGTGGATACCATAGAAAACAGCGGGATATCCAGTGATATTTCTTTTGTCATTACTGGATTGGAAAACAGCCTTACCACGATTAATGCTGTGCTTAGTCCGTTTTCAAAAATTTTTGGCGGGGTAATTGCTGCAAATACTGGTATTATAAGTGATTTGCAGACCATCTCGGAAAATGTAGGAAATAACAATGCGCTGTCAAATTTGAAAACGGATTTATCAAACTTGAATACGTATATAAGCACAAGCAGAACAAAACTTTATACCCAAAATGATAATTTGGAAGATGCTCTTGATGATGCTGAAGATATTTTTTCACAGGCAAGCGTGGTATGCAAGGATTTAAATGTTAATTCGGCAGCGCTTCGAAAGAGCATTAATACAAATATAGACAGCATCAGTGCGACGCTTGACGATGTTTCAGGCATTCTCAAAAATGCAAATACCGAGTTGTCGGATTTGCAAAATGAAGGAGATGAAAAAATAACATCCAAAACACAGGATATTTTGGACAAGACGGATAAACTGATCAGCAGGCTTTCTGATTTTAAAACCGATATTAATGACAGAAATACTATGGTTTCGGTACTTGGCGATACGCAGAAAGCCGCATTCAATCTTCAATCGTCCGTTGGAACTATATTAAACAACATGGATGACGAGAAAATAGAAAGGCTGCAAAGCAGACTCTCAGACGGACTGCTGCTTCTTAGCGATATCAGCACTGTGCTGAAAAACGGGAAGAAAACCGTTTCTGACTTGGCAGAATTTTCGCATGAGGCTGCGGATACGGGTGAAATTGCGGTTGAAAGGCTTGATAAAATCAGGGAGGAGTTACCGGACGCACAGAGCGATTTAAAGTATGTGTTAAACAAAATAGATGACGTGAGCCGAGAGATCAGCTTTGATGATTTGATAAGCTTTTTAAAGAGCGATCCGGAAACAGAGGGAGATTTTATTTCATCACCTGTTGAGCTTACTACCCACAGCGTGTATCAGATGCAAAATTACGGAACTGGACTTACTCCTTTTTATTCCGTGCTAGCGCTTTGGGTAGGCGGGCTTTTCTTGGGTGCAATGCTGACCACACAGGCAAAAAATGCGCTTATTGCCTATACACCTTCGGAGGAATATTTTGGAAAATATCTTTTATTTGCAACGATTGCATTTTTCCAAGGACTGATAACTGCACTGGGTGATTTGTTTATACTGGGCATCGGTGCGCATAATCCGATATTGTTTGTGCTGCTTTGCATATTTACAAGCCTGATTTTCTCAATGATTATATATTCATTGGTTTCCACGCTTGGCAATGTGGGGAAAGCGGTTTCCATAATACTTTTGCTTTTGCAGATTACAGGTTCGGGAGGTACCTTCCCTATACAGGTTACGCCTTCCTTCTTTCAGACAATACATAATATGCTTCCGTTTACTTATGCAATCAGCGGTGTGAGAGAGGCTATTTTCGGTGTGGCATTTGATCCGCTGATGAAGGATATAGGAATGCTTTTGATGTTTGGAACAATATTTACGCTGTATGGAAGGTTTTTAAAAAAGCCGCTTAACAATATTCTGGAAAGATTTTCACACGAACAGCATCAGTCGGGAGTGTTTCACTAAGGGTTGCTGATTTCAAGAAAAAGGTGATATAATGAATGAAAAGATAAAAGATGATAACATGGACATTTTATTTGAAGCGATTTTAAAGCTTAAGACGATAGAGGAATGTTACAATTTTTTTGAAGATCTCTGTACGGTTTCGGAACTTAAATCTATGAGCCAAAGGCTTGAGGTTGCGCTTATGCTTGATGAAAAGCACGTATACACGGATATTGCCGCAAAAACAGGTGCAAGCACCGCAACTATCAGCAGGGTGAACCGCGCCTTGCACTACGGAGCCGAGGGCTACAGGCTTATCATTTCGAGGCTGAAGGAGAAGGGAAATGTCTAACTATTCGAGCTTTGCATATGTTTATGACAAATTGATGGATATAGACTATAACTGTTGGGTGGACTATATTGAAAACCTGTTTTCTCACTATGACAAGTCGCCTAATCTGGTTGTGGATCTTGCCTGTGGTACGGGGAATTTTACGGTGCCCCTTGCCGAACGCGGCTATGAAATGATAGGTGTTGACCGTTCGGCCGATATGCTTTCGGTTGCGCAGGAAAAAGCAAAGAGAAAAAAACTCGATGTCTTGTTTTTAAATCAAAGCCTCGCAAAGCTTGATTTATATGGAAGCGCAGATGCGTTTTTGTGCATGATTGACGGAGTTAATTATATGCTTTCGCCGATGGCTTTGTATCACCTTTTCTGCAAAATTAAAAATTGTTTTTTAGAGCCGGGCGGAATGTTTATTTTTGATATCAGTACAAGGTATAAGCTTTCTGAAATCATAGGGAATAATACCTTCATACACAGTGGAAGGGATATCTTTTATGCATGGGAAAATATTTATCATGCCGATAAGCATATAAGCGATATGTATTTAACGTTCTTTGAAAAAATGGGGAAAAACTACCGAAGATTTGAGGAACGTCACCTGCAAAGAGCATACTCCGAGAAAGAACTTGTCAGATTGCTCAAAAAGGCGGGGTTTTCATCCGTAGATGTTTATGATGAATTATCGTTTTTGTCGCCTAAGACGGATAGTCAGCGGATTGTGTTTGTAGGAATGTAAAAAACACTGATTCAGTGAGGCTGAAGGGAAATTTTAAATTTCTTTATACGCCGCTGAATCAGTGTTTTTTTGAAAACTTTTTGATTAATGAACCTCTTAGTAAATTAAAAATCAGAGGTTTATCAGCCCTGCATGGGGTCTGCTTTTTTATTTTTTGCTTTTCCTTGAAGTTCGGGGACGGGAGATACTTCATTTTTGCCCATGTGAAGCTTTTTATTGCTCTCTGTTCCGTGGGGCATGGATGGGTCCGGTCTTCTCATTCCGGATTTTGCCACAAAAACACCTCCTTAACATTTTAATCCCTTTGTTTTCCCAATGTTTTGAGATATTTATATTATTTGCTTTTTTTTAGCTTATATACTATGCAAATATAATAATTAATTTAGGGTTATATTATAACTAAAATTATTTCCATGAAATGTCCTTGATTTTTGAATTATTCAGCCAATAGCTATTGGTTATAAATTATAAAATAATAATAGATAATTTGTGTAATATTTTTGACTGAAAATGATTGACAATGAATTATTTTGATGATAATATGTGTATAGAAAACAAAAACAAATCAAAAACAGTCAAAAATTTTATGCATTATAGTTATCTTTGCTGAGGGAAAGGAATGATTTTATGTTGGCGGAAGAAAGGTTTTCGAAAATTTTAAAGCTTTTGGAAGAGAAAAAAGCTGTGACGGTTTTGGAACTGACGAAAATTTTAAACATATCAGAATCAACCATAAGAAGGGACTTAAATGTTTTAAACAGCATGGGCAAGCTGAACAAGGTTCACGGCGGCGCCGTATCAATTTCCGCTCTCAGCATGGAGGAAAATGATGTTTCTTTAAGATACAATCTCAATGCAGATGAAAAAATGCGTATAGCAAAATATGCCGCACAGCTTATAAAGGAAAATGATTTTGTTTATATGGATGCGGGGACAACGACGGAAGCAATGGTTGAATATATTACAGAAAAGAATGCGGTATATGTGACTTGCGGAATATCATTGGCAAAAAAACTTGCGTATAAAGGATGCAAGGTATATATAATAGCGGGGAAAATAAAGGCGATGACGGAAGCCGTCATAGGAGGAGAGGCTGTTGAAAGCTTGGACAGATATCATTTTAATATCGGCTTTTTTGGTGCAAATGGTATAAGCACAGACGGTGGATTTAGTACTCCTGATATTGAGGAAGCAAGAACAAAAACAAAGGCGATGTCAAGATGCAGAAGATGCTGCGTTGTTGCCGATTCTTCAAAATTCAACAAGATGTCGGCAGTTACTTTTGCCGATATAGAGAAAGCGGAAATAATAACTTCAAAACTGGAAGATGGCAAATTTAGAACCTATACCAGTGTTATGGAGGTTGGTTGATATGATTTATACGGTAACATTTAATCCGTGTATCGATTATGTAGTAAGGGTAGGAAGTCTTAAACAGGGAGAGATAAACCGTACGGAAAAAGAGTATGTTTATCCCGGCGGAAAGGGAATTAATGTTTCGATTGTTCTCAAAAACTTGGGAATTGAAAGCAAGGTTTTAGGATTTGCCGCAGGATTTACAGGAGATGCGATTGAAAAGCTTATAAACGATTTTGGTTGTGAATGTGATTTTGTTAAAATTGATAAGGGGTTTTCAAGAATCAATGTAAAAATAAAGGCGGAGAAAGAAACGGAAATCAACGGACAGGGACCCATAATTTCAGAAGATGATTTAAATGAGCTTATTAAAAAATTGCAAGAGCTGAAGGCGGGGGATACGCTTGTTTTGGCGGGAAGTATCCCGAATACTCTTCCCGACGATGTTTATGAAATTATTTTAAAAAGCATCGAAAATAAAAATGTTAGAGTAGTTGCCGACGCAACAAAGGATTTGCTTCTTAATGTGCTTAAATATCGTCCGTTTTTAGTAAAACCTAACAATAAAGAACTGGGAGAAATGTTTGGAGTGGATTTAAAGACAGACGATGAAATCATCAAATATGCTAAAAAATTAAAAGAGATGGGTGCAGAAAATGTTTTAATATCCATGGCGGGTGACGGAGCTTTAATGATAGACGAAAACGGAAATATTTTAAAAAGCCGTCCTCCCGAAGGCAAGGCGGTAAACTCTGTCGGCGCAGGAGATTCAATGGTTGCAGGCTTTTTAGCGGGCTATATGAAAACACAGGATTATCAAACTGCCTTTAAAATGGGGCTTGCGGCAGGAAGTGCATCGGCATTTGTGGATTGGCTGGCAACAGAGGAACAAATATTGGAATTATTTAAAAAACTATGATATTTAAAAAGGAGATGAAGTGTCATGCGTATTACGGATTTATTATCAAAAGAGTCTATAAGCTTAAATGCTCAGGCTTTTTCAAAAACAGAGGCAATAGACAAGCTTATAGAACTGATGAAAAAGACGGGTAATTTAACAGATCCGGAGGAGTACAAAAATTGCGTTCTTGAAAGAGAAAAGCTTGGAACGACGGGAGTCGGCGAGGGCGTCGCTATTCCTCATGCAAAAACAAAGAGCGTTTTAAAAGCGGGATTGAGCGCTATGGTGGTTAAAGACGGTGTTGATTTTGAGGCCATGGATGGAAAGCCTTCAAGATTGTTGTTTTTAATTGCCGCACCAGATACGGAGGAAAATATTCATCTTGATGTTTTGGGCAGATTATCCATTTTGCTTATGAATGAATCATTTAGAGAAAATTTGATTAATGCTAAGAATACGGAGGAGTTTTGTGAAATGATAAACAAGGCTGAATCAGAAAAATTTGGTGACGTTCAGAAAACACAGGGTAAATATAAAATACTTGCGGTAACCGCCTGCCCGACGGGCATTGCTCACACATATATGGCGGCTGAAGCTTTGGAAGAAAAAGCAAAACAGCTTGGTGTAAGTATAAAGGTAGAGACCAACGGCTCAGGCGGAGCAAAAAACGTACTCACAAAAGAGGACATTAAAAATGCGGATTGTATCATTGTTGCTGCCGATAAAAACATCGATATGGCAAGATTTGACGGGAAAAGAGTAATTCAGACAAATGTTGCAAAGGGTATTCATAAGGCAAAGGAGTTAATAGAAGAAGCAATGAGCGGGAAAGCTCCTATTTACAATCATACCGATTCGGGACTTGGCGACGAAACCGATGAAAAAGAGGGCGTGGGACGGCAGATTTATAAGCATCTCATGAATGGCGTGTCACATATGCTTCCATTTGTAATAGGCGGCGGAATTTTAATTGCTTTGGCATTTTTGTTTGACGACTTTAAGATAGATCCTTCCAATTTTGGTAAAAACACGCCGCTGGCGGCACTTTTAAAAACCATAGGCGAGTATTCTTTCGGCTTTATGCTGCCTGTTTTGGCAGGTTTCATAGCTATGAGCATAGGTGACAGACCTGCTTTGGCGGTGGGATTTGTCGGAGGATTGATGGCAAAAGAAGGAGGAGCAGGATTTTTAGGTGCTTTGGTTGCAGGTTTTGCGGCGGGATATATCATTGTAGGGCTGAGAAAGTTATTTGCAGGACTTCCTAAAAGCCTTGAAGGAACAAAGCCCGTGCTGATTTATCCGCTTCTTGGAGTTTTGCTTATAGGTGTCGGAATGACGTTTGTTATAAATCCTCCTATGGCTGCATTTAATAAGTGGATTTCGGATGCATTAAGCGGAATGAGCGGAACTAGCAAAATATTGCTGGGCTTGATTTTGGGAGGTATGATGTCAATTGATTTTGGAGGCCCGATTAACAAAGCGGCATATCTTTTCGGCACAGCTTCGCTTGCAACAGGACAGTATGAAATAATGGCAGCGGTTATGGTGGGAGGTATGGTTCCGCCTCTTGCAATAGCACTTTGTACCGTGTTTTTCAAAAACAGATTTACAGAGAAGGAAAGACAATCCGGTATTACTAACTTTATTATGGGGCTGTCATTTATTACGGAAGGTGCAATCCCATTTGCAGCATCAGATCCTCTTAGAGTAATTCCAGCTTGTGCGATAGGCTCGGCGACTGCGGGAGCACTGTCGATGGTATTCGGGTGCAGCCTTATGGCTCCACATGGCGGTATATTTGTATTCCCTGTGGTTGGACAGCCCCTTTTGTACCTTCTTGCTCTGTGCATAGGCTCGGTTGTGGGTATGCTTATTCTTGCAGTTTTGAAAAAGCCTGTTGAAAAGTAATTTAATTTTATAAAGCAAAAATCAAAAAGAAGCCTGAAAAATGATTTTTTGCCAATAAATTCAGGCTTCTTTTTAAATCAAGTCTATGACGGAGGATGATTGATATGAAGGAATTTAAATATGTAATAACCGATAAAGATGGAATACATGCAAGACCTGCGGGGATGCTGGTAAAGGAATGTATGAAATTTTCGTCGGATATTACCATCAAAAAGGGGACAAATTCGGGCGACGCAAAGAGGATATTTGCCGTAATGGGTCTTGCGGCGAAAAAAGGTGAGGAAATTACAATAACAGCCGAAGGCGCTGATGAAGAACAAGCAATAGAAACGATAAAGAATTTCCTTGTGGAAAATCTTTGAGTTTGCGGAGGGTTCCGAATGAAAGAAGGTGATAAAAATGACTGTTTTAAAAGGCAAGGGCGTTTCCGGAGGAATTGCTTTGGGAAGGCTTCTAATATATGAAAAAAGAGAAAAAAACATAAAGCGTTATCGTGTGGAAAATGCGGAAAATGAAATAAAAAGATTTGAGGATGCAAAAAAAGAAGCAATTTTTCAGCTTCAGCATTTGTATGACAAGGCTCTTCAGGAAGTTGGAGAAACACACGCAATGATATTTGACATACACCAAATGATGCTCAATGATTTGGACTATTGTGACTCCATAATCAATATTATCCGCTCCCAAAATGTAAATGCGGAGTATGCGGTAGCGGCGACGGCGGATAATTTTGCCATGATGTTTTCGGCTATGGATGATTCATATATGAAGGAAAGAGCCGCCGATGTCCGTGATATATCCGAAAGAGTTTTAAATATTTTATCGGATGCATCTGAAAACAGTATTTCGGGCAGTGAACCTGTCATTGTTGCGGCGGAGGATTTGACACCGAGCCAAACCGTTCAAATGGACAAAGACAAAGTTTTAGGGTTTGTGACAATGAAAGGTTCTTCAAATTCACATACCGCCATACTCGCAAGAACCATGAACATTCCCGCTGTGGTCAATGCAGGTGAATTTTTAAAGCCTGAATATGACGGGCAGTTTTGCATTATTGACGGATTTTCAGGAAATGTATATATAGATCCAGATGAAGCGACGATAAAACATTTTATCGAAAAGCAAAAGGAAGACAGATTTAAAAGAGAACTTTTATCCGAACTCAAGGGTAAGAAAAATATTACTTTGGACGGGCAAGAAATAAATATATATGCCAATATAGGAAACTTGTCCGACTTGGGAAGCGTTCTTCAAAATGATGCTGGGGGAGTCGGGCTATTTAGAAGTGAGTTTTTATATCTTGAAAAGTTAGATTTTCCCACGGAAGAGGAGCAATTTAACGTATATAAAACAGCGGCTGAGACCATGGCGGGGAAAAAGCTCATTATAAGGACTTTGGATATAGGAGCGGATAAACAGGCAAAATATTTCAATCTGCCAAATGAAGAAAATCCAGCAATGGGATACAGAGCCATACGCATATGCCTGCAGGAGAAGGAAATTTTTAAAACTCAGCTTAGGGCATTATACAGGGCATCGGCATACGGACAAATTGCAATTATGTTCCCTATGATTACTTCGCTAAAGGAAATAAAAGAAATTAAAAAAGTTGTCAAGGAAGTAAAATCCGAACTTTTGGCTGATGGGATACCATTTGATGAGTCTGTCGAGCTCGGCATCATGATTGAAACACCTGCCGCCGTGATAATCAGCGATATTTTGGCGAAAGAGGTTGATTTTTTCAGTATAGGCACAAATGATTTAACTCAATATGCATTGGCGGTTGACCGTCAGAACCCGAAATTGGATTGGTTTTATGATCCGCACCATAAGGCAATTATCAGAATGATTAAGATGGCGGCCGATAATGCACATCAAAACGGAATATGGATAGGAATATGCGGTGAACTTGCTTCGGATTTGGAATTGACAGAAACTTTCTTGAGCATAGGCATAGATGAGCTTTCCGTATCGCCGGGGCTGATTTTAGAGCTTAGAAAAAAAGTGAGAGAGATTGATGTATCAAAAATAAGGGATGATATTATCAGAAATATTGAGCAATAAATGCAGGTAAGCTTATTTTTAATTGAGAAAGTACCGATTTGATAAAATCAGTGCTTTCTCAATTTTATTTTTTTGTTTTTTACATTGTTTAGAGGTTTCTTAAATAATGTGACTTGAATAATGTGACTTGCAAACAAAATAAATTTTGTGCAAATGGCATGGTACCTATTTAAAAACCAATATTGACGGCAACGCAGGATAAAAACACACATTCCATTTAAAACTCTAAAACCTTCAGGCTTGTGTCAATAATATGCTTCATATCCCCTGCAAATCTATACAAAAAATCATATGTTGATGTTTCCATGAAAATAAGATATACTTAATTTGTAAAGACGTTTTTACTAAAGCTTTTGTGCATTTTGTCGATAGATATGTTAGTGGTTTCATGGATTTTTCTATAAAATCTATTTTAAAAAGCAGCGGGAGGCGAAATTGTGAAGGTTGTATTGCTTGCGGGCGGGTTCGGGACAAGAATAAGCGAAGAAAGTCATTTAAAACCTAAACCTATGATTGAAATAGGCGGCTCTCCCATTTTATGGCATATAATGAAGTATTACTCTTATTATGGCTATAATGAATTTATTATTTGCTGCGGCTATAAGGGGTACATGATAAAGGAATATTTCGCGGATTATTATTTGCATAGATCAGATATTACGCTTGATTTTGCAAATAATAATGAAATGATTGTCCACAATAATGTTGCCGAGCCTTGGAGGGTGACGCTGGTTGATACGGGGTATAATACCCAAACGGGCGGCAGAGTGCGGCGAGTGAGAAAGTATGTAGGAGATGAGCCTTTTATGCTCACATATGGTGACGGAGTTTCTGATGTTGATATTTCTGAACTTGTAAAGTTTCACAATTCCCATGGTAAAATTGCGACTATGACGGCAATACAGCCTGGAGGACGGTTCGGTGTTTTGGAGATTGATGAAAATAAGGCAATTACAAATTTTGCGGAAAAGAACAAGGAGGACGGAGGTTGGATAAACGCCGGCTTTATGGTGTTTGAGCCTGAGATATTTGAATATATAAACGACGGGGACGCGACCGTATTGGAGAGGGCGCCCATGGAGAGGCTTGCGAGAGAAAACCAGCTTATGGCATATAAACATAATGGCTTTTGGCAGTGCATGGATACTCTTCGCGACAAAGAGGCACTGGAGTATTTGATAGCCTCAAATCAAGCGCCATGGATGATTTGGTAAATATAAGCATATAAGGAAAGGAATATGGAATGAAAATTAGAGTAGCGGATTATATTGCCGATTATTTGCATGGCAATGGGATTAGAGATATATTTACAATAACGGGTGGCGGAGCGATACATTTAAATGATGCGTTCGGACATCACAGCGGTTTAAACTGTATATACAACCACCATGAGCAGGCTTGTTCGATGGCGGCTGAAAGCTATGCAAGACTGACTGGAAATATTGCCGCCGTATGCGTTACGTCTGGCCCCGGAGGTACAAATGCCATTACAGGTGTTGTGGGTGGATGGCTTGACTCTATTCCCATGCTTATCATTTCGGGACAGGCAAAGTTTTCAACCTGTGTGGCGTCAACAAATCTGCCGTTGAGGCAGCTTGGGGATCAAGAGGTAAATATAGTAGAATGCGTAAGGAAAATCACAAAGTATGCGGTTATGATTACGGAGCCGAAGGAAGTTGCTTATCATCTGGAAAAAGCACTATACCTGGCAAAGCATGGCAGACCGGGCCCTGTGTGGCTTGATATACCGGTAAATGTCCAATCGGCGGTAGTTGAAACGGATGAGCTTGCACACTACGATTGTATGGAGGACAGCAGTGAGCTGCCCCCTGAAATTTCGGATGATACGATTAAAGCAGTGATAGAGAAAATAAAGGAGGCTAAAAAGCCGGTAATACTGGTGGGAAGTTCTGTCAGACAGTCGGGAGCGTATGATGCTTTTCTAAAATTGATTGACAAGCTTAAAATCCCTGTTGTAACTGCATGGAATGTGCATGATGCATTGTGGGACGAGCATCCTCTCTATTGTGGAAGACCAAGCAGCGTAGGAACACGCGGAGGAAACTTTGTGGTTCAAAACAGCGATTTATTGATTTCGCTGGGATGTCGGATGACTGTCAGACAGGTAAGCTATAATTGGGAAAGCTTTGCGAAAGACGCATACCTCATTTATGTGGATATTGACGAGGCAGAGCTTAAAAAGCCCACTCTTTCGGTGGATATGCCGATTCATGGGGACGTGAGGGAATTTATAGGCAAGCTGCTTGCGGCAGATTTTGAAAACAATTCCGACAAGCACGCAAAGTGGCTTGAGTGGTGCAGAAAAATTGAAAAGAAATATCCGGCGGTGCGGGAGGAGTTTTTCAAGGTAAAAACTCCTGTCAACCCGTATATATTTATGGAAAAGCTGTCCGAGCATCTCTCAGAGGGAGACGTGACGGTTGCAAGCAACGGTAGCGCATGCGTATGCTCATTTCAAGCGTTTAGGATAAAGAAAAATCAAAGGTTATATACAAATGCAGGATGCGCAAGCATGGGCTACGGTCTGCCTGCATCAATAGGAGCAGCTGTTGCCTTGAGGGGGCAGAGGGTTGTTTGCCTTGAAGGGGATGGGAGCATTCAGATGAATTTGCAGGAACTTCAAACTTTGGTTCATAACAAGTTTAATATCAAGGTGGTTTGGCTCAATAACAACGGCTATCATTCTATAAGGCAGACGCAGATGAATATGTTCGATTCAAATTTCTGCGGAATAGATCCTGATAGCGGCATCAGCTTTCCGAGTGCGGAAAAAATAGCTTATGCCTATGGAATAGAATATATAAACATAAGCAATATAGATGAAATAGACGAAAAAATCAATATTCTTCTTTCAACTCAGGGGCCTGCAATTTGCGAGGTGGTTTTAAATCCGGAGCAGTTGTTTGAACCTAAGCTTTCATCCAAAGTAATGCCGGATGGCTCTATTGTATCTCCTTCGATTGAGGATATGTATCCGTTTTTGTCTAGAGAAGAAATGGAAGAGAATGTATTCAAGGGATAAAGGGTAGAAATGATTATGGAGATTAATTTTAACGGGAAAAGTGTTTTTTTGACTGGCGGAAGCCGTGGAATAGGGAAAGCAATAAAGGACAGATTTATCGAAAACGGAGCGGAGGTCGCCGCTCCTAAAAGGGAAGAGATGGATTTATCTGATGACGGCAGTGTTCGCAAATATATAGTAAAGAACTCGGAATACAGCCCTGATATTATGGTTTTCAACGCAGGAATAAACTTGATTTCCCCGATAGAGGAAATAAAAGCGGAGGATTTGATAAAAACGTATCAGGTAAATTTATTCTCAAGCCTTCGGCTTATTAGCGCCTTTGTGAAAGGACAAAAGCTTAAAGGAGAAGGGAAAATAGTTTTTATATCCTCATTGTATTCCATGGTTTCAAGGGAAGGAAGACTTGCCTATTCAAGTTCCAAAAACGCGGTTACCGGAGCGATGAAAACACTGGCGCTGGAACTTGCACCTTTTAATATTATGGTAAATTGCATTGCTCCGGGCTATGTTATGACGGAAATGACGAAGAAAAATCTATCTGGGGAAGAAATTGAGTCCATATCAAGAAGTATACCTACGAGAAGATTTCAGACAGAGGAAGAAATTGCCGATTTGACGATGTTTTTGTGCTCTGATTTTAACAAAAGCATCACAGGGCAACTGATAGCGGTGGATGGCGGTTTTTTGTGCAGATAGTATTTTAAAGGAGAATAGTATGGATAAAATAGTGCTAAAATCGAAACTGTATGATTATACTGTTGAATTTATAGATGATTTCAAAAATGAGATTGAAAAGCTTGAAGGCAATTACACTTTTGTGATTGACAAAAATGTATACGAGCTGTACAAAGACAGCTTTGAAGGTATAAGCATTGATGATATTTTTCTTGTGGAACCTGTTGAAAGCAGAAAAAATATCGAACATATAATGGAATTGATTTATTTTTGGCAGAGCAGAAAAGTTAAAAAGAATTGGAAAGTTGTATGTGTAGGCGGAGGAATAACACAGGATATTGCGACATTTGCAAGCAACATATTTTTAAGAAATATGGAATGGTACTTCTTCCCCACTACACTGCTGGCCATGTGTGATTCCTGTATAGGCGGCAAATGCGGGATCAACTTGGGAGAGTTTAAAAATCAGCTTGGAGTTTTTTATCCGCCGAAGAAGATTTTTATTTATACAGGCTTTTTAAACACATTGACAAAAGAGGATTATGTCAACGGATGGGGAGAGCTTTTAAAATTTTCGCTGACGTCGGACGAAAATTTCTATCGTGAGATTTCGTCCTTGAGTCAGTACATTCCATGCAAGGATATTGACAGATATATTCATATGGGACTTATGGTGAAAAAGGATATTATAGAAAAAGATGAATTTGAAGGGGATTTGCGCAGGGTGCTCAATTACGGGCATACGTTCGGACATGCGCTTGAAAGCTACACCAAAAACGAGATTCCGCACGGAACCGCCGTGATATGGGGCATTGACGTTGTGAACTATCTTTCATATAAATATGGAATCTTAGACAAAGAAGTGTATGATGATGTTAAAGCTTTTATAAAAAGAGCGTTTATTGCCGAGGAGATAGTGATAAAAGCTCCTCAAAAGCTGTTTGACGCAGTGAAAATGGACAAGAAGGTAAAAAACAATACTGTTTTTCTTGCCCTGCTTGACAGGTTAAGCAATCTCATTATCCACCCTGTGGAAATCAATGATGAATTATACGGACTGTTCTGTTCATATTTGGAGGAAACTCATGAATATTATCGCAATTGACTGCGGAGCAAGCTTTATAAAGGGAGCATTGATAGACGATGTTCGCGAAAAAATTATAAAAACAGAATACAGAACAGTTGACATAAAACCCAATGTGTTTAATTGGGATTTGCAGAATTCAAACATAGGTAAAACATTGAGGGCGGCTGCAGAATTGATATGCGTTTTATCAGAAGGGCTCAAAGAAGCGAAATTGTGTATATCAAATGAAATGCACGGCTTTGTTTTAACGGATGAAGACGGAGATTTGGAGACTGATTATGTTTCGTGGCAGAACGAGTGCGCTCTTGAATGTGAGGGTGGCATTAGCTATTTGCAGATGCTCGGCGAAATTGTTGACGAAGAGGATGTTATGCTTTCTGGTATGCCGCTTAAAGCGGGATTGCCGAGCAGCGGCTTGTTTTACCTGAAAAGTAAGGGGTATTTAAGCAAGGAGCGTTATTATTTTTATACTCTTGGGGATTATATTTTAAGGAGTATAAGTGGGGTGGAGCCTTATATTCATCCCACAAATGCGGCGGCGACGGGGTTGTTTGATATTGCCGGATCTTGTTGGAATCAAAGGCTGATTGAGAGCATAAGTGATGGAAAAGTTATTTTCCCTGAAATAAATGATAGCAAGTCTATCAATTTTACATATGGCAAGACAGAGTTTTCCGCCTTGCCTGCAATCGGGGATCAGCAGGCCGCATTGCTGGGCGCGGGAGTTGAAAGAAGGGGAATTCTCTCATTCAATATGGGAACGGGCGCTCAGGTGAGTGTTGTAGAAAATGAGGCGGTTTTTTCAAGAGATTTTCAGACAAGACCGTATTTTCATGGACTTTATCTGAATACAATTGTGCACATTCCGTCGGGAAGGGCGTTAAATGTATATTTTCGATTTATAAAGGGCATTTTGACGGGCTTTTGTAAAAGGAAAATAGATGATGAGGAGATTTGGAATTATATTTTGTCATTGACGAAAAAAGAAGAAACACAAAGGTTGGACGTGGATCTGAGCTTTTTTTCAAATGCAGTCACGCAAGAGAAAACGGGGTATATAAAGAATATACAAGAGGATAACTTTTATGTTGAGGTTTTAATTCAATCCGTTTTTGAGACAATGAGCAAGAATTTTGTTTCTTTGTCCGAGAAGCTTATTTCAGACAAAGATAGTATAGATACCATTGTTTTTACAGGCGGATTGGCTAAGAAAATAGATTATTTAAGGGAATTGATTATTGATAAATTTGGCAGAGAAGTCAATGTCAGAACAGAGGCGGAGGAGACTTTCAAAGGGCTGATGTATTACTCAAAAATGCGGAAGGATAGATAATATGAGAACTGTTTTTTTGGAAGAGGATTTTAATTATACGTTAGGCAAACTTTCACGCAAAGAAAGAGAAAAACTTGAAAATTCGTCCGTGGTTATTACAGGCTGCGGAGGCTTTCTGGGATATTATTTTGTTAATTTTTTTCATTACCATGCGGATACGCTTAATCTGAAGAAAATAATTTGTCTTGATAACTTTATGCTGGGATATCCCGAATGGATGAGCAAAATAGCGGAAGATAAGAGATTTGAGATAAAAAAATTCGATGTTGCAAAGGATAAGATCTGCGATATCGAAGGAGCGGAAAACGCCGATTTTGTAATACATATGGCGTCGATTGCCTCTCCGATGTTTTACAGAAAATATCCGATAGAAACGCTTGACGCAAACATTTGGGGACTCAGAGGCTTGCTTGATTTTTACTCGGACAAAAATCTTCGAGGTTTTTTGTTTTTTTCATCGAGCGAGATATACGGAGATCCGTCTCCTGATGCAATTCCCACGAATGAGGAATATCAAGGCTTTGTTTCTGCGACCGGACCGAGGGCGTGTTATGACGAATCGAAAAGATTTGGGGAAACTATGTGCATGCTGTTTAGCCAAAAATATAATATGCCTATCGGTGTGGCAAGACCTTTCAATAATTACGGCCCCGGCATGAAGCTTAATGATAAGCGCGTACCCGCTGATTTTGCAAAAAATGTAGTTGAAAACAGGGATATAGTCATTTTATCAAACGGCAGTCCGACAAGGACTTTCTGCTATATAGCGGATGCTGCGGCTGGGT
Organism: Clostridia bacterium; assembly: GCA_026418715.1. GTDB lineage: Bacteria > Bacillota > Clostridia > UBA1381 > UBA1381 > SKW16. The sequence goes on from JAOAAV010000045.1 coordinate 39,683, forward strand.
ATTTGAAAATTTTGCTTCACGGAAAGTATGATTATTTTAACATAGGGATTGAAAAGCCCGAAATAACGATATTTGAGCTTGCTCAAATTTATCAAAGGGCGGGGAGTGAGCTTTTTGATTACAAGGGCAAAATTATTTATGATACGTCCGAGGATAAGGATTATCTTACGAACAATCCGCAAAGAAGATGCCCGAGCATTGATAAAGCGAAAAAAATACTGGGCTACAGTCCTGAAATTTATGTTGAGGATGGAGTATATAAATTTTTGAAGTTTATTAAAGAAAGTTCGAAGGAGCAAGTGATATGGTAACCGTTTTTGGACTGGGTTTTGTAGGGCTTACGACTGCACTGGGATTTGCGCATTTAGGATACGAAGTTTTTGGGGTTGATGTAGACGAAAATAGGAAGACTTTATTGAAAAATGGCAAACTGCCGTTTTTGGAGCCTCATATGGAGGACATTTTAAAAACACACATAAACAGAGACTTTTTTGTTGCCGATGATGTAAAAGAAGCAATAAAAAAGAGCGAGTATGTTTTTTATTGTGTAGGGACTCCATATGGAGAAAACGGTGCGGCTGATTTAAAATATCTATTTTCAGCCATTGACAGTACAATAGATGCCGCAGATGATGATAAATTCAGGGTCCTTGTGGTAAAATCAACGGTTCCCCCGTCTACGACTTCCGAAAAGGTGTTGCCTTATGTATTGTCAAAAAAGAGAATTTCACAAAAATTCGGAATTGCAAACAATCCCGAATTTTTAAGAGAAGGACATTGCTGGAAGGATTTTATCGAGGCGGACAGGATAGTTATAGGCTGCAATGATGAAAATTCAAAAGATATGCTTTTAAATTTATATAAGCCGCTTGGTGTGCCGATCATCCCTGTTTCTCACAGTACCGCGGAATTTATTAAATATCTGTCTAATACGCTGCTTGCAACGCTTATAAGCTATTCTAATGAAATGGCGCAGATTGCTGATGCCATAGGCGGAATTGATATTGCAAAAGCTTTCAGGGTGTTGCATATGGACAAGCGCTGGGGGGATTGCGGCATGAGGGCATACGCGTATCCCGGCTGCGGATACGGAGGCTATTGCCTGCCGAAGGATACTTGCGCCCTATATTCACAGTCAATTCAAAAGGGTTTTACTCCTCAGATTCTAAAAAATGTCATTGAAACGAATGCCAACGTTGCCAAAACTGTGGCAAAGAAAATCTGCAAAAATATTTCAAGGGATAAAACCATCGGTATTTTGGGACTTTCGTTTAAGCCTGAATCAGATGATGTGAGAGATACTCCTGCTGCAAAAATCATAAGGGAACTCAATGCTCTGGGATATAAAAACATTTGTGCATATGATCCTGTTGCAATGGATGAGTTTAAGGCAAAATATGCCGACATTGATTTGGAATATTGCAAGGATGCAAAAACGGTTTATGACAAATCAGAGGTTATTGCTATCGTTACGGCATGGGAGGAGTTTAAAGCAGCGGCAGGCTTTGGAGAAAAAATTATTGTAGATTGCAGATATATGCTATAGAAGGAGAAGGATATATGGAAAAACAGCAAATTTTAGACATGGTAAAGCAGTATTACAGGGAAAACCATAAAAAAGCTGACTATAGAGAGGGCGACAGAATCAACTATGCCGGAAGAGTATATGACGAAGAGGAGCTTTGCAATCTTGTCGATTCATCGCTGGAATTTTGGCTTACCGCAGGCAGGTATACGGATGAATTTGAGGAAGGACTTGCGAAATATTTGAATGTAAGGTTCTGCTCTGCGGTAAATTCGGGGTCTTCTGCGAATTTGCTGGCGGCAGCTGCTCTTACGTCGCCGCTTCTGGGAGATAGGCAAATTAAAAGAGGGGATGAGATTATCACCGTTGCGGCGGCGTTTCCTACTACAGTTGCGCCGATTGTACAAATCGGCGCTGTTCCTGTTTTTGTAGACATTGACATACCATCATACAATATTGATCCTAAAAAGCTTGAGGATGCGGTAACTTCAAAGACGAAGGCTGTTATAGTGGCGCACAGCCTTGGCAATGTTTTCAATCTCAAGGCTGTAAAGGAATTTTGCGAAAAGTATAATCTATGGCTTGTAGAAGACAA
>JAOAAV010000046.1 GCA_026418715.1 Clostridia bacterium
GACGAAACTTTGCTATTGATGTTATACTGTTCATAGAAAATAGCTCCTTTTGATACTTTGTTTTTTTTGTCACTTAACATTATATCATATTGGAGTCTATTTTCTTTTTTATTTGTCACCCATCAATTGTATCACAACAAAAATAGGACTATGCGGAGCATAATCCTACTATTCTTCAACAAGGGCACTTTCATATTTTTCGATAATCGCCTTTTCCAGATAATCACGCATTTTACTGTTGATAGGATGCGCTATATCCTTATACTCGTTATCCGGTGTTTTCCTGCTGGGCATAGCAGTAAAAAGCTTTTCCTGCCCCTCGATAATCTTTATATCATGCACCACAAAGGAATTATCAAAAGTAACGGAAACAACCGCTTTCATTCTGCTGTCCGAATAAACCCTTTTTATCCTGATATCCGTGATTTCCAAACCAATCACCACCTTCCCGATATACAAACTGTCAATATTCCTCGATATGCAAAAATTTATTTGCCCATCTCGGAAAAATCAATACGAAAAAAATACAAAAACTCCTGTACCATTCGTTTTTCGCAATGATTTTGACAAAATTTGACTCACAATCATATATTAAAAAAAAAATTAATCTTTGTCAAGTATTTTTGTGTATTTCCTTTAATATTTACTAATTATTTATCCAATATTTTGTATAAAATATCAGAAAACAAAGTTTTGGTTTTATTTTTTCACACCAAAGTATATAATAATAGATAAAACATAAGGAATCTGGAGGAAGTTATGATAAATTTTTCGGATATGCCATCAAATTCACATATACATTTTATAGGAATTGGCGGAATCAGCATGAGCGGGCTTGCCCATATACTTTTAAAAAAAGGGTTTAATGTATCCGGATCAGACAGAAGCAAAAGCCATATTACCGACAAGCTCGAAAAGCTTGGTGCTAAAATTTACATAGGCCATGATGAAGAAAATATTAAAAATGCCGACTTGGCAGTGTATACTGCCGCAGTTCATGATGACAATGCGGAAATAAAAGCAGCAAAAAAACAAAAAATTCCCCTCATAAGCCGTGCTGAATGTCTTGGAGCCATTATGAAAGAATATAAACATGCAATCGGTATCTCCGGAACACACGGAAAAACCACCACTACATCCATGCTTGCTCACGCTCTTATTTTTGCGGGCAAAGACCCGACAGTAAGCGTAGGCGGTGAACTTGACATTATAGACGGAAATATCCGTGTAGGCAATGGAGATTTTTTTATAACCGAAGCCTGCGAGTATACGAACAGTTTTTTAAAGCTTTATCCTTCTGTCGCTTTGATTACCAATATTGAGGCAGACCATTTGGATTTTTTCAAGGATGTCGGTGAAATTATAGAAAGCTTCAGAAAATTTGCCCTTTTGACGCTTGGAAAAGGATATGTCGTAGCCCTCGGAAGCGATCCGAACGTCAAAAAAGCGCTTGAAAATACAGGCTGCAACATAATAACATACGGACTTGAGGACAAATATGACTACTATGCGCATAACATAGTTTACACATCAGGATTTCCACAGTTTGATGTGTTTTGCAATGGAAAGAAGATTTGTCATATAAACTTGAATGTACCGGGAACTCATAACGTGCTCAACGCACTTGCAGCCGTTGCTGCATGTTCCTGTCTTGATATTGACGCCGAAACTGCAGCGGAAGGTATTGAAAGTTTTCGCGGCACTCACCGACGCTTCGAACATAAAGGCTCTTTTAACGGAGCTGCTGTTTTCGACGATTATGCACATCATCCGACAGAAATAAAAGCAACTTTGTCCGCCGCAGCTTCTTTTGAGCATAACAGGCTTTGGTGCATATTCCAGCCTCATACCTACACAAGGACCAAAACCTTATGGGGAGATTTTGTAAAAAGCTTTGATTTTGTCGATGAACTTATCATTACTGATATTTATGCCGCCCGCGAACTGCCCGACGGAGTTACAAAAGCTGAAAATTTAGCGGCGGAAATTGCAAAGCACGGAGTAAAGACACGTTTTGTGAAAAACTTTTCGGAAATTTGCACACTGCTTAGACGGGAACTTAAAAAAGACGATATGGTTATTACGATGGGTGCGGGAGATGTTGTAAAAATAGGCGAAGAACTTGTAAATACATCGGCCTAATGTTTTCATTTATAAAAATAAGACTGCATACACTCTTGCAGTCTTATTTTTATAAAAAACTTGTTTAAAGGATAATGATATGGTATCATATGATGTGAATTCATTACGAAAGGGTATCGGTGTTTGACATGGCTTATGATTTGCAGACTTTCAACAAAATTCTAGCCGAATATGAACAAATCCGTGCAAAAAATGAAGCATTGCGACAAAACCGAATAAAAGAGGTATACACCCGTATTCCGAGAATTGAAGAAATTGATGATGAAATAAACCGCATGGGGTTTTCAAACATACAAAAGATTATTCAAAACCCTCTGCTTGCCGTACAATACAACCAAGAATTTAAGCAGGCATTGCAAAATCTGGAAAAAGAAAAAAACACGCTTTTGGTTGAGAATGGCTTTCCTTTGTCATACATGGATATGGAGTATCAATGTGAAATTTGCGGCGACACTGGCTATGACGGCGGCAAAAAATGCAAATGCTTCGAACAAAAGCTGATTAATGCGGCATATTCAAATTCAAATTTAGGCAAATCCCTAAGAGAACAAAATTTTGACATGTTTTCGTTTTCATACTATTCAAAAAAAGAAATCCCGAATGAGAATGTTTCACCGTTTGAGCGCATGCAAAACATTTACGATATCTGCCTTAACTTTGCAAAAAATTTTGACAGCTATCCTAAAAGTCTGCTCTTTTACGGAGGCTCCGGACTTGGAAAAACTTTTTTGTCAAGCTGCATAGCAAAAGCTCTTTTAGATCAGGGCAAAACCGTCATTTATACCCGTGCGACAAGACTTTTTTCCATGTATGAGGATTACAAGTTCGGAAGAAATAATTCCGGAGTGGTTCGTGAGCAGATTGATAAAATTTTTGATGTCGACCTTCTGATTATAGACGACTTGGGCACCGAACAGCAAAACAAAACTACAACGCCTTTTTTATTCGATATTTTAAATACACGACTGCTCCAAGAAAAAAAGATTATCATAAGCACAAATTACACGATGAACGAGCTTACAAAAATATATTCCCTGCGGTTTACCTCAAGAATATATGAGTATTTTACGCCTCTTAAATTTTTGGGAGACGATATCAGAGTGCAAAAAATGATAGACAATCAATAATAAAGACAGTTAAGGAGGAATTTTTTTGGGAGTTTTATTTGGAACAGATGGAATCAGAGGAATTGCCAATACCGAACTTACGGCGGATTTGGCATTTAAAATAGGTCAGGGCGGCGCCTATGTACTTACAAAAACACTGACTCACAGACCGAGAATACTCATCGGAAAAGATACAAGAAAATCGGGAGATATGCTTGAGGCGGCTCTTACCGCGGGCCTTTGCTCCATCGGGGCAAAGGTAATTCCCTTGGGAATTATTCCGACACCCGCCGTCGCTTATTTAACACGTCTTTACAAAGCAGATGCGGGAGTTGTGATTTCCGCATCCCACAACCCCTGTGAATACAACGGCATTAAATTCTTCAACAGCGAGGGATACAAGCTCAAGGATGAAATTGAGGAAGAAATAGAAGAATATATACTTGGCAGGAAAAAGATCGAAAATCTTCCCACCCACGGGAAAATAGGCTATGTTTCAGCAAACCATAATGCTGTTGAAGATTATGTGAGTTTTGCCGTTTCCACCACCAAAACAAGACTTCGCGGAATGAAAATCGCAATCGACTGTGCGAACGGGGCAAGCTACATAACCGCATTCAAGGCTCTTTCCAAATTGGGCGCGGAAGTTGAAGCAATACACAATACTCCCGATGGTGTGAACATCAATTTAAAATGCGGCTCCACCCATATGGAAAGCCTTCAAAACTACGTCGTTTCCATCGGTGCGGACGTAGGGATAGCTTTTGACGGAGATGCGGACAGAATGCTTGCCGTTGATGAAAATGGAAATATTATAGATGGGGATCAAATTATGGCAGTGTGCGCAGACTATATGAAATCTCAGGGAAAACTTGCTCAAAATACGCTGGTTGCCACTGTTATGAGCAATCTTGGTCTTTTCATAGCAGGCGAAAAGCTGGGCATGAAAATTATACAGACAAAAGTCGGTGATCGCTACGTTTTAGAAGAAATGCTTGATAAAGGATATGTTTTAGGCGGCGAACAATCAGGACATATCATCTTCCTTGAGCATAACACAACAGGCGACGGATTGATCAGTGCAATACAATTTTTGTCCGTTCTCAAGGAAACAGGCAGAAAAGCATCAGAGGCTGCAAAACTCGTCAAGGTTTTACCTCAAGTGCTGTACAATGCAAAAATAAAACCTGAAAATAAAAGCACTTACATGGAAAATCACAAGATTGCGCTTGCCATAAATGAGCTCGAAAAAGAATTTGATGGAACAGGACGTGTACTTATCCGCCCCTCAGGAACGGAGCCTCTTGTCCGTGTTATGATTGAAGGCAGCGATATAGATTATATATCCAAAAAAGCCGAGGCCTTGGCACAGCTGATTGAGAAAACTTTAGGCTGAAAACATAACTTCCTAATTTGTCCTTTAATACACTAATACACTGAAAAAATTTGATGCCTGTTGTTTGAGTTCACAATTAATTAATAAAATATGCAAAATATATTAAAAAAATATTCACATGGATATCAAATATATGTTTTATTATAATATCATACACGGAAAACCTGCATTTGGGGATATTTATAATACTAAGGAGGTAATGTATTATGAAGCAGTATCCGTACACAGATTCAACTGAAATGATTGTATATACAGGCAAAAAGAAGAGAAAAATAAATAAAACGTTTTTAGCGTGTATGAGCAGTGCTCTTGCGGCAAGTGTCATCACTACAGGAATATTTTCGGCTGTCTTCTTTAATATGTCAAAGAACAAAAGTCCTTATCAGCAGACAAGCACTACGGTTCAATCAAATTTGACTCAGGTTTCCTCCACAAGCTCAGGATCCGTTTTAACTATTCCGGAAATTGCGGCAAAGGTTGGACCGAGCGTTGTCGGAGTAATAAATAAAGCCAAAGTTACACCACAGAAGTACTATGATCCGTTTACCGGAAGATATTATTATTCGAGTGATCCGAATAATGAAGAAGTTGTTCAGCAGGGCAGCGGTTCCGGAATAATTATTTCATCAGATGGGTATATTGTAACCAATGAACATGTAATTGATGGAGCATCCGAAATTTCCGTTATATTAAACACGGGTGATGAATATACCGCTACTTTGGTGGGGAAAGATACTAAAACAGATCTTGCGGTTCTTAAAATAGACAAAACAGGTCTTAGTGCGGCCACTTTGGGAGATTCTACAAAAGTTCAGGTGGGCGAACTTGCCGTGGCAATCGGAAATCCGCTTGGTCAGGAATTTGCGGGAACAGTTACCGCCGGTGTGGTAAGTGCCGTAAACAGAACCATGACAGTTGACAATAAAACATACAATTTGATACAAACAGATGCTGCAATCAATCCTGGAAACTCCGGCGGTGCATTGGTAAATCAGTACGGAGAAGTGATAGGAATTAATACTATTAAACTTTCTTCAACAGGAGTTGAAGGTATAGGCTTCGCAATTGCAATATCAGAGGCAAAACCGATTATTGATCAGCTGATGCAAAACGGATACGTTTCCGGCAGACCTCTTGTAGGCATAAGTGTCAGCGAAACAAATTATGGTTTGTCAATTATGGCTGTATCTTCAGGGAGCGGAGCCGAAAAAGCGGGACTCAAAGTTGGAGATTTGATTACAAAGGTGGATGGCACTTTTGTAAAAACAGCAACAGAATTGAATAAAATCCGTGATAAAAAGTCTCCGGGCGACACGCTTACCTTCACTATTATACGAAACGGAGAAATGATGGATGTTAAGGTCGTTTTAACCGAGGAAACTCCAGAAAAATAAGCTTACGAGTAAATTTTCGATATATCACCCCTTTCTTTGCAAGAAGCAAAGATAAAACCATCCTTTTTTCATAAACTCCCGCTTTTGCGGGAGTACCCCCCAAATATTCAGATTTAGGAAGAAGCTCGTCTGAGCTTTTTCTTTTTTGTTTAAATATTTTAGAACTTGTCAAAAATTAAGATGAAACTCTTTTAAAAATGTTGTGATACAATTGATGGGTGACAAATAAAAAAGAAAATAGACTCCAATATGATATAATGTTAAGTGACAAAAAAAACAAAGTATCAAAAGGAGCTATTTTCTATGAACAGTATAACATCAATAGCAAAGT
>JAOAAV010000072.1 GCA_026418715.1 Clostridia bacterium
AGCGAAATACACTCTCATAGCTGAACCCGCCGCTGAATATATCAAAAATTGAAAGAACCAGAAGAATAATCGCATGATCTGTTACCGCCGTCTTTTTATCCGTAAAGTACGGTACATTATATGCCGCAAAGACAACCTCAAGAATATGGTGATAATCATCCAAACTGCCCACAAGTATTCCTATGTCACGAAAACGATAGCCTTCCTGCCTTACCAGTTTTAAAATCTCAATTGCAGTATGTTCTGCCTCGCTGTATATATCTCTTGCCTCAAATAAACTTATTGCCTCCGTCCGGCCGGTATAAACATTTGCTTTGGGGTTGTCCCAATTTTCTTCCAAAAACATCAGTTCATCGCTTTTGTATTTTTGTTTTCGGCAAAGGTATACATCATCAAGCCTTGGACAGCCTATTTCGTCCGCTATGTCTTTGAGCCTGTATAAACTTTTTACGCATGGAGAAAAAGCGGACAACACATCTTCCTCTTCATCCATGCAAAGCGTGACAAAAACGCCCTTTGCTTTTTCCATAAGCGCTGCAATTACTTTATAATGCTGTGGGAGAAAATCCGAAAATTCGTCAATCCATATGTAGGCATCCGAAAAGTTTGAGCTTTTTTGTATGTACTGTGCCAATCTCTCTAAATCGTCGTCGCTGTCTATAAAACGGTCGGAAAGCATATCCGCATACCCCTTGTAAATACGGGAAATTACGTCAAGCTTGAATTTGAGCATTCCTTCATCCATTTCCTGCGCTTTTTCCATAAGAAAGTCCGGGCTAATCCCGTAACGCTTCATCTCTGATATGGTTTCTGCCGCCACATCCAAAAAGCCCGGCTTCGATAAGCTTTTATGAAAAATATTATTCTCTTTTTTTGCCATTTCTATAGATTTGTATAAAAGCATTTGTTTTCCTGCGGGCTTTATATATGGTCTGCTTTCATCAAGCATTCTGTGTGCCAGCCTGCTCAGGGTGAGTACCTCACATTGATTGATTCCTGTTCCCCCCATTGCAAGGACCAGCCTTTTTTCCGCAGCATAGGAAAATTGCTCTGGAACAATCATCAAAACAGACGACCCAGTCTGCTTGGATATTTTTTTCATTTGCTCAATGCAATATGTACTTTTCCCCGATTTCGCCCGTCCGCGTATTACCTGAAAAAACATATGAAATACCCCCGTTTCTTGGGAACCTCCGGATAATTCAAAAATCAAAGCTTTCCCTGTCCCATTATATCATATACAATGCAAAATGCAAAATCAAGAAAAACTCATTGAAAAAATAAAACATAACCTATATTTGCCAAAATGCTATTGAAAAAATCTGTTTACTATAGTATAATGCCGCTATAGAGATATTGTACAAAAAATATGCTTCATCGGGGGTTTTTTTATGGAAAATTACTTTTACAAGTGTCCTATTTGTGGATTTGTCCATTTAGTTCCCGCTTATTGGGTATCCTATTCGCCCGAAAAGGAAATGCAGCTTTCACACATTAACTTAAAAACTGGAGAACCCTGCACACATTCTCTCATATTGCAGGAAGATGCTTGCTAAAAAACAACATCCACTAAAGCTGTAAACAGCTTTAGTGGATGTGTTTTTTATATGCACCGATAAATTCTTCTGATTATTGAATTGTTCAGGGAGATCCCTAGATTCTTTGTATATCCGCACCCAATCCCTGCAGCTTTCCTACGATATCTTCATATCCCCTGTCAATATGCTCAATATCCCCTATCTCCGTATCTCCCTTTGCCACCAGCCCCGCCAGCACTAAAGCTGCCCCCCCTCTCAAATCGGTCGCTTTTACTTGTGCTCCCGTAAGCGGAAATCCTCCTTCAACTACTTCCGTTCTCCCGTCTATTTTTATTTTCGCTCCCATTCTGCTCAGTTCTGCCACATGCAAAAAACGATTTTCAAACACCGTTTCCACAATTACACTCGTTCCCTCAACCACACTCATTAAAGCTGTAAACGGTGCCTGCATATCCGTGGGAAAACCCGGGAAAGGTAGAGTTTTTATATCGGCGGCATTCAGCTGTCCTCCCGCATCCATTTCAATAAAATTTTTCTCTTCCTTTATTTCCACTCCCATCTCCCTTAGTTTTGCAGTAATCGGCTTAATATGGGAAGGTATTACATTTTCTATGAGAGCGTGTCCTCCAGTAATAGCGATGCCTGCCATAAAGCTTCCTGCTTCAATTCTGTCGGGAATTACCTTGTGTTTTATCCCTTTCAAGCTTTTTACACCCTCTATTTTTATCGTATCACTGCCTGCACCTGTTATTTTTGCTCCCATTTTATTTAAAAAGCCTGCCAAATCAATAATTTCAGGCTCAGCCGCCACATTTTCAATGATAGTTTCCCCATCCGCCAGACAAGCCGCCATCATGATATTTTCCGTAGCTCCTACGCTTGGAAAATCCAAATATATTTTAGCTCCATGCAGTTTTTCTGCAGAAATGTCAATATAACCGTGCCCCTGTGCAATATCTGCACCCATTGCCGCAAACCCTTTCAAGTGAAGATCAACCGGTCTTGTCCCTATGGGACAGCCTCCCGGCAAGCTGATTCTTGTATGTCCGCATCTTGCCAAAAGAGGCCCTGCCAATAGAAATGAACCTCTCATCTTGCTTACCAACTCGTATGGCGCAACATCACTTTTGATATGTTCCCAGCTAATAATTATTTCTCCTTTGTCACTCCCAATTTCCGCTCCTATGCTCTCCAGCAAACTGCACATAACCCAAATATCGCTCAAATTAGGTACCTGCAAAATCTTGCTTTCGCCTTCAGATAAAACAGTTGCCGCCAAAATGGGCAGTGCCGAATTTTTTGAACCGCTTATTTTCACCTTTCCGCAAAGCTTTCCGCCGCTTCTAACCAAAATTTTTGACAATTTATTTTCTCCTTTGCAATTATTTCTCTGCGGGAACGTAAATCCCTAAGAAACCTCTAATTTCAATAATATTAAAAAAACGAGTTTGCAAAAATCTTATCTCTATTAAGCTGTTTTTGAAATGACAGCTTGGAATGATAAATTTTTCGTCAATAAATCTAAACTCGTTTTTTAATTTTTGGATTATTCAAAGGTCCCCTAATTAGCATTATAACCAAAAAGACATGTTTTTAAATGTTGATAAAAAATATTAATTCTTGATGTTCAAGCTGTTTTAAAAGCAAACTCAATATTTACAAAAAATATAGGTCTGTTTTCTCATGAAAATTAATATTCTTTTTTAAAAATTCATAATGTTCATAAAAAATTCATAATTTGTATTGACAAATATTAGATTACACTATATAATAAAGGTACTTTAAAGTTGATGCTTTTTGGAGAGCCTCTGAATAATTCAAAAGGTGAGTAGTATTTTCGCAAACTTGTTTTTTGATTTCATTAAATTCAGATGGTTTTCAGCGCACTTGTGCAAAGTTGTTGATAGGGGGAAATGAGAATGCATATCGAAACAGACAATGAGCTTGTTGATTTGTGTGTCCTCTCTATGTTAAAGAGAGAAAATACATATGCTTACAATATTTTTAAATATGTTTCATCATGTGTTAATTTGACTGAAACAAGTCTTTATTGTATTTTAAAGCATCTTGAGGAAAAAAATTTGTTATCTTCTTATCCATTGGAGTATAATAACAGATTGAGAAAGTATTATGCAATAACTGCTCAAGGTATTGAGTACGTTACAGAATTTTTGAACAAATGGAAGAGTCTTGCGAATGTATACAACTTTATGGCTCAGGATAAGCTGGAAAAGAAAAGGAGATGGTTATAAATATGAAAAGAGAGACATATTTTAATATGCTTCTTTTTTATCTCGGACAGCTGCCCCAGGAGGAAGCCTTTAAGGTAGCCACCTTTTTCAGCGATATGGTAGACGAAAAGATGGAAGACGGCATGAGCGAGGATGCGGCCTTAGAATCTTTGGGAGACCCAAAACGCATAGCTTCACAGGTATTGTTGGAGGCGTATGGAATAACGCCGAGTTTGGGCGAGTACGTAGCGGCAGCGGAACCTTCGATTATGTCAGAGCCTGTTTTGGGCTTTGATATGATGAACGCATCCAGCAATAAAAATTATACCGTGGAAGTAAAAGATGTAAAGCAAATCATTATTGACGCAAAGAATATTGATATTGACGTAAATCTGTCCTCCGATGAAAAAATTCATGTGCGGTATGTAGAAAGCAACACCGCAACATATTCGGTTACGAGGGATGATAATATTCTAAAAGTATTCTGCGTTTCTAATTCAAGCGATGGGTTCCCCTTGAAAGGCATTTTGAGTATAAACAAAAAGAAGGACCCCACTCCCAATGTTATTTTGGAAATCCCTGCAAAATATTCGGACGGCATAGAACTAAATTGCGAAAATGCTTCCACAAGGGTAATCGGTCTTGTTGCTCCAGACAGCATAATGTGCAATTGCAAAAATGGCACTGTCCGTATCATCGATACAAATGCGACCGTGCTTTATGCTAAAACATCAAATTATCGTGTAACGGTTACAAATGTAAATGTAGTAAAAGATGTGAATGTTTCTACAAGCAGTGCAAGTATTGACTTAAATAAGGTGCTTGCAGAATCAATTCTGTGCAAAACCAATAAATCTGAGATTTCAATAAAGGATGCTACGGTAAAAAATATGCTTCAAGCATCTACTTCAGATGGTTACATAGATTTTAAGGAGGTATCCGGAAATTATATTGACCTTCGCACGACCAATGGCAGAATTTCAGGTACTATTGTCGGAAACATCAACGACTATTCCATTAACAGCAAAACGACAGGCGGAAAGAGCAATCTTCCCAATATTCCGTTTGGCGTAAAACGCTTATCCGCCGTTACTACAAAAGAAAATATACATATTACATTTCAGGATCCGAAATGATAAAAAAACAAGAGCCTATGGCAACCGCCATAGGCTCTTGTTTTTTTTAAATATGCTTTCCGATAAAGCTTTATACCCCAAGCAACTTTTACACCAATTCAAGAATTGCCATAGGAGCCGAATCACCGCGACGTGGCCCCATTTGTATAATTCTTGTGTATCCGCCGTTTCTTTCCGCATATTTGGGAGCAATTTCATTAAAAAGTTTTGTAACCACATCTTCTTTTGTAATATATTCAAGAGCTTGACGACGGGAATGAAGCGTATTTGCCTTGCCAAGCGTAATCATCTTTTCCGCCATGCTTCTTGCTTCTTTTGCTCTTGTAAGCGTTGTTTCTATCTTCCCGTTCTCCAAAAAGCTTGTAACTAAATTGCGCAACAGAGCTTTTCTTTGATCGGTAGGAAGATTTAACTTTCTTGTTCCAGGCATGAACCGTCTACCTCCTTCGGTTTATTGTATAATACCATACATAATTTATTCTTCTTCCTTTTTCAAGTAAAGATTCAAAGCATTTAATTTGTTTATAACTTCTTCAAGCGATTTTCTGCCCAAATTTCTAACCTTCATCATATCTTCTTCGGATTTATTTATAAGATCCTCAACCGTATTGATACCCGCGCGCTTCAAACAGTTATACGAACGCACAGACAAATCAAGCTCTTCAATGGTCATTTCCAGAACCTTTTCCTTCTTGCTTTCTTCCTTTTCAACAATGATTTCCGTGTTCTTGGCATCATCCGACAAATCAATGAACAGCTTCAATAAATCATTCATAATTTTAGCCGCTAAGCTCACTGCCTCATCTGGCCTGATTGTGCCATTCGTCCACAACTCAATCGTTAGCTTCTCACGATCCGTATATTGACCCACACGAGTATTTTCTACAGTATAATTTACCTTCTTTACCGGAGTATAAATGGAATCTACAGGGATCACACCAATCACAGGCTGTATGTTCTGCTTATTTTTCTCAGCGGAAACATACCCCCTGCCCTTAGATAAGGTTATCTCAATATAAAGTTTTGCGTCCTCATTCAGGGTAGCTATATGCAAATCAGGATTAAAAATCTCCACATCTGCGTCCGCTTTGATGTCCCCCGCAGTAATCTCACAAGCGCCCTTTGCTTCAATATACACTGTTTTAGGCGAATCAGAGTGTAATTTGACAGCCATTTTCTTAATGTTCAGTATTATTTCAGTAACGTCTTCCTTCACGCCAGGAATTGTTGAAAATTCATGCTGAACACCTTCAACTTTAATTGAAGTGGCTGCAGCACCGGGCAAGGATGAAAGCAAAATTCTGCGGAGAGAATTGCCCAGCGTGATACCGTAGCCACGCTCTAACGGCGACACAACAAATTTGCCGTACTCGCCGTCTGAACTCATCTCCACGCATTCTATATTGGGCTTTTCCATTTCTATCATTAAACAAACCCTCCTTATAAACAATTACGTTTCCATATCCACTTCCCGAGGGCAAAGAGAATCCTATTACTTAGAATAAAGCTCTACAATCAAATGCTCTTCTACTTCAAAGTCAATATCATCTCTGTCGGATAAAGACACAATCTTGCCCGTAAGAGTGTTTTTATCCATATCAATCCATTTGGGCACTACTCTTGAGGCATTCGTTTCAATGATGTCCTTTATTCTTGTAGAGTTTCTGCTTTTCTCTTTTAAGGAAATTACATCGCCCGGTTTCACCAAATAAGACGGAATATCAACCTTGCTGCCGTTGACGGTAACATGGCCATGGCTTACAATTTGTCTTGCCTCACGTCTAGTATTTGCCAAACCCATCCTGAATATTACATTATCCAATCTGCTTTCCAAAATCTGAAGCAAATTTTCACCTGTAATTCCCTGCTTTTTAGATGCCATTACATAATATTTTCTAAACTGCTTTTCCAGTACGCCGTAAATAAACTTTACCTTCTGCTTTTCGTTTAGCTGCAAACCGTATTCACTTTGTTTCTTTCTGCTCTGCTTGGGATTTCTATTGGACTTTTTGTGAATACCCATAACAGCAGGCTCAATGCCCAAAGTTTTGCATCTTTTCATAATTGGCTGCATATTTTTTGCCATGCTCTGCTTCCTCCTTCAGTTATTATATAATCAAACTCTTCTTCTCTTCGGTGGTCTGCAACCGTTGTGAGGAATTGGAGTAACATCCTTAATCATGCTTACTTCAAGACCCGCAGCCTGAAGTGCCCTTATAGCAGCTTCTCTTCCGGCGCCAGGCCCCTTTACATAAACCTCAACAGTTTTCATTCCGTGCTCCATAGCAGCTTTCGCAGCTGTTTCCGCAGCCGTCTGCGCAGCAAATGGAGTGCTCTTTCTCGAACCTCTGAAGCCTAAACCTCCGGCGCTTGCCCATGATAATGCATTCCCTGCAGTATCGGTAATAGTAACTATTGTATTATTGAAAGTTGAACGAATATGTGCCGCTCCTCTTTCTATATTCTTTCTGTCACGACGCTTTGTACGAGTAGTTCTCTTCGCTACCTTTGCCATTTAGTTTAATCCCTCCCTTACTTTTTCTTGTTGGCCATTGTTTTGGCAGGACCTTTTCTGGTTCTTGCATTATTTTTCGTATTTTGTCCTCTTACGGGAAGACCTTTTCTATGTCTGATACCTCTGTAGCAGCCGATTTCCATGAGTCTTTTTATATCAAGAGCAATCTGACGTCTTAAATCTCCTTCAACCTTATAATTTGCATCAATTGCTTCTCTGATTTTTGCTACTTCCTCCTCGGTTAAATCTTTGACTCTTGTATCAAAATTTATACCATTTTCTGCAAGGATTTTCTGAGAAGTCTTAAGACCGATTCCATATATATAGGTAAGACCTATTTCCACTCTCTTTTCTCTCGGCAAATCAACACCCGCTATTCTTGCCATATTACGTTTACACCTCCTAAAATGTACAATAATACTGTTTTCACAATTTTGTTTTCAAACACTAAACTATGCTCAAGCTCAAATGCCCGCTTGAACAAGTTATAAACAAATCAGTCCAAAAATTAACCCTGTTTTTGCTTATGCTTCGGATTTTCACAAATTACCATGATTTTGCCTTTTCTTTTTATAATTTTGCACTTCTCGCAAATCGGCTTAACTGACGGACGTACTTTCATTAAAATCTACCTCCTACCCGTGTAAATTACTTAGATCTCCATGTGATTCTGCCTCGCGATAAATCATATGGCGACATTTCAATCGTCACACGGTCGCCCGGAAGAATTTTGATGAAGTTCATTCTTAACTTCCCTGAAATATGAGCAAGTATTTGATGCCCATTTTCAAGCTCTACTTTAAACATTGCGTTCGGTAAGGTTTCCACAACCGTACCCTCTAATTCCAAAACATCGTCTTTCGCCAAAGAAATACCCTCCTTTGAACCGTCTACTGAACCTATCAAACAGCGCTAATCCATCGGCTTATACTCTGCCAAAGCTTTTCGCACCTCAGAATTTGTGACCTTTCCTGAACTTTTCATCTTTTCGGCAATAAACTCTGAAACAAAATTCGTCTTTTGAATATGCTTGAGCTTCTTTTTCTTGGGTTTATCAACTTTTCTCAAATCACCGTTTGCAAGCATCGCATACTCGCTGTCAAGCGCAAGCACAACAAACAATTCTCCCTTATCGCGCCCCGCCTTGGAGCTTACGACACTGCCAATGCTAATTTCCACACAAAATCACCTCTGCTTCACACTATCAAAGCGTTAAAATTTCACATCCGGCATGTGTAATCAATATAGTGTTTTCATAATGAGCTGATAAACTTCCATCCCGAGTTGCCACTGTCCAATCATTGTCAAGAATATACACTTGATAGCTGCCCTGATTAACCATCGGTTCAACAGCAAGCGTCATTCCTGCCGCAAGCTTCACGCCCTTGCCTCTGTGTCCGTAATTCGGCACATTAGGCGGCTCGTGCAAGCATTTGCCTATTCCGTGACCTACCAAATCTCTTACAACAGAATATCCGTTCATCTCGACATATTCTTGAATTGCCGCTGAAATGTCACCCAGCTTGCCTCCATGCACCGCATATCTGATGCCTTCAAAAAAACTTTGCTTGGTGACTGATATCAACCTCTGCGCTTCGTCCGAAACTTTTCCGACAGGAAAGGTTCTTGCGGCATCTCCGTGATAGCCGTTTAGATAAGCACCGACATCGATACTTATAATATCTCCCTCACAAAGCACATCCTTCCTACTCGGTATCCCATGCACAACCTCTGAATTTTTTGAGGAACATATGCTCTTTGGAAAGCCATTGTAGTTAAGAAAGGATGGAACAGCTCCGTTGGAGGTAATGTAATCGAAAGCAATTCTGTCAAGCTCGCCGGTACTTACGCCAGGTTTTACGTGCTTTTCTAAAAGTTTTAACGTATCACCCGTAAGTTTTCCCGCAGCCCTCATTTTCTCTATTTCTGATTTCGACTTTATCGTTATCATCCATTACATCTCCTAATGCTGTCTTGCAACTATTGAGTATCAATGTTGAGGGCTGAAAATACCTCTTTGACAGTATCCTCAAGCTTCTCCCTGCCGTGTACCGATACAACCTTGCCCTGCTTGCCGTAATAACCCTTAATTGGCTCGGTCTGCTCATGGTATACAGCCAATCGCTTTTTAATGGTTTCAACATTATCATCTTCGCGGCAAATTAATTCTCCACCGCATTTCTCACAGCGTTCACCGCTTTTTGAAGGGTTATACAAAATATGATACGGAGTTCCGCAGCTCTTACATTCGCGTCTGCCTGAAAGCCTCTCCACTATTGTCTCATCCGGAACTTCAATGGACAACACCTTATCCACTTTAACTCCTGAAGCATCCAATGCCTCCGCCTGAACAATAGTCCGCGGAAATCCATCCAATATAAATCCGTTTTTACAATCATCTCTGCTTAAACGTTCCTTAACAATAGCCACCACCAAATCATCCGGTACCAATTGACCGTCTGAAAGGTATTTCTCTGCCCTTCTTCCCAACTCGGTATTCTCCCGAATTGCATTTCTAAGCATGGCGCCCGTTGAAATTGTACTAATCTTCAATTTCTCAGACAATATATTTGCTTGAGTACCCTTCCCCGCACCAGGAGGACCTAACAATATCAATCTCATAAAAGTACCCTTATCTTTCCGGCCCACAAACTCTTACTGCCTCAGTATCACCCATTGACTGTGAGCCTGAATAACCCATGGGTAATACCGTAAAGTCGCACACTTACAGACATAAGGTTTTTATTATTCGAAAGCTCATTTTTGCAAAAATTCTGAGCGAAACGGAAAATGACTATTCCAAGAAACCTTTATAATGACGCATTGTCATCTGTGATTCTATCTGTCTTACGGCTTCTAATGCAACACCTTCAACTATCAATAGTGACGTACCGCCTATCTGAATTTTTGAAACACCGAAAATAGCGCCTAAAATAATAGGCAATACGGCAATAATTCCTAGAAACATCGCTCCGGCAAGATTGAGTCTTGTTGAGCTTCTCATGATAAAATCACTTGTCGGCTTGCCCGGTCTTATTCCTGGGATAAAGCCGCCGTTCTTCTTCATATTGTTCGCCATTTCAATCGGATTGAATTGAATTGCGGAATAGAAATATGTGAAGAATATAATAAGCAGGAAATAAAGTACGCTGTATACAACATCTGTCCACCAAGGGCCCATAGATGGGCTCAGCATACTGAGCAAAATATATCCGAACCCCTCTTTCGGAAGATTTCCGGCAGCCACCAGTCTTACGATTGTAGCCGGAAAAGCCATAATGCTGGATGCAAAGATAATCGGCATAACACCGCCCATAACAACCTTAATCGGGATATGCGTGCTTTGTCCGCCGTACATTTTTCTTCCTACTACGCGCTTTGCATATTGAACCGGAATTCTTCTTTCGGCACTGTCGAAAAGTACTACAAAGCCGATTGCAAGAATCGCTATCAGAATTACAGCTACAACAACCACCGTACCTTTAAAAACACTGCCGCCTTCAAAAAACTGTTTGTAAAGCGCATGTATTCCCGCCGGAATTCTAGCAACGATACCTGCAAAAATCACAAGCGATACACCGTTTCCTAAACCTTTTTCCGTAATAAGCTCACCCAACCATATAATAAAG
>JAOAAV010000033.1 GCA_026418715.1 Clostridia bacterium
TTATATCATTATTCCGTTGTGCAAGGTAGACGGTAGTATTTTCTGACGAAAATCTCCACCGTTCCACCTTGACAAGGGCAATTTGGAGATTATTTTTATTTTTTTGAAAAAAGTGTAACCCATCATTGTGTTTTCAACACAGATGAATATTATGTTAACTAAGTTTTTCTTGACTTCTCATATGCTATAAAGTATAATTAGGGGAATATAAGAATTTTGTCATAATAAAAGCACGAAAAGAGTGGAAAATAGAGTGAAATTTAATGAAAAGATGATTTTAATCGTTTCTTTCGTCTTGATTATATCCTGTTTTTTGATTTATCTTCCGTTTACCTATATAGGCAAGGAACCTTACAAAACGACTAATTTTGGGAATGATGTGGTTGCAAAGATGCATGAGGGGGGCTTTTTATCGGAACAAATCAATGAAATAGAAGAATGGAAGGCGGGTATTGAAAATTTTACGCTGCATCGTTTCCCGCTTTACAGTGAAATATTAAAGGCCGATTCGGATGCGGAGGAGATGCTAAACCGTTCCCTTTCACATCTTTCAAGGGAAAAGAAGCTTTTCACGCTTACATTTACGGGAGATTACAATAATTATATATCTGAAGATAGGACATGCATGATAAGAACTTTTTCACAAGCGCCGGCTCAAATCATGGATGATATAGATAAAAGCGTTGAGCTTTATAATGAAATTGCTAGGGAATATCCCAGGCTTAATGTCAGCATTTATTTTGTTCAGGAACCGTGGTCTTCGGACATACTCAAAAATACGGGAATACGGATACCCAAGGGGCAGAGGTATGTAAATCATTTTATTTCCAAACTGGACAAAAATATTAATGTTTCCTATCTCCCGCTTGCAAGTCTTGATGAGTATAAAGAAAATTTCTACAAAACAGATCATCATTGGAATATTTACGGTGCATACAAAGGCTATCAGGCTATAATTTCACTTCTTGGAAAGCGTTATGAAGATATTGGCCAGCCTATTCAGGCGAGGGGTTTTTTTCCTGTTTCAGATGTGAAATTTCAGGGATCAATTGCAAGGCAGAGTCTGGTTTACGATGTTTTTGATACAATATATGACATAGACGCAGATGTTGACCCATATTCATGTGAAGTAGACAATCAGCCTGAACCTTCTTATTTTTCAGAAAAATGGAGGTACCTTGAGGGTATTTTTGACGATTCGCCTTTTGTAAATCACTATGCGAAGTATTTTCACAGTGATTATGCATGTGTAAAGTTTACCTTTGACAATGGCAAAAATAGAAATTTGCTTGTTTTTGCCGATTCACTGTCAAATTGCATGGATTATTTGCTTGCTTCTCATTATTCAAATACATATTACATTGATTTAAGGTATTATAAAGAGACCTACGGCGAAGATTTTGATATGAAGAACTTTGTCGAGGAAAAACATATTGATGACGTGTTGTTTTTTTATATGTCTGATACAGGTTTGTGCAGCTTTCATGATTTAGGAAAAGATCTGATAGAGGAGAAAAATTGATGGTTTTTTCAAATGCTGTTTTTGTATTTTTATTTTTACCAATTTTTTTAGCGGTATATTTCGCAGTTCCAAAAAGAAGCTGGAGAAATGTAGTTTTACTTATATTTTCTTTGTTCTTCTACGGTTGGGGAGAACCTGTTTATGTATTTTTAATGATGTCTTCCGTCTTTGTTAACTATATCATAGCGGTTATGATGGATAAAAGGCGTGACAGAGGAAAGCTTTTGCTTTTTCTGGGAATTGCTTTTAACGTTTTGGTAATCGGAGTTTTCAAATATACGGATTTTGTAATAGAAATAATCAATGCAGTATTTCACACAGATATTCCGGCCGCAAATGTTCCGCTTCCCATAGGAATTTCATTTTTCACATTTCAAATCTTATCATATATTATTGATGTTTACAGAAGGGATGTTGCAGTTCAGAAAAATCCCATTTATTTGGGAACATACATTGCGGCATTCCCTCAGCTTATTGCAGGTCCCATTGTACGTTATCAAACCATTGAGGAAGAACTTGAAACAAGAAGGGAGAATATCTCGGATTTTGCAAGCGGCGTGCGGCGGTTTATACAAGGTTTTGCGAAAAAGCTTTTGATTGCGAATAACGTGGCTTTTGTTGCGGATTCCATTTTGAAATATACCCCTTCTGAATATGGTTTTTTGGGCGGATGGCTTGCTATTTTTGCATACACTCTCCAAATTTATTTTGATTTTTCGGGTTATTCAGACATGGCTATCGGACTTGGCAGAATGCTGGGATTTCACTTTTTGGAAAATTTCAATTACCCGTATATAGCAACATCCATTACGGACTTCTGGAGAAGGTGGCATATCTCACTTTCTACCTTTTTCAAGGATTATGTTTACATACCGCTTGGTGGGAACAGAGTGTCCAAAACAAAATGGATAAGAAATATTTTGATTGTATGGACACTTACCGGTTTGTGGCACGGAGCAAGCTGGAATTTTGTTCTTTGGGGCATATATTACGGAATAATTCTACTTTTGGAAAAGCTTTTGTTTCTTGAATATATTAAAAAATTGCCAAAGACCTTTCAGCATATTTATGCGATGTTGATTGTCATAATTGGATGGGCGATTTTTAGAGTCACTTCAGTGTCGGAAATACTTCTTTTGATAAAGGCGCTATTTGGAGGATACGGATTAAATCCGGCAGGAGATTATATTTATGCGGAGGTATTTCAGGCAAAATATATCGCAGCATTGGTTTGCGGAGCAATATTTTCCATGCCTGTGGCAAGACTTGTGTATAAGAAACTAAATGAAAGCACATTGGGAAGGGGAGTGTCTGTTGCAATTATGGTGGTGCTTATGCTGCTTTCCGTTGTAAATTTGCTTGCAGGCTCGTTTAACCCGTTTATTTATTTCCAATTTTAATTTGAAGAAAAAAGTTTTCAAAAACATGACCATTTTATGTGGGATTCTGTTTTTGAAAACTTTTTTTAAGATTTAAAGTGTGTTATCTGTTTTTGTTTTTTCAGTTCCGCGGTAAATTCTAATATAATTTTCGCTTGTTTCGGGTACTCTTTCGTTCTCTTTTTTATTATCAATGCTGCTTATAACAACACCTGCAAGCATCAATACAAGAGGAACAACAACAATTCCGGCAAAAAGCGATTTTTCATATAAATCGGCCTGCTGTGCAGTAAAAGGTTCTTCATACACATTAAAAACTACGTTTTCCTTATATTCATGCTTTATTGATTTCGAGCCGTTCCAAACAGTCGCAAGGACGATGCTTCCACCAAAAACAATGACGGCACAAGCGAATAAAATTCGGTTGAATACTTTTAAGCTCAAAATTTTCACTCCCTGCTTGGATAATCTTGTTTATTATTTACATTAGTGTAATTTGCGAGTGTAGGGGTGCGCTTGTTGTTATAGGTTTTTCCTATATTGACAACCCCTTTGCCCTCTCCTGTCCTAAAGTTTAGTATAATGCCGATCAAAAACATTAAAAGAGGCATTCCTACCACACCTGCAACAGCGGTCTTTACAAAAGTATCCGCCTGCTTTTCTGTATACGGCTGATCTGGCTTGCTATCTTCTAAAAAACTTTGAAATTCCCATTTTGTGTACCCTGAACTGGCAAGCGGACTTGAAAGAAAAATTGTTCCACCTACAACAATTACAGCACATATGACAAAAATAACATACAATTTTTTCACAACAAAAAACTCCTTCACATAATCGGAGAAAAGAGGCGATAAAAGCCTTCCTTAAGCACCTGCAAAATCCCTCTTCTATTATACCACTCTTTTGTGACAACGAAACATTTTTCTGCATCATTTTCAAAAATTTTTCTGCATTCTACTGCCGTATCTTCATCGTACATAAACGCATTGATTTCAAAGTGCAGCTGAAAACTGCGAATATCAATGTTTGTAGTACCGATTGTGCTTACTGTGTCATCGGCTACAATGGTTTTAGAGTGGATAAATCCAGGATACAGGTATACACTAATTCCCGCATCAAGCATCTCGCCCACGTAGGAAAGCGAGGTATAGTACACATATCTTTTATCCGGTATCCCCGGAAGCATAATCCGAACATCAACCCCAGATGCCGCCGCCATGCGCATTGCTTCCAAAAAAGGTTTGTCGGGCACAAAATATGGTGTCTGTATATAAATATACCTTTTTGCTTCATTTATCATCTTAATCATTCCGCATTTGATTTCTTCGCTCTTTGAGTCCGGTCCGCTTGTTACAATTTGCATACCGACATCTCCCGCAAAGGTGGTATGTGTAAAGAATTTTTTAAATTGGTTCGACAAATCCTCATTCGTCGCATAAAGCCAATCCATGGCAAAACGCTCCTGCAGAAAATATACCGCACTTCCTTGCACCTTAATATGTGTGTCACGCCAAGGGGACGGCTTTTTTTTGCCCATATACTCATCCCCTATGTTCATACCGCCCATATATGCAATCTTGCCGTCAACAACAACGATCTTTCTATGGTTTCTATGATTGATTTTAAGCAAAGAACCTAATTTGACTGGAAAAAATAAATGCACCTTTCCCCCAGCACGTTTGAGGCCGTTGAAAATACGCTTGGGGGTTAGAATACTTCCAAAATCATCATACAAAAGCCTGACTTCAACACCTTCTCTTGCTTTTTTTTCAAGAAGGGAAAGAAGTTTTCTTCCTGTTTCATCATTTCTGATAATAAAATAAAGCAGGTTGATTGTTTCCTTTGCATTTTCTATATCACAAAATAAGGAATTGTATTTTTCTGCAGCATCCGTGAAGATCTTCACATGATTATCATCCGTGTATATGCTTTGATTGACCGCCAGAAGGTAGCGGATGATATCCGTATAAGGTCTTTCGCTTTCCCGCGTTCTGAATATTTCGTGCTGTTTCTTTAAAATTCTGGAATATTCCTCGTCACGCTGTGCTTTGAGTGCATATTTTCTTCTTGTGTACGACTTGAGACCTTTTCCGAAAAACAAAAATATTATGGCTCCTGCGATAGGCAGAAGAGTAAATGCCAATACCCATGCCAGAGCAACAACCGGATCCCGCCGTTCAAAACCGACTAAAACAATTACCAAGATAAAGTTTATCACATATCCTATTATAAGCCATGTAGACAACTCTTTCATGAAAATCCCCTTCTTTTAAGGAAACGATTTATATATATTATGATATAAGGTATTTTTAATTGCATAGCTGGAGAATATCGGAATTCTTCAAATTTCTGCAATCGAAATGAATCCATTTGCATTAAGCCCGATAAGTTCGGCTTTTATTTTTTTAAGAGCCTCAATATATTCAATGCTTTGCCTTTCGATAATCTCGCCAGTACAAATAATAGGCACCGCCGGAGGATACGCCGTTACAGTTGACCTCGATACACGACCTATTGCTTCATCTAAACGAATATTCCTGCCCTTTGCATAAAATGCCTGTTGAGGTGTTATTCCCATTTTAGGAATCGGTACGGGCGGGAAAACCGGTTCCTCATCGCTTTCCGAAAGTTTTTCACATATGCTGATGACAGCCTTTGAAAGCCTTGAAAAATCGGATGCTTTATTTGCGGGTGTAGCAATAGCCACAACATTAAAAATATCTGCCATTTCAATGTCTATGTTATACTCTTTCCTCAGTCTTTCACCAATTTCAAAGCCTGTAGTTTTGTATGCTGAAAAATTCATCACAATTCGGGTTTCATCAACGCTGTCAACGTTATATCTTCCATTCAAAAGCGAACTGATAAAGTCCACCTTTGTTTTTGATGATATTTTTCTTCTTAGTTCCTCACAGTTATTATAGACGTTTTGCCATTTTTTCTTTCCGGCTGCGGCAAGATCTGCTCTTGCAATATCAGCAGACGCCGCAATAAGATATGACGGACTGGAGGTCTGAAGCATTGCTAAAACAGAGACGAGTCTGTTTTTGTCAATCAAGTCACTGTTTACATGAAGATATGCTGCTTGATTCATGGCATTTAGAGTTTTGTGTGCGCTTTGAACCGTCAAATCGGCTCCTTGGCTTATTGCCGTACGTGGAAACAGTGTTTGATCTGCCGCAAAATGGGCTCCATGGGCTTCATCTACTAAAAGCGGAATTCCTCTCGCTCTTGCAATCTTTGAAATTGTTTCTATATCTGAGGCAATTCCATAGTATGATGGAGAAGTGATAAGAATTGCCTTTGCATCATGATTTTCATCCAACACATCAATCAGATTTTTTTGGTTTATGCCCATGGGTATGGAAAATCTGCCCATGATTTCACGAAAGATAAAAACAGGTTTTATTCCTAAGATAATGCAGGCATTAATTGCAGATATATGACAGGCTCTGTCTAGAATCACTGTATCTCCAGGATTTGCGGTAGCGGCAAGCATAGCGTAAATTCCGGACGTAGACCCATTTACAAGAAAGTGAGTATCCTGTGCGCCAAAAAAGTCTGCAGCCAGCTTTTTAGCGGCTTTAATCGATTGTTTTGGCATATGAAGGTTATCGGTATCCGCAAGCTCGGTAACATCATATTTTAGAAGCTTTTTATCAAATCCCTTTGGCATACCCTGTCCCCCCTTATGACCGGGCATTGAAAAGGAAATTCTTTTTTTGCTTACATATTGATTTAACATAGAAAATAACGGTGCATCACGAAAGAGCATATTTCCACCCCCTTAAGGAAACAAAGAAGACACCTTCAAGAATCCTCTTTCATGGTTAATTTTATTTTTTGCAACATCACTATATTATCAAAAAAGCTCTATGATGTAAAGAAAAAAAGAAAAACAGCCTAAGAATCAACTTTAGGCTGGTTTTCTTTTAAATATAGTCTTTTCTTAAAAGCGCGCGTATGTAGCCTCTTGAATCATCGGTAGATTCGATGTAAAAGCCTCTTCCGTAGTAAAATCGAATTAAAGAAGCAATTTTTGAGCCTGTATGCAAGGATATGCTCCTTACACCCTTTTCTATCATGATTTTATCAACCAAATTCATTATGGACTTGCCTATGCCGTTATTCTGCGATGTTGATTTAACCCCAAACCTGCTTAAATACGCAGTTTTATCATCAAAAATTTCAACGCGCACACTGCCCACAGGTACCTCGTCCGAAAGGGCAATAAGAACAATTTTCGTGTCAATATCACGCTTTACGTCCTCGTACGTTTCATCCAGAGCCTGAATATGGTCAAGCCCTGCAAGTTCCTTGTATTTTTCAAACGCCTCATGAGTAATGGTCATGATGTGCGGTATGTCGTCATATGTGGCAAGCCGCACCTCAAACAGCGACTTAAATTCCGTCATAAAAATCTCCTCCAGCCTCAGCCCATTAGTGTTGCCATAACAGCTTTCTGTGCATGAAGCCTATTTTCCGCCTCATCAAAGATAATAGATTGGGGCGAATCAATAACGTCTTCTGTTACTTCGTAGCCTCGATAAGCGGGCAGACAATGCATGAATACCGCGTCAGGCTTTGCCTTTGCAAAGAGCTCTTTGTTTACTTGATATGGCATAAAAATCTTGACACGTTCTTCTTTTTCCGCCTCTTGCCCCATGCTTACCCATGTATCGGAGTATACGACGTCGGCATCTTTGACGGCTTCTACGGGGTCATTCGTAATAACAAGATTGCATCCCGATTGTTTTGCATCCTCTCTTGCATTTTCGACAACTTCGCCATTGCACTCGTAACCCTTTGGCGTTGCGACCGAAATATTCATTCCCATTTTTGCGCAGCCGTACATAAGAGAATGCGCCATGTTATTGCCGTCACCGACATATGCGAGCTTTAGTTCTTCAAGCTTGCCCTTGTGTTCATATATGGTCATAAGATCTGCAAGAACCTGACAAGGGTGCAAAAGATCCGTCAGTGCGTTGATAACTGGAATGTCGGCATATTCTGCAAGATCTAGAACATCTTGATGGGAAAAGGTTCGGATCATTATTCCGTCAAGGTATCTGGAAAGTACCTTTGCTGTATCATAAATGGTTTCGCCGCGTCCAAGCTGGATATCATTGCTTGATAAAAACAGAGGATATCCGCCGAGTTGCGTCATGCCCACTTCAAAAGAAACTCTTGTCCTAGTTGAAGATTTTGTAAAAATCATTCCTAAGGTTTTACCTTTTAGGATGGGATGAGGTACACCGTTTTTTTGCTCTGCCTTTAGCTTGATTGCGAGCTTAATTAGTCCCGTAATTTCTTCCTTGGTGCAGTCGTGCAAGCTTAAAAAATCTTTCATAATCATTCCTCCATCAAACTCATATCCAATGCATTAACAAACAAATCAATCTCCGCTTTGGTTACGATAAGCGGCGGGGCGAGGCGCATAGTTGTTCCGCAAAGACTGGTTAAGAAGCCTTTTTCGAACATGGATGAAAAGATCGTTTTTGAAATGTCAGGTTTTAGTTCTATGCCTATTAAAAGCCCAGCGTTTCTCAAATTCAATACTTTGTTTGCATATTTATGCATTAATTTAGACAGTTCTTTCATGAAATATTCACTCATATGCTTCACATTATCAAGGATATTTTCTTCTTCGAAAATATCAAATACAGCCAGCCCCGCCGCCGTAGCAAATGGATTTCCGCCAAAGGTTGTGCCGTGATCTCCTGGTTCGAAAGCTTTTGCCACAAAGTCCTTTGCACAAACAGCGCCAATAGGAATTCCTCCGCCAAGAGCCTTTGCAAGCGTGAAAATATCAGGTTCCGTGCCATAGTTTTCATAGCAAAAAAGCTTGCCCGAGCGCCCCATTCCTGTTTGTACTTCGTCAAAAATTAAAATAATTTCTTTTTCATCACAGAGTTTGCGGAGCTTTTGCACATATTCTTTATCCATAGGGTGAACTCCGCTTTCGCCCTGTACCAATTCTATCATAATGGCGGCCGTTTTATCTGTTAGTGCGGCCTCAACTGCGCCAAAATCATTGGGTGGAACCTGCTTGAAGCCAGGTGTAAGAGGTTTATAAGGCTTTTGGTATTTTTCCTGCCCTGTTGCCGCAACCGCTGCTAATGTTCTTCCGTGAAAAGATTTATCAAGTGTGATTATTTCGTATTTTTCCTGACCTTTTTTGTGAAAATATATTTTTGCAAGCTTAAAGGCTCCCTCGTTTGCCTCAGCTCCCGTATTTGCAAAAAAAACTTTATCCGCACAAGAGTTTTCGACAATTCTCTGTGCAAGCTTTGCTTGATTTTCTATATAGTAAAGATTTGAAGTGTGAATAAGTTTGTCAAGCTGATTTTTTAGAGCTTGTATGAATTTCGGATGCGAGTGACCAAGAGCATTTACGGCAATCCCGCCCAAAAAATCGTAGAAGACCTTGCCTTCCGTTGAAAAAAGCCTCATTCCATCGCCTTTTTCAAAGCAAACGTCAAGCCTGTTCCCAAAGGTATTCATATAGTACTGTTTATCCAAGGTCTTGATATGTTCAAGCATAACTCTTCCTCCTCCGCGTCAGTGTTGATATTCATAATTATACGTTTTAATGAATAAAAATTCAATATCTTTGTGAAAAAATAATGCCTATTTATATTTCAATGTTTTTTATCATTTTCGTTCATAATGTCCAAATTTCTCAAAAGAGTGCTCTTCCCGCGCCAAGCAAATGCTCTATGGGAATACATTTTTTTAAAATCCCTATTTGAGGTTTCTTTGTCTAATGTCAGGTTTTGAATTAAATTGCTTCGAAATTCATCAATTTCCGTACACAAAATTTGCTTATTATGCGGACAAACGTCCTGACATATGTCACAACCCCACACATAGCCGCTTTCTTTCAAAAGCCTTGTTTCTTCATCTGAGAGCATACCTTTTTTCTGTGTAATGTAGGAAACACACTTTTCAGCGTGAAAACCAAAATTTTTATCAAGCGCACCGCCGGGGCAAGCTTTTATACATTTCAAGCAATCTGCACAAGAAAGAGAAAGCGGTTTGTCAGTCTCAAGATTGCAGTCGGTAAGTATATAGCCAATAAAGGTGTAGGTACCGTAAATGGGATTTATCAAGAATCCGTTTTTCCCGTAAAAGCCAAGACCCGCTTTATAGGCAAGGTAGCGTTCATTGAGATTTGCATTGTCGCAAAAAGCTTTTGCAAGGAAGTCGTTTTCATTTAAAAAGTCAATGATATGCGAAAGTTTGTCTTTTACCACACCATGATAATCCATACCCTGTGCATATTTTGATATATTGCCTCTTTGTGTTTTCGCATGATAGGGAAATAGGCATACGATTATTGATTTTGCCTCTGGCATAAGCAAAAACGGATTGATGCGGGACTCTATATTGGAGGAAGTCATCGGAATTTTCCCTTTTCTCTCTAAAAGAGTGCCGAGGTCATAAAAAACCTCGGCCTTAACTGTCCCTATTTGCGAAATCCCTACATTTACCGCTATTTCACGTATTCTTTCCTTCATATTCATATATGTTTGTCTAAAAGCTCGATAAGCTCGTCCTTGCCTTTTACTCCCACAGTTTTCTCAAGAACCTTGCCATCTTTAACGAGAACCAAAGTTGGAATGGACACTATGCCGGCTGACGCTGCGAGTTCTCCCTGCTCGTCCACGTTTACTTTCCCTATCTTCACCCTTCCGTTATATTCATCCGCAAGCGTATCGATAATCGGTGCAATCATTTTGCACGGACCGCACCAAGCCGCCCAATAATCTATAAGTACGGGAAGTTCTGATTTTACAACTTCGGCTTCAAAATTCTCTTTTGTAAGTGTAATTGACATCTATATTCCCTCCTCAAATCATTCAATGACAGGTATTGACGAAAATTTTCTGTTTATTCCGCCCGAAGCGTCAGAAGCAGAGTCAAATACAATCTTTTGTGTATAATGCTTTTCTTTGACGTCATACATATAATTTATAACTTTAAAATTTGCACTTTCGGACTCTATCAATGTAACTACAGGCGTTGTGCCACTGTCTTTATAGTAATCGGAAACCTCAAAGTACAAATTGCCAAGCTGAACATAACCGGAAAACAATGTGTAATATTCATTGCCGTCATGCATCTCAAGAACCCAGTTTTGTCCGTCGTCCCATAGTATTTTTCCTTTTTTGTCTTTTCCCGCAGAGGTATAAAGACTTATTATTTCATCCTGACCGTCTTCATCAATATCGCAGGAATAAGTGCTTACTTGCGTCCAGCCATCGGAAACGGCACTTGTTGCGGCTGGTTCTATATTTTTTTGTATCAGGGCAGGTGTTTCGGAAGGCACAACGGGAAATGAAACCGGCTCTGTTTTTTCTGTGCATGCCGACAGACCGATTGTAATAAAAAGCGCAATCAAAAGAAATATTCTTTTCATGTAATCATTCCTTTCAAAATGAAAAATTCGCATCGTTGTATGCGTCAAATGCGGCGAGGAAATTTTTGCCGATTATGCGATATCAATATATCTTTTCTCTATGAGTTTGCAAATCGCCCTTGCATTTGTGATATCTCGCACATCTTCAATGAACCTATCCGTTTCTTCTTGTCTGCAGCAGATAAAAAACGTCACATCGCTGTCGTATTTTGTATTCTCAAGCATAAGGTTGTCGTTGGCTATCTTGTACTGAAGCGTTCCTACCAGCGAATAGTCTACATTTACGGAAACTACATCGCAAAGAGTTCTTGTTACAATTTTAGCGTCGTCAATGCCAAGCTTTGCGCTGGCTCCATATGCTCTGACAAGTCCACCAGTGCCAAGCAGTGTTCCGCCGAAATATCTTGTAACAACAACTGCCGTATCTACAAGTCCTTCTTTTCTAATAACGTCCAAAACGGGAATTCCTGCGGTACCTTGAGGTTCTCCATCGTCAGAATATCGATAAATATTGTATTCATCAATCACGTATGCGTACACGTTATGCGACGCATCGGGATACTTTGCACGGACTTCATTGATAAAGTCTATTGCCTCATCCTCATTTGAAACAGGCTTTGCTGTTGCTATAAATTTTGATTTTTTTTCGGTCAAAACAGCCTCTCCCAAACGTGAAACCGTTTTATAACTCGTTTTTAAGGATATATCAATCACCCTCTATTACATATTGTCTGAGTTTTTCATAGCCTTCTCTGTCCGCAAGAAGGCGAATTTTCGTCCCCTCCTGAACATATTCTTCCGATAAAACCATCTGTGTTTCATGCAGATAGTTGACCATGCTTCCTTCAGAATATGGCAGACACACTAAAATCTCTTTCTTCTTACCCGGCGCAACATCTGCAATCGTTTCAAGAAGCTTGTTTATACCTATTTTCCGTTTTGCGGAGATGTGAAGACTTGCCGCATATTCGGGGATATCGGAATGATAAAAAGCTTCCGAATCCAATTTGTCACATTTATTAAAAACGGCAATCACTGGTTTGCCTGTTGCACCTATATCGGAGAGGACGGAATCAACAACTTTAATCTGATTATCTCTTTCGGGGTTTGCCTCATCAATTACATGAAGCAAAATGTCCGCTACTACGGCCTCCTCAAGAGTAGATTTAAACGCTTGCACTAGGTGATGGGGAAGCTTGCGTATAAAACCGACCGTATCCACTAAAAGTATTTTTCTATTATCCTCAAGAGTAATTGCTCTTGACGTCGGATCAAGTGTTGCAAACAGCTTGTTTTCCGCAAGTACGTTTGAATCCGTAAGAGTGTTTAAAAGTGTGGATTTTCCCGCATTTGTGTAACCTACCAATGCCGCTGTGACAACGCCGTCTTTTTTTCGTCTTGCGCGAATGAGATCACGGTGCTTTTTAAGCTCCCTGATTTCTTCTTCCAATGCTGAAATTCTGCTTCTTATGTGTCGTCTATCCGATTCAAGCTTTGTTTCACCTGGGCCTCGTGTCCCTATGCCGGCTCCCGTTCTTGACAGTGAAGTACCCAGTCCGCGAAGGCGGGGAAGGCGGTATTTTAATTGGGCAAGCTCCACCTGCAACTTTCCTTCCCCGCTTTTTGCCCGCATGGCAAAGATATCAAGTATCAGCATGGATCTGTCAAGCACTTTGACCTCAAGGAAATCAGAAATATTTCGTATTTGTACGGGAGACAGTTCATCATCAAATATTACGGCATCCGCTTTAAAATCGGAAATTGCAAGCTTTATCTCAGCAAGCTTCCCCTCGCCCATATACGTTGCAGGGTCAAGCTCGGATTTGTTTTGAACAACGTGCAAAATCACCTCTGCGCCTGCCGTTTTCGCAAGTTCTTCAAGCTCGTGCATCGATTCATCGGTTGTATCGGCAAGCTTGTCAAGCCGACCTGTATGAACGCCTGCAAGAATAACTCTTTCCGATCTTTGCTCATTTGACTTTATGTCCATAAACTACCTCTCTTGTTTTTATCGATTATTCTGAAAATGCTCTTACTCTAAAGTCTACTCCCACATCTTCGGCAATTTTGGCACATTCTTCAATATCTTTCTTTGAAAGAACATCAACCACGCTTAAAATGACTTCGGGAACATATTTTTTTGCTTTCTTTGCAAAATCCAGCATCTCGAAAAAACCATCCTCGCCGAATTCACAAACGCAAATGTCCTGATATTCTTTGGCGTTTTTTGCATTCAGACTGATGGAAACCACATCCACCAGCCCATTCATTTCAGGAGTGACATCTCTTCCGGCGATGCGGTTTGCATGACCGTTTGTATTTATACGAATTTTAATATCACTTTCTTTTTTTATCGCTCTGCATACCGCCATCACATCATCAAACCGTATCAATGGCTCTCCATATCCGCAAAACACAAGCTCATTGTATTTTTTTAAATCAGCTTTGAGTATATCGGAAATGATCTCTTGAACCGTTGGTTCTCGAATAAGCCATAAATCTGCATTGCCGATACCTGACGGGGTATAGCGGATACAAAATTTGCAGCGGTTGGTGCAGCGGTTTGTTACGTTGACATAAAGTTTATTTCCTATGGGATATGTGATTGTTATTGCTGCCATAGCATTTATTCCTCAATTCCAAAACATCTTTTTGCATTTTCGCACGTCGCCTTCTCTACTTCCGCAACATCTATTCCTTTTATCTGGGCAAGCTTTTGAGCTATGAAATGAAGGAACAGTGAACTGTTTCTCTTTCCTCTGTTAGGTTCGGGAGCAAGATAGGGTGCGTCCGTTTCAAGCAAAATACAATCAAGCGGGACGTATTTGGCAACTTCTATGGGGCGGATAGAATTTTTAAAGGTAAGCGTACCTCCGAAGGCAATGTACATTCCCAAATTTAAAACTTCTTTTGCCATTTCTCTGCTTCCGGCAAAGCAATGCAAAACACCTCCCACATTTTCTGCATGATGAGCCTTTAAGATGTCCATCGTATCCTTGTGGGCGTCTCTGTCGTGTATGATAACGGGAAGACGAAGTTCATTTGCCAAATCCATCTGACAGGCAAACCATTTTTTTTGCAAGTCGCGGGGCGAGTTGTCATAATAATAATCAAGACCTATTTCTCCAACCGCTTTTACTTTAGGATGCGTTGCCGCTTTTTTTAGAATATCCAAATCCTTCTCCTGAATGTCTTTTACACTATGAGGATGTATGCCGACAGAGGCGTACAAAAATGGATATTTGTCAGCCAAGCATAAAATTTTATCTATATCGGAAATTTCCGTGCAGGCGTCCATAATATATCCTATGTTATGAGCCGGCATAGCCGACAATACACTGTCAAGATCTTCTAAAAAGCGATCATCTTCGTAATGTGCGTGAGAGTCAAACAGCATAATGTTCTCCTATGTATACAAAACAACATCAATAATTTTTCTATTTACGAGTTTATACATTCATATTATATTTCTTATGAAAAGTGATATACATTCCATTGCGGAATTGAAGTTTTTAAAATCATCTATCAGCGCTCCTGATTTTATTCTGTCTGCAATGGTCAAGGCATTTATTGTGCCAAACGCTAAAACACATATCACAAGAGCTGCTGAAGCGCCGGAAATGGAGTCACCTTTGCAATATATATCTTTTCTCCAGTCAAAATATTTGTCGCACCCTCTTAAAAAGGAAATAAACAAAATAGGAAAGACCGCCGCGCAGCCAAGTACAATTGTCAGCAAAATATTATCCGGCAGTGCATTTTTATTTGTCAACAGCGTCATTGCAAAGCTGAACGCATTATTTGCTCCATGCACAAGCATGGATGCAAATATCGAACCCGTACTGCGGCGTATAAAACCTAATAAAAGTCCTACAAAAAATAGGGGAATAAAGCTTTGCATATCAAAATGCAGCAGAGCAAATGCCGCAGAGCTGCCAATCAGTTCGACAACAAAGCCATACCTCCGAAACAGCGTCATCAAAACGCCTCGGCAAAGAAATTCTTCAAAAATGGGAGCGAGCACGCAAAGCACAAGTATTGCCTGAGTCATTTGAAGCCATCCGTTTGGAATCGGAACTAGCTCCGTCTGATCTTGCACTCCGAAAAGAATCTGCATAATCAAACTTATGGGCAGAGTGACATAAGTCGAAAAATACTGCGCACATATGGGCAAAAGCAGCAAAAACGGAATAAATTCCGGAGGGAAACCGGAAATGCCAAGCGATATTTTGGCGGGACAGTTATCGTTTTTATGCTTTTTCATCATGAAAAGACCAATTATAAAAGGAATCACAAGAGACAATTCCCCAATTATCATAATAGCATATGTTCCCAGCTTATTTTTCAAAAACAACTCACAAAGTGCGGATGAGCCAATCATGCAGACAATCGTAATCAGCATCAGCCACCATCCGTCTTGAAACGCCCTACTTTTTACCACAGTCAATTAACCTGCTTTCCGTTAAAATAAAATCCATGAACACATCATGCGCCTCTGCCGCAACCTTTTCAATCACTTGAAAATCATAGCAAAGCGCTACAAAAACCGCCTTTGTTTTTGTCAAAAATCTGTCATAAAAACCTTTTCCATAGCCAATTCTTCCGCCTTTTTCATCGAAAGCCAGTCCCGGAACTAAAATCAAATCCACATTTTGCACATCGCATGGCACAAAGAAATCCCCGCGAGGCTCTAATATGCCAAAGCTGTTCCTACAAAGCCCATCAAGAGTTGGTAAGTAGCTCAATCGCATATTGTTTGTTTTCATATCAGCAATCGGTACAACGATTTTTTTCCCGCTTTGGGTTGCCACTTTGACAATTTCCAGTGTATCGGGCTCATTTTTTGCGGACAGATATGTCATAATAGTATCCGCATTTTTATAAAAGGATGTGCAAAACAGTATCTCACGGATTTTCCTGCTTTTTTGCACAACCTCATCTTCTGACATTTTATCTCTTACTTTACGCATAAATGCCCGTTGTTTTTCTTTCATACATTCCTCAATAAAGCATTTGTTTCTTCACGCTCTCCGCAAGTTCCTTTCCTTTTAGCACCTCGACAATTTTAAAGCCAAAATCGCTTGCCGCTCCTGCTCCGCAGGCCGTTATTACACCGGTGTCAAAAACAACCTTGTCGGGTACAATGTGTGCGCCTTGCAAAAAGGCTTCATAGCCGGGGAAACAAGTTGCTTTCTTATCTTTTAAAAGACCCTTTTTGCCCAAAACAGACGGAGATGCACAAATTGCCGCAATATAGATTTTACGTTTTGAGGCGTAGTCAATCAGAGCCTGAACATCGGCGCTTTTATCCAAAAGCTCATGTCCGGGGCCGCCTGGCAAAATCAACATCTGCATATCCTTCAAGAAGACATCTTTAATTGTAATATCAGCTTCAATTGTTATGTTGTGAGAGCCTGTCACCCTTTTGCCATAAACTCCAACAGTCAAAACATCAAGCTTTGCCCTGCGCATAATATCAAGGGGCACAATAGCCTCGGTTTCTTCAAAACCGTCTGCAAGCAACAGATAAATCATATTTTCCTCCTCTTAAAGTATGAGCATATTTATAAAATTATCCTTCTTTTTAAACAAACCCTCCATCTGCTTTGCATTTCCTCCGAGAAGGTTCAGTCTTTGCGCTTCGCTTATCGAAAGGTAGCCGGTAAAAAGCTGCGTAAGCGTGCCGATATCGGTAATTACGTCAGGCGGCGTGTCCACACGGGCGACTTCTCCCTGCAAAACTGAAAAAACCCCGTTATTTCCTTCAAAAAAGCGGTCGATTATCTGCAAACTCACACCGCCTAGAAAATCTTTTGCAGCTATTTCAAGTGCTTTTTTCACATCAGTAATTCTTGCCATGGCAAACGGACAAAGCGTTACCGCAGTACGGTTGTCACAAAAATCAACGAATCCCAAATCATTTGCGGGCGCTTTAATTGATACCGTATCTGCCTGAGAAGAATGCTTTTTAACATATGCCATCAGAGATTCGTAGCTTTTACGATTTGTATATGCAAGCTCATAAATACTCATGGTTTTGCCGTTTAACAAATAGAGGACATATCCGGAAGGCTTCCCTTCGTTATCGCAAAGAAGTGCGGCATACCCACCGAAATTGCCGATCAAGTCCTCCAAAATCAGTTTCCACTGTTCAATATTTCTTATTGTATATCCGTTTTTATCCGATACAAACTGCTCATACACAAAAGAGAGCATACTTGCCGTGCCTTCAGACAAACCTACAAGATCTATGCTGCCTTTGATCGAATATGCGGGGATATCGTTCATGCGTATATTATACTGCTTGTAGCCATACGCCGTGCGCCAGCCGTATTTTTCAAAAACTTTATAATTAAACGGAACCAAAAAGCTTAAAACCTGTTCTCTTTGACGCATATAATCAATGCTTTTTTCAAGCGTTTGGCGCATATACCCTTGTCCTCGCTTATCTATTGCAGTCGCAAGTCCACATAAATATCCTGCTTGAACCTGCGTATTGTTCAGCATCAATGAATATGGCGTAATATAAGCACTCGAAAAAATCTTTCCATTTTCTTCGCCGACCAGCATATTCTGCGGGAGGTAGTTTCTTTCAAAATTCCATGCTAAAAATGAATCAGTGTACCCAAAACAATATTTCCAAATAGTTTTAACCTGATATGTATCAGACGCTGAGGCAATGCGAATCTGCATAAAAAATCCTCCGACATTTCAAAATTTCAATTTGCTAACATTATAACATTGAGTATTTGATTATTCAAGAGAATTCAAACAAAATCTGAGAACATCCTTTTTATGATGACTTCTCCCAACCCTTGCGTTATGCCGCAGTGCTTTAAAAGCTGTCATACCGCATCCAAATTTCAAGTTTTTGCTAGGATTATGAGATGTGTTTTGCAACTTCGCTTTTACAAAATTTTCGTGTTAAATTTTCATCAATGATTGCATGTCATAAAATTTTATGATAGAATATCTGGCAATGGTATATACTGCGGGTATTGTTTTGAAAGTGCCTGCTGAATGGACAGCAAGGTTTGGGATTGTAAAGAATTTTTAGGAGGAATATATATCTATGGAAAAAGAACAGGTATTAAAAAAGATTACAGATGCTGGTCTTGTTGCGGTAGTGCGTGCAAATACGGCGGATGAAGCGTTTAAAATCACTGATGCGTGCTTGGAGGGGGGCTGCCCTTCCATTGAGCTTACTTTCACTGTCCCTGGTGCACATAAGGTGATTGAGGCTTTGGCATCCAAATATAAACCAGGTGAAATTATGCTTGGAGCGGGAACCGTTTTAGATAGCGAAACTGCAAGAATTGCTATTTTGTCGGGTGCGAATTATGTGGTTAGCCCCGGCTTTAATTTGGAAGCGGCAAAGCTTTGCAACCGTTACAGAGTTCCATATATGCCGGGCTGTATGACTATTACGGAGGTTCTCACGGCTATGGAGGCGGGAGTGGATATCGTTAAGATATTCCCTGGAGATTTGTTCGGTCCCAATATTATAAAGGACATCAAAGGTCCCCTGCCGCAAGCGAAGATGATGCCTACGGGCGGCGTGGACATTTCAAATGTGGACAAGTGGATTAAAGCCGGCGCCGTAGCGGTAGGCGCGGGAAGCTCACTGACAGCTGGAGCGAAGACAGGCGATTATGCTAAGATTACCGAAACGGCAAAGGAATTCGTTGCAAAGATTAAAGAAGCAAGAGGGCAATAAAAACTCTTGAATAAAATTATAGACAAAAAGGAGAATATAAAAAGATGGCAAAAAAAGTTGTTACTTTCGGCGAAATTATGTTAAGGCTTCAAACACCTAATTTCCAAAGATATATTCAGGCTCAAAGCTTTGAAGCTACATTCGGAGGCGGCGAAGCAAACGTTGCTGTTTCTGCTGCAAATTATGGTTTGGATGCCTACTTTGTTACAAAGTTGCCGAAAAATCCTATCGGAGATGCTTGTCTGGCGGAGCTTAGAAAGCATAATGTGAAAACTGACTATATCGCACGGGGCGGAGAAAGACTTGGCATTTATTTTTGTGAGAAGGGCGCTTCTCAGCGTGCATCAAACGTTGTATACGACAGGGCTCATTCATCCATTGCTACAGCAACTTCTTCCGATTTTGACTGGGCTAAAATATTCGATGGTGCGGATTGGTTCCATTTTACCGGAATTACTCCTGCCATTTCAGACGAGGCAGCAGTTCTTTCGCTTGAAGCATGCAAGGCGGCAAAGGCGGCTGGTGTAAGTGTAAGCTGCGACTTGAATTTCCGCAAAAAGCTCTGGTCAAGCGAAAAGGCGAATAAGGTGATGTCAGAGTTGATGAAGTATGTGGATCTTGCGATAGCAAACGAGGAGGATGCTGAAAAGGTATTCGGAATCAAGGCAAAGGACACAGATGTTACCGGAGGCGAGCTTTCGGATGAGGGCTACAAGGATGTTTGCCGTCAATTGGTGGATCGTTTTGGGTTTAAGAAGGTTGCGATTACTCTTCGTGAGAGCATTTCCGCATCCGTAAACAATTGGGCAGCGCTTTTGTACGATGCAGACAGTAAGGAGTTTTTCAAGTCAAAGAAATATAACATGACGATTATCGACCGTGTAGGCGGCGGTGACAGCTTTGGCGGCGGTTTGATTTATGCTATTCTTTCGGATTATTCAAATCAGGAAGCCATTGAATTTGCGGTTGCCGCATCATGTCTCAAGCATACGATTGAAGGGGACTTCAATCTTGTAAGTGTAGACGAGGTAAAAACGCTTGCAAAGGGCGACGGTTCAGGAAGAGTGCAAAGATAGTATTTTCCCGATATGTGAAGACATATCGGGATTTTTAAAATCATTTTTTATTGAAGGAAGTGTGTATGTATGAATCTGATTTCAAGCACATGGACAAATGAAGCTTATGAGGAGTTTATTCTATATCTGAAGTCACTTGCGGAAGATGTTTACAGGGATTTCAGCCAAAAACTTACCCCGAACACTCCGAATATGTGGGGCTTACGAGTTCCTGTAATGAGAAAAATTGCAAAAGAAATAACGAAGGGCAATTATGCTGAATTCTTGATAGTTCCTAAAGGTGATTTTCACGAGGAAATTGTAATAGAGGGTTTGGTTATGGCTCAGGCAAAGTGCGAATATCCCAAAATGCTTGAATATATGAAGAAATTTGCGGATAAAATTTATAATTGGGCAATTTGCGACACAGTTTCGTTTAAACAAATAAAAAAATACAAAAAAGAATTTTGGAAGGATAAGAATGTATTCATTTTTCACGAAAATCCGTGGGTGGTTCGGTTTGGAATCGGTTGTCTATTGGAATTTTATCTGGATGATGAGTACATTGACGAGGTTTTGGATATTGTCGAGAGCGTGGACAGCGATTTTTATTATGTGCAGATGATGCAGGCATGGCTTATTGCTACGGCTTTTGCAAAATACAGAGAAAAAACACTTTCATTTCTCAAAGAAACAAAAATAAGTGATGAGGTGTTTCGTATGACCGTCAGGAAAATAAGGGATTCGAATAGAGTGGACAAGGCGGACAAGGATTTTATTTTAACGATAAGATAGGGAGAGAGTCTATGCCGAAAAAGTTTTATGCCGTAAAAAACGGCCGCAATACAGGCATTTACGAAACGTGGGAGGAATGCAAGGCGCAGGTAAGCGCATATCCGGGTGCGGTTTACAAAAGCTTTTTGTCGAAGGATGAGGCAATAGCTTATTTAAAGATAAAACAGCCATCAGTGAAAGCGGAGGCCGTGGCATATGTAGATGGGAGCTATAGTCATAAGGATAAAAGATTTTCCTATGGAGCGGTTGTTTTTTGGAATGGGAAGGAATATCGGCTTTGTGATTCGTTTTTTGACGAAAAACTGTCTAAGATGCGCAATGTTGCGGGGGAAATCAAAGGTGCGGAGGCTGCGATGCGCTTTTGCATAGAGAATGGTATAAAGAGTCTGGATATTTATCATGATTATGAGGGGATTGCAAAATGGTGTACGGGCGACTGGAAAACAAACAAAGATGGAACAAAAAAATATGCCGAATTTTATGAGGAGGCAAAAAAAAGCGTAAACATAAATTTTGTCAAGGTAAAAGGACATTCGGGGGACAGATATAACGATATGGCGGATATGCTTGCGAAAAAGGCTCTAGGGAAAATGCATTAGCAGTGTCCGTCTTTCAGGCTGTGATGGAAATTTTTATATGTGAATTTGCTGTGTCTTTTTTTAAAAACTATTGACAGATTCATTTTAGGCGAGTAAAATTGTGTGTAGCATGTCTTGGCATACTTAAAAAGACATCTCAAAGCGGCTGCGGGATGGCTTTGCGGTGTATATATTACCGGTAAAGCGTTTATGTAACAGGTTTTTTACAGTTTCGTTACAACTGCGGCAACAGCATTGACTTATGTTGCGTCATCGTGATATAATCAGTGCGTGGTTAAAGACATAAGAAGTCTTTAATAGTCTTGGGTTTGATTGAGCGGAGAGGGTCTCAATTGAATTTTGCAGAAAACCCTTTCAAGAAGAAATTAATTAGGGAGGATTTGAGAGTATGAAGAAACATCTCAAAAGAGTAATTTCATCTGTTATTGCGTTTGCTCTCGCGCTGAGCTCCGTAGGCTCCATGGCTATGGCTGCTTCCTTCAGCGACGTTCCGGCAGATGCAAGCTATGCAGAAGCAGTTGCAAATCTTACTGCTATCGGCATTGTTCAGGGTGATGACAAAGGCAAATTTAACCCTGACAATAAAATTACAAGAGCTGAAGTTGCTGCTATGGTTGTAAGAGCAATGGCTCAGGAATCTGCGGCAGTAAGTTCAAAGGGCGTAACAAACTTTAAGGATGTTGCAGCTGATCACTGGGCTTCGGGCTATATCAACGTAGCTTCAAGCGGTTCAGGTGCGTTTATCAACGGTATGGGAGATGGAACATTTGCTCCTGAAGCTAATGTTACATATGCACAAATTTTAAAGATGCTTGTTGCGGCTATCGGTTATGGCAGCTGGGGAGTTGCAAACGGCGGGTATCCGACAGGTTACATCGCAACAGCAAAGACTTTGGGTATCACCAATGGTGTTACAGGTGTTAACGCTGACGATCAGGTTTCAAGATCGGTTGTTGCAGTGCTTATCAACAATGCAATTGACGTTCCGCTTTTGGCTATGACAACTTATAGTCCTACGGATCCGACATACGAGATTTTAAACGGTAAAGACGACAAGGATTACGAAACAGTATTAACCTATTACCATAACATTTATAAGGTAGAGGGTCGTATAACAGCTACAAACAAGACAACAGGCGGAAGCCTTGATACTGATGAGGTTACCTATCAGATTGAAAAGGCTGACAACTACAACGGTGACAAGGTTGAGAAGAAGAATTCAGATGATTATCCGTGGATAAAAGAGGATATGAACATTTCAAGCGGTATCAATCCCGATGATTATTTGAATGTATATTCAAGAGCATTGATTAAAGTTAGTGATAGTGATGATGCTACTATTTTGAGTTTGGTGGCTTCTGCTAAAAACAAGTCTGTAAGTGTTCCGGCTGATGCTTATGATGATGAGCAATACAGTTCTGAAGATGCAGCTCTTGAAGCTATATTCCAAGGCAATGATAAGGGTCAGATTTGGTACTACGCTTCAAGCGAAAAGACAGGAAAATCAACCCGTTACTATTTGTCGGATGATTTTACACTTTACGTAAATGGTGTTGAGGTTACTGCGAATGAAACTTCAATGTCTAAGTATGTGTTGAACAATACAACCGGAAAGGTTACGTTTGTTGACACACCGACAGGAAGCAGCAATTCGACAGATGGCAAGTATGATGCAGTTTTCGTTTCATACTATGGCACAGCGATTGTTGATTCTGTTTCTTCAAAGAAAGTATATTTCAGCGACCAATCGTCTGATCTTAAGGCGTATGTTACGATGGAAGACGAAGATGTGTCTTACAAGATCACATTGAATGGTTCTAGTATTGCTTACACAGACCTTAAGGAGGATGATGTTTTAAACATTGCTTATGATGTAACAGCTTCTTCCTTTGCAGATTCTACTTTCTATGACATCTTGGTTTCGAGAGATGTTGCTGAAGGTAAAGTTACTGAAATTGATGAGGATGACGGAGCAAATATCAATGGAACTTATCACAAGAGTGGTTTGGTTGATGCAGACGATTTGACTATCGGTGAATCTTATACTCTCCGCCTTGATGCGTTCGGAAGAATTGCAGATTACGAGAAGCTTGCTTCGGCTGTGAAGTATGCAATCGTTCACAGAGCGGTATACAACAGTGATGATGACCAGTATAAGCTTACTATTTATGATACAACAGCTTCTGCAAAGACGTTTGTCATTGACGATGATTATGCTAAGGCTAACTGGAGTTGGATTGAAGATCTTGACTACAGCAATTCAGCTGTTCAAAACAGAGTTATCACTTACACGACAAACAGTTCAGGGGAGATTAAGAAGATAACAGTTCTTTCCGGCACTGTGAATACGGCTGATTTTGATAAGGATGTATCTAAGGTTGCAGGTTTGAAAGTTTCTGATAGCAGTGTAATAATCAATAAGGATCCGGATGAGAAGACAGGCTACAGCGTGGTAAAATTATCAAACTTGGTAGACGGAGCTTCTTACACAGCTTATGGTTATGATAAGGATAATGGTTCCTATAATTTTGTTGTAATCACAAGCGGCTATGGTGACTATAACGAGGATACAAGATTTGCGGTTATCAGCAAGGTAGTGTCCGGAACAAATGACAGCGGTGAGGACTGCGAGAAGGTTTACTTGTATACAGCAGGAAGCACTGATGTTAAGACGCTTTATACGAGTGAAACAGGCATTGCAGATGATTTGACAAAGGGCGATGTTGTTATCTATAAGACAAACGCTTCAGGAGAAATTGATGAAGTTAAGGTTATCTTTGACAACAACGATTCGTATGTGAACTATGCAGCTGGAAATTATGACTTTAGTGATTTGATTGAGAATAATCCATGGTCTGGAGATAGTGATGTAGAGTTGGTATTTGGTCCTGTAGTTGATAAGACATCGAGTGGTGTATCGATTGGTACAGTGTTGACATCACAGAACTTGGGTGGCACAACATATGCTCGTGTTACGAATGTTGACCAAACAAAGGAATACACTTATGACAGTGATTTGGCTGTGTATGTGTATGACTATAACAACAGCTCAAGTTACAGAGTATCTGCAGGCAGCAAAGGTTCTGTGATAAAGACCAGCGTTCCTTCGACAGCTAAGTTTGAATATAGCAATGATGATTATATTGATTGGCTCAATACGAAGGATGATGGCAAGGGCTTTAATACAGTATTTGCTCTGGCTAAGGTTGTTAATGATGAAGTTACAGACCTGTTCATAATCATTCCCAAAGATGAATAATAGGTAATTTTGAAAAGAATCGGCTCTAAATAGAGCCGATTCAGACTGTAGATAAAAGGTGTTTTACGCAATGCGTAGAACACCTTTTTGATTGTTTCTAAGAAACAAGTGATGGAAATAGACAAGTTGATTTATAAAGTGTTGTAAAGACGGCGGCAGCATACGCTTTCTTCGCTTCCATGTTGCCAGCTTTTTTAAATTCATGCACACAAAAGTAAGCGTGACCTGCATTTTTACTCTTTGCAGTCCACGTAGCTGAGTGTATCGCATGGCGTGTTTCTCTTTTACATCCGCAAAAACACGCTCAATGGTTTCGCTTCTTAGTTTGTAGATATCCCGATATTCAGGAGTATGCCGGTAATCTTCGGCAAGCTCCATGTAAGGTTCCCAAATATGCCGGGTTACGACATTTTGACAGACTTTGCTTTCTGTACATTGGAAACGCACAGGACAGTTC
>JAOAAV010000022.1 GCA_026418715.1 Clostridia bacterium
CCTCAGGATATGCTTATATACTGTCCGGCGAAGGAAATTATATAGCACATTCGCTGGATAATTCAAAGCTTGGAAGCAGTTTTTCGGAAGAAAATATAAAAACGGAAGATATTTTAAATACTGTGGCAAGAAATGAAACAAAATTCTTTGAGGGGAAACATATTAACAATGAAGATGCTTTTAAGGTTCATGTTCCATTGAAAGTGGAAGGAATTGATTCATACTGGTCCGGAGCTTTTGTT
This sequence comes from Clostridia bacterium, assembly GCA_026418715.1. Lineage (GTDB taxonomy): Bacteria > Bacillota > Clostridia > UBA1381 > UBA1381 > SKW16. The sequence continues at coordinate 243 of JAOAAV010000022.1, forward strand.
GTAAATAAAAGTGAGGCTATGAAATCGGCATATCATATTGTTTGGGATACTGTGATGATTGCTTTGGCAGGATTGATTCTTTTAGCATTTGTATCATTTTTGCTTTTAAAAAGGTCGCTTCGCCCCATAAGTAAGATAGTCGGCTTTGTGGCTGAATTGGGCAAGGGGAATTTAAATGTGGATATCTCAGTAGATTCTGACGATGAACTTGGCGAAATGACTACCCAACTGCGGCAAACAACGAAAATTATAAAATCGTATATTCAAGAAATATCGGATGTGGTGGGTGAGATGTCAAAGGGGAATTTTGAAATATCGCTCAAACAAGAGTATATAGGCGATTTTCTGTCAATCGAGCAATCTCTTAATACCGTTATAGATATGCTCAATGATATGTTCCTTAAAATAGGAACATCCGCAAATCAGATATCAAGCGGTGCAAACGAGGTTTCAAACGGGGCTGTGAACCTTTCGCAGGGTGCAACAGAACAGGCAAGTGCCATACAGGAATTGTCTGCCTCGATTTCGGATGTTGCGCATAAGATTAGAACTATAGCGGAAAGTGCTGAAAGTGCGAACGGCAAAGCAAGTCTGATAGGTGAGAGATTGCAGAAAAGCAAGAATAAAATGAAAGGGCTTATTAACGCTATTAATGTAATAAATGACACATCGGATAAGATTAAAAATATAAACAAGGCTATTGAAGATATTGCATTTCAGACAAACATCTTGGCGCTGAATGCTTCGGTGGAGGCTGCAAGAGCGGGAAATGCAGGGAAGGGTTTTTCAGTTGTTGCAAATGAAATCAGAAGTCTTGCGGCAAAGAGCAGGGAGGCTTCAAAAAATACCACTCAACTTATAGGAACATCCATGAAAGCCGTTCAAAATGGTAAAAGAATTGCGGATGATACGGCAAATTCCTTGGCGGATGTTATCGACGGCTCGCAGGAAATTATAGATTTTATAAGAGAAATATCATCTTCTACAAATGAGCAGTCGCAAGCTATTTCTCAAATAAATACAGGTATTGAGCAGATATCGGCGGTAACACAGACGAATGCCGCCACTGCGGAGGAAAGTGCCGCTGCAAGCGAGGAATTGTCCGCACAAACCGTTTTGCTGGATGAATTGCTGTCCAAATTAAAATACAGACAATAATAAAAGATGCTGCGAAATTATTTCGCAGCATCTTTTATTAATAATACATTCCAGAAAGCTCATTTTCTGTTGTTATGCCATTTAAAATAGCATTATTTCTAAGTTTTAAATAAAGCTGTGTGTGGGTTGCGTAATAATAAGGACGTACGAACAGAACACCTATAAAACAAGCGGCAATTCCCAAAACATACCATCCTATAAAAGATAAATCAAGCACCCACATATTCCATTTGTGTCCTTCGGTTGCCCGTATGCTGATTTCAAACGCTCTTTGCCGGCTTATGTTTGGGTTTTCAGCTAAAATATACGGCACCATCATATAAGAATAGCTTTTTACAATTCCTGGAATTACAAAAAGAAGCGACCAAAGGAAAATTAACAAATCCATAACAAACATGGTTTTTACACCGTTCATATAGTTGCTTTTAAAGCCATATCCTATGTAGTTAAGCTGCACATCTCGATTTGCCGCTTGAATAAAAAACTTTTTTGAACCAACGATAATAGGGTTTGAAACAAAAAAAGCAAAGGCTATTGCCAGGGAAATTATAATAATAATGGCAAGAATTATGGCAAAATTCATAAATGGCAATATTGTGTCCAAATGATGCACATCAAAATTTGAATGAGTGGCTGAACCTTCAAATTTAGAGATGCTTCTGCCCAAACTTCCGTCCCTGCCCGACACAACCCCGACCAGCAGGCATACAACAAATGACATCCAATAGGAATATTTCAAAACCTCCTTTGCTTTTGCTTTTAATTCACACCGTGTCCACACAAAAAACACCCCCAATAAATATTTATTGAGTATAATTGTATCATAATATGTTATGAATTGACAATACAAAGAAATAGCAACATTACATCTTAAGTAAATTTTTCAATGGTATTTTATCAACAAGAAATTTGATGCTTGTTTCACAGTTAAAAATGATATATAATTTCTTATAATTGAAACAAAATTGGAGGAAATCAAATGTCACCAGTAAACGCTTACATTGTGATACCCTGTTATAATGAAGAGGAGGTTCTGGAGGAAACCTGCCGTCAGCTCTTGTCGGTTTTTGACGAAATGAAAACCCAAAAGCTTATAAATGACGATAGCCGAATTATATTCGTTGATGATGGCAGCAAAGACAAAACTTGGGAAATTATAGACAGATTTTCCGATGAGTATGTTGAAATAGGAGGAATTAAGCTTGCCAAAAATGCGGGACATCAAAACGCGCTTTTGGCAGGGCTTATGACGGTAAAGGATGAGTGTGACTGCGCAATATCCATTGATGCCGATTTGCAGGACGATATTCATGTAATCCCGGAATTTATTAAAAACTTTCAAAACGGCTGTGACGTGGTATATGGCGTACGCAGCAAGCGTGATACAGACACTTTTTTCAAACGAACAACGGCAGTCGCATTTTATAAGCTTATGCAGGCAATGGGTGTGAAGATGGTATTTAATCATGCGGATTACAGACTTATGAGCAGACGCGCTTTAAATGCCCTTTCGGAATTTTCTGAGGTAAATTTATTCTTGAGGGGCTTGGTTCCTCTTGTGGGATATAAATCCGCCAATGTGTATTATGAAAGAAATGAGCGGTTTGCGGGGCAATCCAAGTATCCTCTAAAAAAGATGCTCTCTTTCGCCTTTGACGGGATTACATCGTTTAGCATCACACCCATACGAATAATTACGGCAATAGGAGCGAGCGTGTCCTTTATGGCGATATTGGCAGCTTTATATGTGCTTTTTTCAAAGTTTTTTGGGAATGCATCCGTGGGCTGGTCGTCACTTATGGTTTCAATTTGGTTTTTGGGTGGAGTGCAGCTTTTGTCTGTCGGACTCATAGGGGAGTACATCGGGAAGATATACAAGGAAACAAAGCGCAGACCAAGGTTTATCATTGAAGAGTACAAGAAGTGATATGTTACAAAAATATTAATTTTTGATTAATTCTATTGCATATTTTTTCATTTTAAACTATCCTTATAGTATGTGAAAGAGGTGTGTATTTATGTGCATTTCTAATATTTTTACGGTTAATATGGGGCTAGTTTTGTCTCTTATGTTGTTTTAACACGATACGAGTATACAAGATCGCTAAGGAGGAATTGCAGCATGGAATTTAACGAAACAATGAAATTTAACATAGGCTTTGACAAAGAGCAGGAAGTAAAGGAAATCATGAGCCATGTATATGAAGCATTAAAGGTAAAAGGCTATGATCCCATCAGCCAAATTGTAGGCTATATTCTTTCTGGCGATCCCACCTATATTACGAGTTATAACGGCGCAAGAGGAATGATTGTCAAGGTGGAGCGTGACGAACTTCTGGAGGAGCTTGTAAAGCATTATATAAAAATGCTGGAAGCATAATTGGATTTTTTACAGAATAGTGTTGAAAGGAATCATACCATGAACGATGTTTTACAAGATATCAGTGCGGCTCAGAGAATTGTGGTGAAGGTGGGAACATCCACCCTTACCTATGAAACGGGTAAAATGAATTTAAAGCGTATTGATCAGCTTGCGAGAATATTGTCCGATCTTAGAAACAGAGGAAAGGAAATCATATTAGTGTCCTCAGGAGCAATTGGAATAGCGATGGGCAAGCTAGGTCTTTCACAAAAGCCTCAGGAAACACGTCAGAAGCAGGCTGTCGCTGCAGTGGGGCAATGCGAGCTTATGTATCTTTATGACAAGCTGTTTTCCGAATATAATAATACGGTTGCCCAAATTCTTTTAACAAAGGACGATATAGCCATTCCAAGGAGAAAGCGCAATACGCAAAACACCTTTGCAACCCTTCTTGAGATGGGTATAATTCCGGTTGTAAACGAAAACGATACGGTTTCAACCGATGAAATTGAAATTGGTGATAACGATACTTTATCGGCTGTTGTTGCGGATTTGGTGGATGCGGACTTATTGGTGCTTTTTTCGGATATTGACGGTTTGTATGACTCAGATCCTCGGACAAACCCCGACGCAACCCTTCTTCGGATTGTTTACGATATAGATAAAGTGAAACATTCGGCAGGCGGAGCAGGCTCAAGCAGAGGAACCGGAGGAATGATAACAAAGCTTGCAGCGGCGGAAATAGCCACTTCTGCAGGAATTCATATGGTAATTGCAAATGGGGCTAATCTTAATGCGCTTTACGAACTATTAGAAGGAAACCCGATTGGTACTTTGTTCGTATCAAAAAATTTCAGAGGTGAAAATGATGAATAATGAGCTTATTTTAAAGGGAAAGCTTGCAAAAGATGCAAGCTACAAGCTTGCAAATCTGTCTACGATTGTAAAAAACGAAGCTTTGGAAGCAATTGCAGACGCTCTCATATGCAATACGGATAAAATTTTAGAAGCGAATAAGCTTGACGTGTGTGCGGCAAAAGAGCGTGGTATGTCAGCTTCCATGGTAGACAGGCTCGCGCTTGACGGAAAGCGGATTGCGGATATGGCGGAAGGAGTTCGCCAAATTGTGTCTCTTAACGATCCAATCGGTGAAACCATTAAAATGTGGAAGCGTCCGAACGGTCTTAGCATAGGTCAGCGTAGGGTACCGCTGGGTGTGATTGCTATTATTTATGAAGCGCGCCCAAATGTTACCGTAGATGCTGCGGTGTTATGTCTTAAAACATCCAATGCCGTAATTTTAAGAGGCGGGAGTGAGGCAATCCATTCCAACAAGATGCTGGCGGCTATTATGCAGGAG
>JAOAAV010000034.1 GCA_026418715.1 Clostridia bacterium
ACCCGATACTAATCCCTTAATGACAATTGGTAATAATATAAGGTTTATTATTGAATCTAAAAAGGTAAATGAGAACTATACAGACCACAATTCTGAAACAGATAATGATCCAAACGATAATGAATATAGTTTTAATGTTACAACCCCCACTCAATTCACACCGTGGCCCACGCGTATTTTAAACAATGTCATAGATGAAAAAAATCCCACCTGTTACCCTGCATATTACCTCACCGACGATGCGTATGTGGATATTACTGTGTATGATATAAAGGGGAGGCCTGTTGCAAAATTACTGGATAATGCATTCCGCAAAGGTGGACAAAATATAAAAGAAGGTGGCTGGAGCGGAACAAATAAGGCAAATAAGAAATTAGGTGTGGGATTGTACTACATCCACATCCACGCAAAACGCGCAAGTGACGGAAAGGTTATACTGAATTCTTTCCAGAAAGTGGTTATTGCAAAATAAACTACAAAAAAGAGTATTTTTTTACATCAACACCATGAGAATTGAGTGTTGAATAAATATAGTGTAAATCTTATTGATTCTCTTTCCATGAATTTTGTTTTCTATTTATAATGGATGGTGTAATTTTTTATTTATTGCTTGTTCAAGTCCTTATTTCTGGATTTGTACATGGAAAGTTTTAATTCAAAGAGCATATCAGTAAGTTTAAAAACAGCGTTTCAGTTTTTGATAATTTTTCTTCTAGTTGAGGTGGTAGTTTATTCATATCATATTTATTTGACAAATCTATAAACTCATTGAAATACTTGCTTGCCTACACCAGCATTATATAGTATCCCCCACCGCATTAGCGGCAGAGGATAGTTACAATCACTTTTCCATATGCGCCCTAAAAGCTTTCAGGTCTTTTGGTCCGTCGATGTCATTTTCCCAGTGAGCAGCATTTTTTTTAATGTGGTAAATATATGCACCAAACTCTGAAAGATCAATTTTATATACACGCTCTATGACATCAATGACAGCGTTATAGAATCTTTCTTCCTGCAGGCAGCGCTGTTTTATTTGGCGTATCACATCAAAGTTTTTAGTTTTCCATAAATGGTATATGATACGGGAAAATATATTTGGCGATAGCGCCTTGCGTAAACTGTAAAAAAAATCAATAATCTGATAATCAACAATAGCATCCAGTGAATGATGCTTGATAATGGCTGCTGAGTTGCCAATACGGCCTTCAAAGGTATCGAAACCAACAAAATATTTATGTTTTCCCTTATGTTCACCACGCTTAAATGTTTTAAGGCGGTGTGGAAGCCAGCTGTCGTGGGCAACATCCTGATACTCCACAATGCTGTAAATTAAATGAACTATCGCCCCCCTATAATCACGTGCTTTTCCTAAAATTGCATCATATTCTTTGTTGATCCAGCTAACATCATCAGGAGTTATGCGCGGTGTATCGCCAAAGAATATGTCCAGCCGCTGCCCATAGTCAATATAGTTATAGTAAAAATCTTTAAGATGCCCACCTACCGACTGCTTCATCTGTAACACAATAAGATTATTGTATTTTTTGGTGTCGATAGCATCTGTGAAATTCTGAATATCATTGTATACATAAATGTTTTCATAGAGAGGTTTACCACTTTTTTTAGCATGATATACCGCATCCAGGACATACTGAATCACTGGCTTTCCAGCTAACGTTTGTAAAAATTTATTTTTGCCGATGTAAATGGAGTCGCCATCATACGCTTCAATAATCTGTTTTTTGCGTTTAATCATAGTTTTACGGTCAGGTTTATCAAAACCTGCCAGGATGAGGGCAACAGGTTTTTGTGTTATCTTTTGAGGCATTTTTGTATCCGTTTATACAATTAATATTAGATACTACCATATAGATGTGTCATGTAACAGTCAAGCCTTTAATACCTACAGTGCATGTTGGGTTAATAGGTAAAAATATGAAACCATGGTATTGTAAACGCCATAGTATAGTGGACGGTTTTGTCTAAAATAAAAAATCTGTATAATAATTATAATTTAACTTGACAGCCATTATATTTTTGAGATAAACAGGTAATCCCAGACTTTTATATAAATGAAAAAATTAACACAGAGGTAACAATGAAAAAAATTCTTGTATTGATGTTAGCTTTATTTGTGGCATGTGCTACCGGGACAAATACCACTCAGACAAAATCTCTGTCAAAAGAGCTAAAAAGCTTGGTGAATGAATCGTGCTTTGAGGTTGTTGTCAACAAGCCTGTGAAGGACACTTTAACGTATGAAAAGGAACTTCCATGGCATCTGATTCCCTATAATATACGCGTCGACAAATATTTTTCTATTGGAACTGCATTTGCTATCTCCCCAACTGAGCTTTTGACTGCATTTCATGTCTTGGATTTAAAAACTGATTCGCTCATTTATAAGGATTTTTATATCCGCGATGCACAGGGCAATGTATACGAAATTGATAAAATACTGGCTTTTGACAGTCATAGGGATTTTATCCGTTTTACAGTAAAAAATAAAACATTCAGCCGATATCTAAAGCTTAAAGAGACATTTACCATTGGGGATAATGTATTTGCAGTGGGGAATGCATACGGAGAGGGCATTGTAATTCGCCAGGGAGAGCTTATAGGCACGTATCCTGAGCCTGAAGATGGCCGTTTTAATCTTTTAAAAAGCTCCTCGGATGTCAATTTTGGCAACAGCGGTGGTCCTCTCATTGATGAACAGGCAAATGTGATTGGCGTCGTCATTCAGCGCAAGGATAATATTGCCTATTCGCTGCCGGTGAGTGAAGTAAATAAAACTGGCAATCGTGGTGTTTTCCATGTGCGGATGAACTTTGGCTTTACACTGCTTCCAGAAAAGACAATCGTAAAGGATTTTGACGATGAGCTATCGCTTCCTAAAGGATATAAAGAAATTAAAAAAACGTTCAATGAACGCTTTAAAAAATTCTATATAGCAACTATGGATGAACTTCTGAAGGGCCAAGGCAAGGGAATGTTCCCAGAAGGTGAGGAGTCGCTTATTCCTCTGTTTGATTTTACCGATAGTTACTTTTTACAGGTCAATTACTTAAGCAAAGATAACAATAGATGGACCATATCAAATGTTGAATATAAGGAAACAAAGATACACGGTAATGGCGTAATCCGAATGGCAAATCCTGATAAACGTCTTCTTTTTATTGATATTTCACGTCCCGATGATGTGAGTCTGCAGGATATGCTCAATGACCCTAAAGTTGGCATGAGGCTTGTTCTGGAAGGACAGAGCATTACACGCGATTTTGGTGATGTAAAGACACGCATACTGTCACTTGGTGATCCAATAGCAGTTGAATATCATACTGATAAATATGGGCGTAAATGGCGACTGTGTACATGGGTAATGGAATATTCTGATGAGGCAATTATAAGCTGTGCAACTCCAACGCCCGAGGGCATGTCGGCAGTAGTATTTGTATGCGAAACATCAGAGATAGAATTCTGGAAATATGATGCACTGAAGCTTTTGGATTATATACAGCTATCATACTATGGAAGGCTTAAAGACTGGAAAGCCTTTTTAACTGGCAATAAACTGCTACCAAAGGCGTTACATGGAGTGAAATTTGACTATGCAGCACAAAAGGGGCTTCAGTTTGGAACAGGTGCATTTTCAATCAATACAGGTAATGATATTATTGCTATTAGTGACGATGTGCGGATGGGTATTAATTTTGGGTATATTAAACAAGCTTCGGGCATAGAATGGGCCATCAGGCGTGTTATGCTTACTGAATACCAAAAAGACAATTATTTTGTACTGGTTAACTGGGTTGCTCCTGATACAAGGCTTCCTAAGGATTATCTCAATTACTGGGATAGCATCGTTAATGCAGAGCACCCCTATACCATGAAGCCGTTTACAAGCGACAATACAACAAAAATAGCAGCAGTGGTGAAAAAAATTCAGGAAAAACCGGAAAAAGTAAGAAAGCTGTATACATTATTTTTGGGCAAAGCCGGAAAAGTAGAAGACGACAGGATGATACAGGATTTTAAAAAGCTTTTGAACGGGATAATTATTAATGAATAAGTTGTATGTGGGGCTGCCTGATGGCAGCCCCACATGCATTATTCTTCCGCACCTATGATCTGTGCCAGTCGCAGTGCTGTTTTTTGTTTTTCCTTAACGTTAGACTCGCGAGCTATCATGATGCGCTGAGCCTGGGGTGAACCTGCACCATGCATTGATTCGGTTAAGTAACCTACCGCTGCGGTTCCCATGGTGATATTTTCTATGAGGCGCAGCATGCGAATACGATGTTCGGTAGGCACATCGCTTTTTGCTTTGAAATATTTTTTAATCCACTTGCCAGCTTCAGGGTGATTGAGGTCATCGGCTGAAGGGAGTGTTACCAATGCACCGCCGGCAATATCCTGAGCAAGCCTGGCTATCTCATACGGAAAGCGTGTGATGTTCTGCTTGTGCACATTGGCTAGCAGAGTATTGACCATGTAAGTACCTGGTTCTTCGCGCTTGCCTTCGGATGCACAGGCTATGCAGCCGCAGTACAGTGTTTCATTCAGGTGTATCATCTCAATAATTTTATCTTTTACATGTGATGCTTTATCAATGCCATTGTATTCAGCAATTGTTTGTGTGGCACCTATGAGCACATCGCCCACGCCAACCTTGCATGCATAGCTTTGCCGATGATATGATGCAAAACGCTCAACCAGGTGGCCTGCAAAATCATATTCTTTATACATGAAAACTCTGTCCCAGGGAACAAAAACATCATCAAATACAATCAAGGCTTCATGGCCACCAAAGAGTGCATTACCTTGGTCAATGGTATATTTTTCAAGTTTGCGGGTGTCGCATGACTGTCGCCCATATATATAGATTAAGCCCTGTGTGTCAGCGG
>JAOAAV010000071.1 GCA_026418715.1 Clostridia bacterium
CCGACAGAGAACTTCAACGTATTGAAGACTGGGTAAACAATTACCCTCGCAAAATTTTTGGTTATAAATCCGCTAATGAAATAGCTGCTTAATGTAAAACTGGTATTTTATGGTGGGCAATTAAACTTGCAATTTTCAAATTCTAATTTTTAATCAAAAAAATATTGACATTGATATATTCATTTGCTATAATAACTGCGTTGTGTATTCGTTGCGGAATTGTGTAAGGGTAGCACGAGTGACTCTGACTCACTTTGTCTGGGTTCGAATCCTAGTTCCGCAGCCAAAAAGCCGCTTGGGCATTGTGCTTTGGCGGTCTTTTTATTTTGTACATTTTAAAATTTTGTGTATTATGGTTTGCTATGATTTTTGTTAATTTGTAGAATTGCTCAGAGTTTGGTTGTTAAACGCATTTACACGATTTTATTTTTGTAGCCTCGAATTTAACACTGTGGCAATATTTTTCGTTGGGCCAATTTACAATGTTTTTTCAATATTATTGATATGTTGTTGTTTTTGTTCTTTTGAAATCTGTATATATGGATATAATTCATCAAATATTTCTTTATGTCTTGTTCTGAAAAATTTGATCTCTTTTTTTGATTTTTTTATTTCATATTCGTGTGGACTTTTTTATTATGGCTATATTTTCTGTGTTGTGAGGTGTTTTTCCAGTTTGTGCCGTTCATTGAAATTACACATGATAAAAAATATTTTTTGCGATATTTAATGTTTCTGGACTTATATGAATTTATAAATTATTTAATTTTATAATGAACCAATATAATTCTTGAAGTTTAAGCGCAAATATTGTAAAATAAAAGCGTGACCATTAAAATGGTATTATGTGGCTTATACATTCTGGCAATAAAATAAGGAGTACTAAACGATGATTTGTAAGAAATGCTCTACGGACAATCCTCCAGAAAATAAAGTGTGCGTAAATTGCGGCAGCGTGCTTTCTGCACAAGATACACTTACAAAAAAAAGACGCCACCTTTTTAGAAAATTCGGAGGGCTTATAGCCGTTTTTGCTGTGTGCCTTATTATGTTTGTTTTTAATATCGGGACATTTAATCCGAAATACGAGATGCCAATTGACCGATCTCAGCATCCCATTGTATATGTAAAAAACAATGCGTTGGGCGTAAAGCCTGTTTCCAAGCCTTCATCAGTCCTTTCAGATTATCTTATTGCAAATGAATCAAGCGGTCAGCAGCCTAAGGTTTCATTGTCTAAAAACGGAGAGGGCTTGTATTTTTTAGAGGGCTATGACGACGTTACACGTACGGGCTCGTTATTTGCAAGCTACAACGGAAAAACCAAAATTCCTATTTCCAGCAGAGCATATGGCAATATGCAGGTGTCGGCAAATGGTAAATATGTTTTATTTATGGAATCGCCAATCTTAGACAAAAACTGGGGGACCCTTTATATTTACACTAAAAACGGCAAAAAAGAAAAAATAGCTGACAATGTGTGCCTGAATGAATTCGGATTCAGCGAAGACAATAAGAATATAGCATATATTGAGTTTTCCGATTCTTCGGGAAAAGGGGACTTATATTATCAGAAAATAAACGGATCACGCGAGAAAATAGATGCCGATGTATCGAAGATAATTCATATATCAAGTTTTTCGAGTGTGTTGTATTTAAAATCCAACACATCCGGCAATTATGATTTACACTATTGGAAGCGAGGCGGAACGTCAAAAGAAATATCTAAAAATGTTCCGGAAAATATGGTGTATACTTCCTCACTTTCCGACAACCTATTTTTTTGCTCGGATAATACATCATCGTCAAGTTGCACGCTTTACTCAAGCACAAAAAGCAAAGTCGCCAATGTTGTAGACACTGCCGTACTTACGCCGCTTTATTGGGATGCTAATTATCAAAATATAATTTACACAAAGAATTTTTCAGTCAGCGACTTTACTTCAGATACCTATCTGAAGCTAAAGGGGCAAAATGCGGTAAAGATTCTGTCTGCAACGGACAACAGCCATACCTCCGTATCATGCACATATGACTTTAAAACCATTGCATATATAGGTGATATAAAGAACGGACTTGGGAATTTATATATAAGAAAATTCGGTTTATTTGCTAATAATGAGCCTGAGATGATTGCTCAGAATGTGTCGAATTTTGAATTTTCAAAAACCGGAAAGACACTTGTTTATACTGCTTCGCCAAATGGTGATGCCAATAAAAATTTATACCTTTACTCAAATAAAAAAACAACTCTTATCGCAGAAAATATTCAAGATAAAAATTACAGATTGACAGCAGACGCAAAAGCTGTATTTTACATTGCAAATTACAACGGAGCAAAAGACAGTGGGAATTTATTTTATAAAAATGTGCTAAAGCCGAACAGCGGGAGCATAAAAATAGATTCCGACGTGGCACGTCTGTTTTATCCCAGAAGCAGCAATCAAGTTATATATACGAAAAATTACAGCACGGAGACTGGCGAGAGCGAACTGTATCTTTGGAAAAATAAAAAAGCAAAACTAATCGACAGTGGAATAATTCGCGTTCTCTTTGAGGAAATTTAGATTATCTTTAGTAAGCAGAAAATTAAAGGAGAGATTTGAAAAATAAGCTCAAACAACCGTGAGGTGCTGCTTTTGTGCATATCCCGCCGAGATACATAACTTACTAACACATACAAAAATGGAGGTTTTTATGCAGCAGCTGCATTGGTATCCGGGTCATATGGCAAAAACCCGCAGATTAATCGAAGAAAATTTAAAGATGATTGATGTTGTGGTTGAAATTTTGGATGCGCGAATTCCGTTTTCAGGGCGAAATCCTAATTTTGACGACATAATAAAACAAAAGCCGAGATTGATGGTTTTAAATAAATGCGACTTGGCGGATGAAAACACAACAGCATTGTGGCTTAAATGGTATGAAAAGCAGGGAATCCGTATTCTGCCAGTAAGCTGTGCCACCGGCATGGGAGTAGATAAAATAGCTAAAGAGGCGAAATTTCTTATTCAAGACAGGCTGGACAAAGATAAGGAAAGAGGATTAAAAAGAACCGTTAAAATCATGATGGTTGGAATACCCAATGTGGGAAAATCAACGCTTATAAACCGATTGGTCGGAAAGGCAAGCACAAAAACAGGCGATCGTCCTGGTGTAACTCGTGGCAAGCAATGGATACGTTTGAGGGGAGGACTTGAGCTTTTGGATACGCCCGGCATACTGCCGACAAAGTTCGAGGATCAAAGCACTGCGACAAAACTTGCATATACGGGTGCTATCAAGGATGAAATCATCAATATTGAGCTTTTGGCATATTCTCTTTTGGAATATCTGAGAGATAATTATGCAAAAGAAGTGTGTGCTCGGTACAAGCTGGAAAATATAGAGAACATGGAGGGACATGAAATTTTAGAGTATATAGGAAAAAAACGCGGCTTTGTGATTTCAGGCGGAGAAATTGACTGTGAGCGTACCGCGCATATGCTTTTTGATGAGCTTCGCAGTGCGAAAATAGGTAGAATTACTTTTGAAAAGCCATATATTCACTTCTAAAACCTGTGGGCGCATATAAATTCTTGCAAATTGCTCTGCAAACGATTATAATTAATCATATAAATTCAGTACAAAGGGGAAATTTTGTTGGAAAGTAATGTTTTTGACGTTTTAAAAGAGCGCGGGCTGATTGCGCAAACTACACATGAAGATGAAATCAGAGAGTTGTTGGGAAAAGAAAAAGTAACCTTTTATATAGGATTTGACCCGACTGCGGACAGTCTGCACGTGGGGCATTTTTTACAGATGGTTGTTATGCGTCATATGCAAAACCATGGACATAAACCCATAGCCTTAGTCGGAGGCGGCACGGGAGCAATTGGGGATCCGAGCGGTAGAACCGATATGCGGCAGATGATGACTATGGAAACCATCAATTACAATTGTGAGCGATTTAAGGAGCAATTATCAAGTATAATTGACTTTTCAAATGACAGGGCGATCATGGTCAATAATGCTGATTGGCTTTTGAATTTGAACTATATCGACTTTCTGCGTGATATAGGCGCCCATTTTTCGGTAAACAAAATGCTCACGGCGGAATGCTTCAAAAGCAGACTAGAAAAAGGACTATCATTTTTGGAATTTAATTATATGCTGATGCAAAGCTATGATTTTCTCATGCTAAGCCGCAAATACAACTGCAAAATCGAGCTTGGCGGCGACGATCAGTGGAGCAACATATTAGGCGGGATTGAGCTGGTACGAAAAAAGGATGCAAAACAGGTTTACGGCATGACTTTTACCCTGCTTACAACAAGCGAAGGAAAGAAAATGGGAAAAACGCAAAAAGGCGCTCTTTGGCTTGATCCGAAGAAAACAACTCCATATGAGTTTTATCAATATTGGATAAATGTGCATGATGACGATGTTATTAATTGCCTCAAGCTTATTACATTCGTTCCAATGGATGAAATCAATGAAATGGCAAAGTGGGAAGGTCAGGAATTAAATCAGGCAAAAAAACGTCTGGCATACGAGGTTACAAAGCTTGTGCACGGCGAAGAAGAAGCGAAGAAAGCAAAAGAGGCTTCAGAGGCGGTATTCTCTGCCGGAAGCGTAAGCGAGAATATGCCCACATCAACAGTGAATTCTGATGAAGTGGACGGAATGCCCATTTTGGATCTGCTCGTCAACATTAAGCTTATTCCTTCAAAGACGGAAGGGAGAAGATTGATTCAGCAAAATGGTCTGTCTGTTAACGGCGAAAAAATTTGCGACCCGAATATGACCGTAACCATTTCCATGTTTGAGGGTGACGGTATGATAGTGCAAAAAGGAAAAAAAGTTTTTCATAGGATTTTATTGTAAATTTTAAGCCCTGCCGTAAATCGGCAGGGCTTTTTTCATATGGGATGAGTCATCTCTTTTCTATCTACCAAATCGGGGTCTATTTTATATTTTTGCGCCTGTCTATATTCAAAGAACTTTGTAGCCACAGGTCCAAACAGAGCATAAGACAATACGTCCTCATCCTGTTCCATATAGTCCGCACATTCCTTGCGAAGCTTTTCCAGTTCAGGTTCTATCAAATCAGCGGGTCGGCAGGTGATTCTTTCTTCGTCGCCGATAATCTTTTTGATAATTTCAGGCTTTATTTCAACAGGTGTCTTTCCGTATTCGCCCTTCACAATGCCCTTTGTTTCCTTAGATACCATTTTGTATCTCTCACCCATGATAACGTTGAGAACGGCCTGAGTACCCACAATCTGACTTGAAGGGGTAACAAGCGGCGGAAATCCCAAGTCCTCACGAACACGAGGCACTTCCTTTAAAACCTCCTCGTATTTGTCTTCCTTGCCTTGCTGCTTCAGCTGAGATACAAGGTTTGAAAGCATACCGCCGGGCACCTGATACAGCAGTGTATTTACGTCTACGCCCATTACTTTTGGATCAAGCAGTCCCGTTGCTATATACTTTTCTCTAATCGGTCTGAAATACTCGGCAATTTCAGTGAGTTTATTAAGATCATAGCCTGTGTCATAAGGCGTGCTCTGCAAAGACGCAACGAGCGGCTCTGTCGGCGGCTGGGATGTGCCGAGCGCAAGAGGCGATATTGCACAGTCCACCACGTCCACTCCCGCCTCGATAGCTTTTATGTATGTCATCGAAGCGACGCCGCTGGTATAGTGCGTATGAAGCTGGATCGGAACCTTGACGGTTTCTTTCATCGCCTTTACTAAGTCATACGCCGTATACGGCAAAAGCAACCCTGCCATATCCTTTATGCAGATAGAATCCGCACCCATTTCCTCAAGTTCCTTTGCCATCTTAACAAAGCTCTCTATATCATGAACTGGACTTATCGTATAGCAAACCGTCGCCTGTACATGGCCTTTTTCTTTTTTGCAGGCATCAATGGCACATTTTAGATTTCTGACATCGTTGAGTGCGTCGAAAATTCTTAAGATATCAATACCATTGGCAATAGATTTTTGAACAAAATACTCAACCACGTCATCCGCATAATGCTTGTAGCCTAATATGTTCTGCCCTCTAAACAACATCTGAAGAGGTGTCTTTTTAGCAACTGCCTTGATTTTTCTGAGTCTTTCCCACGGATCCTCATTTAAAAATCTCAAGCACGCATCAAATGTAGCTCCGCCCCATGCCTCCAATGAATGATATCCGACCTCGTCCATTTTTCCTACAATAGGCAAAATAGTATCGGTCGTCATCCTTGTCGCTATGAGTGACTGATGAGCATCTCTGAGCACTGTTTCCGTAATTTTAACCGGTTTAGCCATTTATTTCACTCCTACTCTGTTTCCATCAATATTCTAAGTAACTTATTTAGCAAACATAGATAAAAATACTCCTGCCGCAACCGCAGAACCGATAACGCCCGCAACATTCGGGCCCATGGCATGCATAAGAAGGAAATTTGAAGGATTCTCCTTCTGACCTACCACCTGCGATACACGGGCAGCCATCGGTACGGCAGACACACCCGCACTTCCGATCAAAGGATTCACTTTTCCGCCCGTCAGCTTGCACATAATCTTGCCGAATAAAAGGCCGCCGATCGTACTAAAGCAAAAGGCAAGAAGCCCAAGTGCTATAATTCCAAGAGTTCTTCCGCTTAAAAAGCTTTCGGCAGTGGCGGTTGCACCAACCGTCAAGCCGAGGAATATGGTAATCACGTTCATAAGTCCGTTCTGGGCTGTTTTTGAAAGCCTGTCTACAATTCCTGTTTCCCTCATGAGATTTCCGAGCATGAGCATACCAACTAAAGCTATCGCATCAGGTACAATCAAAGCAACCACAATAGTAACGACTATTGGAAATACAATTTTTTCCGTACGGCTCACGGGTCTTAGCTGTTCCATCACTACCTGACGTTCCTTCTTTGTCGTCATCATTTTCATAAGAGGGGGCTGAATAACCGGAATCAGTGCCATATACGAATATGCCGCAATCGCAATCGCGGGCAAAAGCGCAGGCGCTAGCGTTTTTGTAACATA
Source organism: Clostridia bacterium (assembly GCA_026418715.1). Taxonomy (GTDB): domain Bacteria; phylum Bacillota; class Clostridia; order UBA1381; family UBA1381; genus SKW16. Next base: position 7,019 of record JAOAAV010000071.1, read on the forward strand.
AATTGCCGTAGGTCCGTCCGCACCGCCTATAATGCCGATGGATGAAGCTTCCTTAACCCCAAAACCAATTGAATCAGGGAACAGGGCTCCAAGAAACAACGCTCCCAAAAAAGTCGTAAACACGCCCAATTGTGCAGCAGCTCCGAGCAATATGCTTTTAGGATTTGCAATCAAGGGCCCGAAATCCGTCATTGCACCTATCCCCAAGAATATAAGCGGTGGGTAAATACCAAGCTTTACGCCGAGATAAAGCAAATCCAAAAGTCCTCCATGCGCACAAATGTACGCCACGTCGATATACTTCCCATCCAGCATATACTGAGGATCCGTAAAGTATTCCGTGTGCATCATGATTGCAGACGAATCCTTAAATATCGGCAAATTGGAAAGAAGCATACCGAATGCTATGGGCAAAAGCAAAAGGGGTTCAAATTTTTTTACAATCGCCAAATACAACAGCACACATGCTATGATAATCATAAGCGGGGTCCCGACAACTTGCAGAAAATTTCCGGATGCTGCCGCAGTCTTCATATTTTCTATCATAGCCGCGATACCTGTGCTGCCAAGAAAATTTACTAAGCTTTGAAACACATTATCACCACTTTCAAAATTCTTCCGTATTCACAAGCTATGCAATAGAAATCAATATGTCCCCGCTGTTTACGGAACTGCCGACAGACGTAGAAATTCCCACAACTTTACCGTCTTTAGGAGCCATAATTTCGTTTTCCATCTTCATTGCTTCCAAAATGCACAATACATCGCCCGATTTTACCGTATCGCCAATCTTCACCTTGATAGACAAAATCGTACCCGGCATAGGAGCCTTAACTTGCTCTGCGCCTGCAACCGGTGCCGCTTTTGGGGCGGGAGCTGCCGCAGGTGCAGGCGCTGCTGCTGCAGGCGCCGGAGATGATACCTGTGGAGAAGAATATGCACCGCCCACCTCCTCAACCTCAACTTCATATGTTTTGCCATTTACGCTGATATTAAACTTTCTCATTTACACTGCCTCCTAATTTTTTCTTGTATGATAAAATCAATATCTTGAATTTATTGTTTCGGTAATCCCTGCTCTGTTCCATGCAGGAGCATTACTTGAAATTCTTTTGTAGGACTTGATTTTCAAATTGTATGTCGACGTGTTAAGACTTGCCGCAATAGCCGCAGTCAGCACAGCAATAAGCTCATGCTCTGAAATTTCATCATCTTCCTCGAACACAGGCTGCACCTTTTGCTCTGTTTCCTGCGTTGTCTCAACCTTTGTTTCCTTATAGAATATTTTTTTCATAAGCATAAGTACAAACATCAGTATGACAAGCACCGCAAAAACAATGCAAAGCCCGACTACTGTAACCATAATTCCTTCTCCCAATGCACCTAATACAGACATATTTATCCCCTTTCCTCTATCACAAAATAGATTATTTTTTTGGACTACTAATTTTATACAGGGATATTTCCGTGCTTTTTGGCAGGTCTTGTTTCTCTTTTGCTTGCCAGCATCTCAAGCGCCGCAATAATTCTCGGCCTTGTAGAATCAGGCTCGATAATATCGTCTACATAGCCTCGTTTTGCCGCCTCATAAGGGCTTGCAAAACGGTTTCTGTACTCCTCGATTTTTGCTTGTCTTGTAGCAATAGGATCGGCACTTTCGGCAATATCGTTTTTGAAAATTATATTTGCCGCCCCCTCAGGACCCATAACGGCAATTTCCGCAGTCGGCCAAGCAAAAACCGCATCCGCTCCCAAATGCTTTGAACTCATCGCAATATATGCTCCTCCGTATGCCTTTCTGACAATAACGTTAATCTTAGGCACAGTAGCTTCTGAATACGCATAAAGCAGTTTTGCACCATGACGTATAATTCCGCTGTGCTCCTGCTCCACACCTGGCAAATATCCGGGAACATCGGTGAATGTAACAATCGGTATATTGAAGCAATCGCAGAAACGAATAAATCTTGCCGCCTTATCCGAAGAGTTTACGTCAAGAGAACCAGCCATAACCTTAGGCTGATTTGCCACCACGCCTATCGTCATACCGTTCATCTTAGCAAAACCAATGAGGATATTTTTTGCAAAATCCTCCAAAACTTCAAAGAACTCGCCTTTGTCTACCACCTCGGCAATAACTTCCTTCATGTCATATGCCTTGTTCGGCTCGTCGGGGACAATGGAGATAAGCTTCTCCGACAAGCGGTTTATCGGATCCTCGGATATTTCATACGGTGTGCCTTCCAAATTGTTTGAAGGCAGATATGAAAGAAGTTTTTTTATCTTTTCTATGCATTCTTTATCGTCGGACGCTTTAAAATGCGCAACGCCGCTTTTTGAAGAATGTGCGGATGCGCCTCCCAAATCCTCGCTTGTTACTGTTTCGCCAGTCACCGCTTTAATGACCTGTGGACCTGTGATAAACATCTGGCTTGTTTTCTCCACCATAAACACAAAATCGGTAATAGCTGGAGAATAAACAGCACCGCCCGCACATGGCCCCATGATTACAGAAATCTGTGGAATAACACCCGAAGCTAATGTGTTTCTGTAAAAAATTTCACCAAAACCCGACAATGCATCAATCCCCTCTTGAATTCTGGCGCCGCCCGAATCGTTCATACCTATAATCGGAGCACCCATTTTTACGGCCATATCCATGACTTTGCATATTTTCTTTGCGTGCATTTCTCCTAAAGAACCGCCGATTACAGTGAAATCCTGAGCATAAACATACACCAAACGGCCGTCTACTGTTCCGTAGCCCGTCACGACGCCTTCGCCTGGTGCTTTGGTTTCTTTCATGTTGAATTCAGTGCATCTGTGTTCAACAAATGCGTCAACTTCAACAAAGCTGCCTTCATCCAAAAGAGCAAGAATTCTTTCACGAGCCGTCAATTTGCCCGTTTCATGCTGTTTCTTGATTTTAGAGTCACCGCCGCCCTGCAAAATGACGTTTCTGCGATTTTGCAAGTCGGTTAGCTTATCAACTGTTCCCATTTTTTTACCTCCGTGCTGAATATATTATTTGCCTATAATTTAACAAACCAAATTAAAAAAATTTTCCGACATTATACATTATACACGAATACCAAACTTTTTTCAATCCTTATTCTGTAAAACTCATATAATATCCCTCTAATTTTAAACAAAATAATAGAGTTGTTTTTGTATTGCTTACACAAAAACAACTCTGTGATTCTTCTTCCATCGTTTTATGAATTCATCAAATAGTTTACTTCATGCGAAGTCAGGTGCCGCCATCTCCCGAGCGGCAAGTTCCCAAGTTCCACCTTTCCTATGCTTATTCTTTGAAGCTGCGCCACCCTGCAGCCCACCGCTTCAAACATCTTTCTAACTTGGCGGTTGCGTCCTTCATGAATAGTAATTTTTATAGTTGTAAGGCCGCCTTGTGCATCAAGCATTTCCACCTCGGCAGGCGATGTCGTGTAATCTTCAATTTTTACTCCTCTTCTGAGCATGGCAAGACCCTTTATAGTTATGCCGCCGTTTATTTTGGCTATATATGTTTTGTCTGTTTTAAATTTTGGATGGGTCACACGGTAAGCAAAATCTCCGTCATTGGTAAGCAAAAGCAGACCCTCGGTGTCATAATCGAGTCTGCCGACGGGAAATATCCTTGTTTTTACCTCATCTTTGAGCAAATCAACCACCGTAGGGCGATCAAACTGATCACTTACGGTAGATACATATCCCACCGGCTTATTAAGCATAATATAATACTTTTTTGAAGCAAGCTTAATTGGTTTATTGTCAACCAAAACCTCGTCTGCTCCGATTTCAATTTTCGTGCCCAATTCCTTTATTAATACACCGTTTACTTTTACCCTTCCATTTTCAATCATTGTTTCCGCATTGCGCCGTGACGCCACTCCGCACATTGCGATGTACTTTTGAAGACGCACTATTTCTCCCATATTTTCCTCTCCATCTTATGTTTGTTTTATAAGCCAAGCCTTAAATATATTTTTAAGTTCCTCTGCAAACGAGACTTTGTCAGCCTGCCGTATATTTTTCATCACGTCGTCAGATGAAACCAAGTCAATTGTCTTTATAATTTCGTGTTTGTATACAATATCTAAAACGCCTATTTTTTCTCCTTTATTGATAGGTGCCTTTAATCTGTCTGAAATATGAAGCACGATGGTGCAGTCCGGTTCTTTGTTTTTCCTCACCGCCACATCAAAGCTTTTACCTGCACATACACCAACTTCTTCATCATTTTCTGTTTTAACCGTTTTGATAATGCTTCCGGCGGTTATGACGGTTCTTCGTTCATAATTTTCAAACGCATAATCGAGCATTTTTTTGTGATCGTTCCAATCGTCGGGAGCGTTTAACGTAACTGCAATAAATCTCATTCCGTCACGCACGGCGGTAGATACCAGGCATCTGCCCGTAGCTTTTGTGTAGCCGGTTTTAACACCGTCAGCACCGCTGTATATATCCAGCATTTTATTGTGATTTGACAAATAAATATCCGCCTGCGTATTAATGAGGGATATCTTTTTATTTTTGGTTTTCACGATTTCGGCAAATTCTGGGTTTTGCATGGATCTTCGTGTGATTAAGGCAAGGTCATATGCCGTTGTATAGTGTCCTGCTTCGTCCAAACCGCTCGGATTTTTAAATTGGGTATTTCGGGCGCCTATTTCGTGTGCCTTTTCTGTCATAAGCTTTGCAAAGCTTTCAACATCTCCCGCAACGTGCTCGGCAATTGCTACCGCTGCATCATTGCCGGAATTTAGCATAAGCCCGTACAGCAGGTCACGCATAAGGATCTTATCTCCAGAACGCAAGTACATGGATGAGCCTTCCTGATTTGCCGCATTTGCGCTCACGGTTACCACATCGTCCAATGCATCGGCTTCAATTGCTGTAAGTGCGGTCATAATTTTTGTGGTGCTTGCCATAGGATATGCAATCCTTGCATTTTTTTCATAAACAACCTCCCCCGTTTTTTCCTCTATAACGCAAGCATACTCGGCGGAAACTTCCAAAGCATATGCTTCAGTACGGCTGAAAATGACGAAAAAAAACAATATCAAACATATTTTGCGCATATACCTCACCTCTTAGTATGAGTATATGAAAAACTCAAATCTTTAATACTTTGTATAAAGACGTTAATGTTTAAAATATGTTTTCTCGCAATTTTGCAGGATTAAAAGTTAGGAAAATCCATAAAGCTTCTCGGGTTTTATATCTTCTTGTTTTTTGCTAAAAACCAAGTGCCGCATTGCTTACGCTTTTTTTAAAGAGTTTTCTTTCTTCAAAGATCTCGTCATATGATGTTTTGTCTCGCATTTCTTTTAAATTCTCTATAATTTTATTTTACTTCCGCTTATTTCGGGAGTCAACAAAAATTATAGCACATTTTTGTAGCGTTGTATATCTTTATTTGTTCGGTTTTCTTGGATAAGACTTGTACTGATTTCCTTTGTATGCAAAAAATAAAAATGTTGCTTAAACTTTTGCGGATATTTAGTTATTGCAACTATCAAAAAATTTATAATAAAAATTTTCAATTTTTATGTTGACATATCGTGGCATTAATAATATAATATGAATACAATATTAAATTCTAGTGCAGTTTGTGAAAAGCAAAACTGTTGCAAAACAGTGACGCAAAGCTATAGGGTCTTATGTTTGTAAGACAGCCAGTTGCCGTAATTCTTTTTGAATTGCGGCTTTCTTATTATATACATTGTTATATACTGTGTTATGTATCATTTGTTTTTTTGGAAGGAGTGAGCTTAAGAAATGAAAAAGTTTTTTTCAATCGTGTTGGTGTGTACGTTGATTTTGAGTACGTTTTCTGTGGTTTTAGCGAAAACACCTGCGGCGAATCTTCCATCAAATGCGTCTGTTATTTTAAATCATGATTTTTATTCGCATAATACGGGTACGGTGATAGGCAGCATATATTCGGCGGATGGCGATATCAGGTTTGACAACAGCAATAATACGGTTGACGGAGATATTGTATACAATTCGGCACACAAATTTATTAATCCTTCAAACAAAGGTGCGTCTATTTCGGGTTCGGTTATGCCTGTCTCGGATACGTCATTTGATTATAACACAAATAGTGTGTCTGTGCCGGATATGCCGAGCATAGGCAGCAGTATGTTTGGCAGCCAGAGCTATGTGTCACAGAGTAATGTGACGGTGGCGGTCGGCTGGGGAACGAAAGGAAGCATTACGGTAAGCAGGAATACCTATTTTACAGGAACATTGACTCTGCATGCACCGCTTTTTGTGGACACTACATACGGAGACGTTTATGTAAAGATAAATAAGTTGCTTGTGTACAACAGCGGCTGCATCAAGGTTTTGGGAAACAACAAGGTTTATATTTTGGCTGACGAATTGGGGTCAAGTGTGATTATTAATTCAGGCGGCGACAGCGGACAGGTTGATTTGTATTTAAATGGCAGCAATAAGATATCAAGCGGGTCTGTGGTTTGCGCCGATGTATATGCAGATGGGGTCGGCAAAGTTATCGTCGACGGAAGTGTCAGTGGAGATATTTTTGCAAAGGCTGATTATGTCACTGTGGATAACAATGCTGAAGTTGTCGGAGATATATACACGAAATCGAATACCTCCACTACTGTCAGCGGGAAAGTGACAGGGGATATCATTACCGATGCAAAGGATTTTTATCTAACAGCTTCTGGAAAAGCTGGAATTGTAGGCAATTTGTATGCGTTATCTGCGGATAGTATTTCCATTAAAAATGATATTTCAGGCAATGTTGTTACGAGTGCAGAAAGTATAGAAATAACTTCAGGAGATGGGGTGGTGAAGGGTGTTGTTTTTGCGCCTAATGCACAGACTCAAATTCATGCTTCATCGAACAAGGGAATTAAAGGACGGTTGATTGCCGACAGTCTGGAGATATACGGTGCGGGAAAGGTTGAGTATGACAGCAGTGCGGTAGATGCGTTTGCTTCACTTTTGGTTACGCCAACGGTTACACCGACGGTTGCGCCAACGGTTACACCGACGGTTACGCCAACGGTTACACCGACGGTTACGCCAACGGTTACACCGACGGTTACGC
>JAOAAV010000100.1 GCA_026418715.1 Clostridia bacterium
AGCCGCACGTGCCTGGCGAATTGCAGACCACAAACCTACAAATGCCATAGGCATACACGCCGCAAAATACAAAAGCCCTTTGACAAGACTCATTTCAAAGCTTCCGCCGAGAATACCAATTTGCGTCAATGTCATGAACGCTATCAAAAGACCATAAATACCCTGTGTGCCAGGCAAAAGCTGCAAAATAAGCACTTTACCAAACTTTTGTGGGTCCTCGGTAACAACTCCCGCTGCCGCCTCACCTGCCATACCCACACCGATAGCCGAACCGATTCCGGCAAACAATGCCGCAAAAGCGGCTCCAAGCAATGCAAAAACAATTCCTAAATTATTCACGTTACATATCCTCCCTGAATTTAAAATATTTTGTATTTACAGAGAACGGAGAATATTTTCGCCCGCCCCCTTCATAAAACTTGCCGAAAAATTCCACAAACTGAAGTCTGTTTGTATGAACGTATGCGCCTAAAAGATTGATGCCTATATTAAGAGTATGTCCGATAATGAAGACAAGCACAAAAACAACGGCTCCGACAACTCCGCCTCCAACCATGCTTCCCATTTTATTGAACACTGTTGCAATAACGCCCGTGGCAAGACCCAGCGCCAAAAGTCTTGAATAAGACAAGATATCACTCAAATATCCAGTCACGTTATAGAGGGCATAAAGACCCTTCATAATGCGCTTTATAAAACTTTTGGACTCTCGCCCGCCCGTAAATATGATCCCCAAAGCACCGACTAATGCACATATTGATGCTGTCTTCCCTGCAATAGGGGGCAACGTAAACGTAAGACCTGCCATGTTTATAAACATAGGCATTGTAAGAAGATATACAATGCCTCCTCCAACAAGAAGCACCCAGAAAACAACGTCATACACGGCATCCAAAAAGCTGCCTGACCTGCACAGCTGATAAAATTTCATCCCAAGCCCCACAAAAATATGGATGATGCCAAGAGCGAACGAAAACATGAGCATACGCATAGGCTCGTCCACAGGAGAAAACCATATGGGTTCAAATGCAATCTCTTTGCCGAAAAATGTAGACGAAACCACGCTGACCGCATCTCCGAAAAAGCTTCCGAACATCAGCCCCCAAAAGGTTGTAGAAATTCCTGAATACAAAAACATTTTAAGCGTCTTTTTCAAGCCGTCCTCAATATTTTTAAATTTGGACAGCACTATCCCGCAGCCAAGTACCATAATAATTCCATAAGCGGCATCCGACAGCATAAGCCCAAACAAAACATAATAAAACATTGCCATCACGGTCGATGGGTCAACCTCGCCTTTGCCGGGCATACTGTAAGACTCCAGCACAGGCTCCACAGGCGCGGCAAAAGCGTTATTTTTCAGCAGAATAGGAACATCCTCATCCTCCCCAACACTTTCAATCTCCACCGCCGCATTGTAATCGGAAACAAGCATTCTCTCAAGCTTTGAGGCATCTTTTTCGGGAACGTAGCCCGAAACGGCAAATATGTGCTTGTCCTGATTTACCTGACTGAGCACCTTGTATCTGTCAACACGCATGGTGTAGTAGTCTGCCATGAACTTGAGAGCGTTTCTCATGCCTGCGTAACTTTTTATCTCGTTTTCTTTCTTTTCTATGATTCTCTTTGCTTCCGAAATTTCAGATTCAAGCTGAAGCTTTCTCTCGGAAGGTGTCACCTTATAAGACAGCGCAGGTCTTGCAAAACCCAGACTTCGCAAAAGTTCCTCAACCTTATCTTGCATTTTGCGAAGACAAAAAACAAGCACGCAAGTCTGCTCAGGCGAGGCACTAATAATATTTACGTCGATTACAACGTCGTCATATCCTGATTTCTCCGCCAAAAGCTTGTATTCACTTAAAATTGCTTCAAGCGTCCTTTTTTCCGGGAAAGTCCCTATAAAAGCAGCTGTTTTTTTCGTACCCTGATAATTCATAGGAACATCAAGCGAAAGCCACGGCATAAGCGACTCAACCTGATTCTCCGCTCTAATTATTTCAGACTTCTGCTCGGAAATATCCTTTGAAAGAGAAATAATCGCAGACGCCACTCTCATAATTTCATCCGTTTCATCCACAAAGGTATAATAATCGTCAACAGACAATTCCCTGCGACCGGAAAACAAAGACTCTTTCTCACTCGCCACATACGATTCGAGAATTTCAAGCGCAGTTTCTGCTGTTTGAATTCCCTTTGAAAAAAGCGCCTGAGATGCCGAGGTATCCCATTTTTCAAGACCATATTCTTCCGCCTTTATATCGTCAACCTCCACCACTGCGCTCCTTTGCAAAGCCTCCAATATTGCCTTCCTGTCTTTCTTCAGGCCATATATCGTAACACGCCTCATGGGCAATATTGCCATATTAACGTATTCCCCCTTTCTTTAGATATTCTACTCCCTATATTATCTCGGAAACAATCATTTTTACCGCATCGTCACGCTTGTCCGATGCGAGCCTTTCAATTTTCTCAATCTCCGCCGACATCTGCTCTAATGCGTCGTCATGAAAAAGCTGCGCCTTATTTTTCGCTTCCGAAATTATGACCTCGGCCTGCTTTTTTGCCGAGGAAACAGCATTTGTGATAATTTGCTCCGCGTTTTTGTGTGCATTTTCAATAATAAGCGCACTCTCCCTCTCTGCGTCCTGCTGAGCAGCCTCGGCCGAAAGCTCCGCATCTTTTATTCTCTTTATGGTTTCACTTACCAAAAAATCACCCCGCATAAAGATATTTTACAAATCGTGTACTCCATCATACAACCTAAATATGTATTGTGGCACAATTCCCATATATTATACTATACTACGGTATATAAAGTCAATTGAAGAGCTGTTATTTTTGTAAATTTTGGTTTGAGTATAACCATAATTTCGTATATTCAAAATATTAGGCAAATACTCTTGTCCTTGCAATACTCAAAATACGAAAAAAAGCCGCCGCAAGTACGGCAGCTCTTTTAGTCTACTTTTTCAACACTACAATTTCAGATATGTGGCAATAATTCTTTCCTTCTGTCGTTGCGCCGTCGCCCGAATAACGAACATAGCGCCCCTTTACGGGAGCCTTGAACATATACTGCTCGGCATCCGTAGTTTTGCCGCTGTTTGTGGTTTTTTCAAGCGCGGTAGTCCAGTTTTGCTTGTCATTAGACACTTCGATTGAGAACGGATATATTCTCTCGTCACCCTTCCACATTGCGATGGCAACACCCGCAATCTCCTGCTCGGATCCAAGATCTACAATCAGCCAGTTCGGGCCGTATGCCGACCATCTGGTTTCCATATCTCCGTCAATCGCACCGGATTCATTATTTCCGTCGTTATCGCTCGCCTCTACAGCAAATACTGGCAGCTGATTTTCAAACAGCTTAGAAACAGGAATAATGGCCAGTTGTTCAACCTTTGCCGGAGTTTTTGCATTTTTCAAGTTCAAAACCATAGCTTGCGCTTCTTCTGAAGTCATTGAAATATCTTTGTCACTGATTACGATCAACCCTTGCGGATCCCAGAAAACTTTTTTACCCAAATCCTCTACTATCGCACGGAGCGGGACGAAGGTTCTGCCCTCCTTGACCGTCGCAGGAACATCCAGTGCCTTCGCGTTTCCATTCAACGTATAATCTGCTTTGTCAACAGTCATTTTAATTTCTGTTTTTCCGGATGTTATTGTAATTCCTTTCGTCGCATCATCCCAAGCAACGTCGGCGCCAAAGGCTTCGGCAATAAATCTGAGCGGAACGAGTGTTCTTCCTCCGTCCGCAAGGTAAGGTGCAACATTTTCGTTTTCATTGTCAATCCTTACAAGAGTGTTGTCGCTGATCGCCTTAGGCTGGTCAAGCGCCAAAACAACCGACGTTCCCTTGTAGAGGCTATCAATAGACCATGATTTTTTTGAAAGATCCGGATTTTTTACTTCCGTCCCATTCTGCTTCACAAAAATCTGCGGAACAGGAATTGATGTCGTGTCAAATCCTAAATAGTAGCTTGTATGCGTAGGCTGATTATATGCAACGTTTTGAAGCGCAACGTGCAGCCTGTATTGAATGTCATGCATCAATGTAGGAATTTTATAATTTGTCGCAATATTGGTAGTAAATAGTCTAAGAGCTGTACCATCTTTTAGAGGATAAATTGTCTCCTCCCTAAAGTCACCCAAAAGATCGGCCGTCAACGACGGATTAGCTTTTGTTCCGTTGTTGGAAACGACGCCTTCAGCCCTGAAAATAGTTTCAGCTTTCTTCTTTTCGGGATTCCATTTGCTTATATATGTGCTGTCCTGCGTTTCTCTTCCCAAATCTCCGTCCCACCATGCAAAGAAGTTTACGGGAATGGACGGATTAGTATAAATAACCTCACCCGTAGAGCTCATCATTTTCCCCGAAGCCCACGACTCTGCTCCAGGATATGTCGGGTCAACGTCGTCCGCCGCACCGCGTCCAACGTCACCGTCCTCATCTGCCCCAAAGAGAATTTCGCCCGTTCTTGCATCACGCATTTCTTCTCCGTAAGCTACACTTGAATCCTCGTGCACCGAGAAAACCTCAAGCCCCGGACGGCTCGGAATAAAATCTCCCACGTGCTGTGCGTCGCCATGGCCCAAACCAGTGGAATACAAGGGCTTTCCGTCATTGTCAATCGCAAGAGAGCCGTAAATAATCTCATCGCAGCCGTCATAGTCGACATCTGCCACCGACAAGGAGTGATTGCCCTGCCCTATATATTTTTCATTGCCAGAATCCGTGGTATCAAAGCGCCATACCTTCTGAAGCTTGCCGCCTACAAGATTATATGCCGCAATTACCGTACGACCGGGGCCTGTGTCCTTGCCGCCGTAATATCCTCTGCAGAAAACCATGCTCGGACTTTTCCCGTCAACATATGCCACTGCCGCAAGATATCTTTCGCTGCGGTTTCCGTATCCGTCGCCGAACACCCCCACACCCAAATCGGTAGTCTGCGGGTCGTAGTCAACTGTGTCTATTACCGCTCCCGTTTCACCGTTAAATACCGACAAATACAACGGGCCCAGAAGGTTCTTTCCGTTGGAGGAAAGCGCCCAGTTTGCCTTTTCGTCTCCAATAACCTTTCCCGTTCCGTCCACGGTTCCATCAGCGGTTCTTACCGCAAGCTCCGCCTTTCCGTCGCCATCAAAATCATATGCCATAAACTGCGTGTCATGGGCTCCCGCACGAATATTTGGTCCCATGTTGATGCGCCACAGTCTTGTTCCGTTCATTTTATATGCATCTAAAATTGCAGGTCCCGTAAAGCCCACCGTCGCAGCATCCTTTGAGTTCGACGGATCCCACTTTAATATAATTTCGTACTCCCCGTCGCCGTCAAGATCCGCAGCGCTTGCATCATTGGGATTGTAGGTGTAGCTTTCTCCGTTTACCGTTCCTCCGTCGGGCTTTTGAATTGGAATATCCTTGTAATTTGATGCCCAAAGCTCCGCAGGCTTTGACTTTTCGCCCTCAGCTCCGCCGACAACCGCCGATACCTGATATGATGCGCCGTCTGATGCCGTAATATCCGTGTAGTTTGTCGCATTAATCGGCACAGGAGTCAGCTTTTCGCCGTTTCTGTACACATTGTAGGAAACATCCGCTGATTCCGTACCAAGCCATCTCCATGACACAAGGGCGGTATCACCAACCTTAACGGCAACTACTCCCCTGTCGAGATTTTCCATCTGACGCTGAATATCGGGTCTTGCGTCGATGAGCTTTTGTGTTTCCTCAATCGTCTTTGGATTTACAGAATTTACCACAACATCCCCAGCACTTGCAAACGGAGCCAGACAAATCTGGGCTGCGATTGAAAGTCCAATCAGCAAAGAGAATTTACGTTTCATTTTTTGTAACCATTCCTTCCTCGAAATAGAATTCGGTTTGAAAATTCAAGACAAATCCCAAACCGACGCGAAAATTTTTAAACTGTTACCCTCGGCAAATATTGTAGCATATCCATAAAATCTTAACAAGGAAAAAATTCATATTTGTCTGATTTTATGAAAAAATACCTTCATTTTATACAAAAATTATTGTGTGCAAATTATACATCCGAATTCTTCTGTACCCATTTATTTTTGTTTGAAACAATATTTTTTTAATATTTTCCTATTTTTTTAGAAAATTTATTGTAATAAAATTCGGCATAGGATATAATTATAGAAATAAACTTTGGGGGGACAATATTGACAATGGAAAACAATGAAGTAAAGCTTTCTGAACTTTTGCAAATCAGACGGGACAAGCTTGCCGAACTGCAGGCAAACAACATGGACCCGTTTAAAATAACAAAATATAACCGTACTCACACGTCCAAACAGATTAAAGATTTATACGCACAGCTTGAAGGCACCCATGTGTCAGTGGCGGGCAGAATTATGTCAAAGCGCGGCATGGGGAAGGTCGGCTTTTGCCATATAGCGGACGTTGACGGTCAGATTCAGCTGTTCGTCAAAAAGGATGTTCTTGGTGAAGACGCATATGCTTTATTTAAAAAATACGACATAGGCGATATCGTGGGTGCCGAGGGCGAAGTATTTACCACGCAGATGGGTGAAATATCTATAAAGGTGGAAAAATTAACGCTTTTATCAAAATCCCTTCTGCCTCTTCCTGAAAAATTTCACGGCTTAACCGACACGGATCTTCGTTACCGTCAAAGATATGTCGATTTGATTATGAATGAAAATGTAAAGAATACCTTTATATTAAGGAGCAAAATTATACGCTCCATCCGTTCATACCTAGACAATTTAGGGTTTCTGGAGGTTGACACCCCCATGCTCAACACCATTCCGGGCGGTGCGTCGGCAAGACCGTTTATCACCCATCACAATACATTAAACATTGAAATGTACCTAAGAATTGCCACCGAGCTTCATTTAAAACGCTTGATTGTGGGAGGATTTGAGAAGGTTTATGAAATGGGCAGAATATTCAGAAATGAAGGCATGGATATCCGCCATAATCCCGAATTTACGACAATCGAGATATATCAGGCATATGCTGACTATCATGATATCATGGATTTGACGGAGAATTTAATCCGTCACGTCGCACAGGAAGTTTTGGGCAGCTTGAAGATAAATTATCAAGGTGTTGAAATCGACCTCTCGCGCTTTGAAAGAATTACAATGATCGATGCAATAAAAAAATATGCAGGCATTGACTTTAATGAAATCAAAACAGATGAAGAAGCACAGTCTGCCGCAAAAAGTCTTAACATAGAATTTGACAAGGCAAAATCGTCAAGAGGCGACATAATAAACCTCATATTTGAAGAGAAGGTAGAAGGGCAGCTCGTTCAGCCTACGTTCATTACCGACTATCCCGTAGAGGTATCCCCTCTTGCAAAAAGAAAGCCTGATGCACCCGAGCTTACCGAACGCTTTGAACTTTTTATAACAAGCCGTGAAATCGGAAACGCTTTCTCTGAGTTAAATGACCCGATAGACCAGCGTGCACGTTTTAAAAGGCAGGTTGAAATGAGAAATGCTGGTGATGAAGAGGCGAATATGATGGATGAAGATTTCCTTACCGCACTCGAGTACGGTATGCCTCCTACGGGCGGCTTGGGCATAGGTATCGACCGTCTGGTTATGCTTTTGACCGACAGCTATTCCATCAGGGACGTTCTTCTTTTCCCGACTATGAAACCAATCCAAACCAATCCTGAAGATTTAAAATAAAGAGTGGTGCGTAAAATATGGAAAAATATGGAGAAATTCCAAAGCGTTTCACAAAAGAATGGTGGGATTACTTTTGGTATTACTACAAATGGAGAGTGATATCCATCGTCTTCGTTGTTTGTGTAGTTTCTTACACACTTGTGCAATGCGCAACAAATCCCCGCTATGACGCCACCATTTCCTATGCGGGGGACAAGTATTACTATGAAAGCATTACTGACAAATTTTGCGCAGATCTTGCAGATACAATTGACGACATAGACAACAACGGAAAAAAACAAATACTCCTTCAGCAGATAACGCTTGCAAAAGATGGTACATCAAGAGCCTCCACGGAATATGAATCAGGCATGAGGGCAAAGCTTTTGGTGGAATTTCAGGCTGGTGATACTTATTTGTTTCTTTTCAGCAAGCAGGAGCTTGACCGTCTTTTAGACAGGGAATCATCGGAGCAGATTTTTGTAAGCCTCGGGGATTGGGTGGCACAGCCAGACACCGTATCCGACAAAACGGTGAAAAAAGACGGCGTTGATTGTGCGGTTAATTTGGCAGGCAACAAATTTATGCAGGAGCATTACATTAACACGGATGATTTGTATATTGCGGTGCGGCGTGTGCGCTCCGGCGATGCAAACAACCCGAAAGAGCTTGCAAAATATAACAATGCCATAAAAATAGCAAATTATATTTTGAGCGGGTCTGATTAAAGGGGGATAAATATGGCGGTTGTCAAGGAAACAACTCGTTTTACCGAATATTCAAGGTTTGACTTATATAGAAAAACAAAGGACAAGGCGCTTCGAGATGAGCTTGTTCAGTCTTACATATACATTGCCGAAATATTGTCCCGCAAGTTTGTAAATCGCGGCATAGAATATGACGATATTTTCCAGGTAGCCTGTCTTGGTATTTTATACGCAGTGGAACGTTTTGACCCGAGTAAAGGAGTAAGGTTTGCAACGTATGCCACTCCTACAGTTCTCGGTGAAATTCGCAGGTATTTTCGCGATAAAGGAAATTTTATCAAGGTCCCTAGAAAGCTTTACGAAATTTTTTATAAAGCGGAAAAAATCAGAAGGGCGACGGAGGGCGAAACAATGTCCGTTTCCGAGCTTTCACGAATTTTGAATCTGCCCCGAGAGGTTGTGGAGCAGGCGTATGAGGTGGGAGATTCCGCTTTTATACAATCTCTTGAGCACGAGGCCTATGCAGACGGCACTTTGACATTGTCAAATTTAATCGGATACGAGGACGACAGCTTTGTTATGATAGAAAACAACGATTTTCTATCATGCTGTTTAAATGCTCTTACCGAAAAGGAGCAGGAATTTGTTCATCTGCGCTATTACAAAGAGGAAAGCCAAAAAAGCATCTCGCAAAAATGGGGAGTGTCTCAGATGTATGTGTCAAGAATGGAGCGAAAAGTGCTCGAAAAACTCAAAAATTTATATTTTAAAGACTGAAAGGTGATAAAAAATGCCCGGTGATCTTAAAAAACAATTCATTGAATTCATGCTTGCGGCAGACGTTCTTAAATTCGGGGAATTTAAAACAAAGAGCGGCCGTCTTAGTCCATATTTCATCAATACAGGAAACTACAAAACAGGAAGCCAGATTGCGGGATTGGGGAAATACTACGCGGCGCTCATCCATGAAACCTGCGGCGGCAAATTTGACGCGATATTCGGTCCTGCATACAAGGGCATCCCTCTTGCAGCGGCAGCGGCGGCTACTCTGGCTTTGGATTATGACACAGACAAGCCGTATTTTTTCAACAGAAAAGAAGCAAAGGATCACGGTGAAGGCGGCAGCTTAATCGGCTACAAGCCCGTTGACGGCGACAGGATTGTCATTGTCGAAGACGTTATTACGGCAGGTACCGCTGTCCGTGAAATTATGCCAGTTTTAAAAGCTTGCGCAAATGTTGACGTAAGGCATATGTTCATTTCAGTAAATCGCTGTGAAATAGGTCAAAACAGTGAAAAAACTGCCGTTATGGAGATAAAGGATGAATTTGGAATAGATGTGCATTCTATTGTAACGGTTAAGGATATCTATGAATACCTGAAACAGGACGGAAAGTATTCCGCTTTCCTCCACAGCATGGAAAAGTATATGGATGAGTATTGCGTGTTTTAAGGAAGCACTGAATAATTCAAAAATCAAAAACGGCGGCATTTTTCAATTTGGAATAAAATAATGCCGCCGTTTTTTAACTTTTTTATCCGTCCAATCTCGAAAAGCGATACCCCTGTGAAATTAGGTATTCAATAATTGCGGGAAGCGCTTCGACCGTAGTCTTCTTCGCAGGTGAGTCATGCATTAAAATAACTACGTCCTCCTTGCCGCTTGTAGTTTCTTTGACCTCTTCTATAAGCTGCTCGGCGGTTTTTACTCCGCCCTCCGCATCACCGTTTAAAGCGTTCCAATCACAATATACATATCCCATACTACTTAAAGTCTGCTTGTAACTTTGCTTATTGTCATTCCACTTCCCGCCGTCGCTTCCTCCGGGGAAACGAAATACCTTAAATATATTCTCTTGGCCCGTAGTATGCTTTATAAGGCTTTCCACTTTTTCAATTTCGGAAATAAATGCTTGCTCGGACGCATATACTTCATTGTAATTGTGTGTATATGAATGGTTGCCGATTAGGTGTCCCTCCTCATATACACGGCGCGCAACATCGGGATTTGCCTCTATCATGACCCCTTGCTCAAAAAATGTCGCCTTTATGTTATACCTGCGGAGAATGTCCAAAATTTTCGGTGTGACGCTGGTTGTCGGCCCGTCGTCAAAGGTCAGGTAGGCGGTTTTTATCCCGTCCTTCCTTTCCAATGTTTTAAGCAGATTCACATTTTGAGTTAAGCCGGCGGTTACCCCAGTCTGTACAGGTGATATGGTCTCTTCCGCGGCTGCCTCAGGCAAAGCCGTCATAGCGGCTGTCGCTGCCGGCAATGGCTCGGGAGATGCAGGTGTCTTTTCTACATAGTATTGCGTGAAGCAGATTTTTGCCGCAAAGGCAGAGGCTGTTATAAAAACAGGTATAAGAAAAAATGCAAGTTTTCGTTTCTTTTTGGCAAATATCGGTCTTTTTCCGTATGTATTGTATATGGGCACAAAATCATCTCCAAAAAAATTTCACAAAGTATATTATATACTTTCTTCAGACAAATATCAACATAAACTTATTGGTTGTAAAATCAAGGAATATATTGCTGCAGAAAGGATAGATACCATGAAAAAACTTATATTTCTCCTGCTTCTAATCTTGTCTGGCTGCGGTGCGCAGCATACTAAAGAATATCGGCCATCACCTCAAATCTCCGCACCTTTGCAGATTACCGCATCGCCCACACAAATACCCGCCTCGCCAAAGCCCTCCCCCACTCCAAAAATGCTGTCATATTCTAATATTGACAACACTGCCCAAAGCTGGGGACTGAAAAAAATCAAGGGCAGCGAACCTAACATTTACGAATCGACAAAAGCACTGCTAAGAAAATACAATTCGTACTACATTGACGAGGCAAGACCCAAAGCTCTTTATCTTACCTTCGACGAGGGCTACGAAAACGGGTATACGGCAAAAATTCTGGATACCTTAAAAAAACACAACGTTCCCGCCGCCTTTTTTGTCACGGGACCCTATCTTAAAACACAGCAGACTCTCGTGCGGCGCATGGTGGATGAGGGGCATATTGTGGGCAACCATACGGTAAATCACCCCAATATGGCAAAACTTTCTCCCGAAAAAATTGAAGAGGAGCTGTCGAACCTGAATAAATCCTTTAAAGCTTTATGCGGCTCTGATATGCATTATATGCGCCCGCCTGAGGGAGTGTTCAGCGAGCGTGTGCTTGCCGTAGCCAAAGATTTGGGATACAAAACGGTATTTTGGAGCTTTGCCTACAAGGATTGGGAAGCAAACAGCCAAAAGGATGCCGACTATGCGTATGAGCAGATTGTGCCATATTTCCATAACGGCGCCATCATTCTTCTCCATGCCGTATCAAGCGCCAATGCGGACGCGCTCGAAAGAGTAATACTTGCCGCAAAGGAGCAGGGCTACGAATTTCGCTCGCTTGATCAATTAAATTAATCTTGTATTTTCAGAATATTTTCGTTATAATAGTATAATCATAAAATTATAGGAAAACGCTTGTATTTCCACAAAAGAAAAAGGTGACGCAATGTTTGTTGATAAAGCTAAAATATTCATAAAAGCCGGAAACGGCGGAAACGGAGCCATATCATTTCATAGGGAAAAATATGTGGCTGCAGGCGGTCCCGACGGCGGCGACGGCGGAAAGGGCGGAAACGTTGTTTTCCGCGTCGATTTGGGACTGTCTACCCTGATGGATTTTCGCTATAAGCGAAAATATGCGGCCCAGTCCGGCGGCGACGGCGGCGGAAAGCTTTGCACGGGCAAAAAGGGTGAGGATATCATAATCAAAGTCCCCCAGGGTACAATTATTCGGGATTTTGAAACGAAAAAGATTCTTGCGGATTTATCAGACCCTGACAAAGATGTGATTTTGGCGCACGGCGGAAACGGCGGCTGGGGCAATGCGCATTTTGCAACGTCTACCCGTCAGGCTCCTAATTTTGCCAAAAATGGTCAAAAGGGTGAGGAGCGTGAAATTTTGCTTGAACTAAAGCTTCTTGCCGATGTGGGTTTGATAGGCTTTCCGAATGTGGGAAAATCCACCCTGCTCTCACGCACCACATCCGCCCAGCCTAAAATCGCAAATTATCACTTCACTACGCTTGTGCCTAATTTAGGCGTGGCGGAACTTGGTGAAGGCATGAGCTTTGTTCTTGCCGATATACCCGGCATTATAGAGGGCGCAAGCGAAGGAGCAGGGCTTGGCCATGAATTTTTACGTCATATCGAAAGAACCCGCCTTCTTATCCATGTTGTGGATGTTTCCGGCATAGAAGGCAGAAACCCAATTGAGGATTTCGATATCATAAACAGCGAACTTTCAAAGTACAATATTGATTTGGAAAAACGGCCCCAGATAGTGGCGGCAAACAAAACTGACATAATTCAAGACCCTAAACTCTTTGAAAACTTCAAAGATGAAATTAAAAAGCGTGGGTATAAACTTTTTGAAATATCGGCGGCAACGGGCAGCGGTGTAAATGACCTTATGAAACACGCCTTTGCCGAGCTTGCAAAGCTGCCTCCGATACGCGTTTTCGAGCCTGAAACGGAGATAGACATTCCGCACAAAGACGACAAAGGCTTTGAAATCAACATTGAAAACGGCATATACGTAATATCAGGCTCATGGATAGAAGCCGTAGGCGCAGGTGTGAACTTCTCCGACGAGGAGTCGCTGCAGTATTTCCAGCGCGCACTTCGCAAAAAGGGTGTTATTGACGCACTGGAGGAAGCTGGCATAAACGAGGGCGATACGGTCCGCATCGGGGATATTGAATTTGATTATGTAAAATAAAATATTCGGAGGATACTTATGATAACAAGCAAGCAGAGGGCATACCTTAGGGGCATGGCAAATTCCATTGAGCCGATTTTCCAAATCGGCAAGGGCGGCATCACGGATGCAATAATAAATCAGCTGTCGAACGCTCTTGAAGCAAGAGAACTCATTAAGGTGCATGTACTTGAAAACGCATATTTGGACGTAAAACAGGCGTGCAACGAAACTGCCTCAAGGCTTGGTGCAGAACCTGTACAGGCTATAGGCTCCAAATTTGTGCTCTATCGTGAATCAAAAGATAAAAAGAAAATCGAATTGCCGAAAAAGTAGGATGAACTCTATGAAAATAGGAATTATGGGCGGTACCTTCAATCCCATTCACAATGCACATCTCATGATTGCCGAACTTGCAAGGGATGAATTTGGGCTGGATAAGGTTATATTTATGACAAGCGGAACCCCACCCCATAAAAAGGACGAGCCCGTCATTGATGCAGTTCACAGACTCAATATGGTAAGGCTTGCGATAAGCGAAAATCCTTATTTTGAAAGCAGCGATCTTGAGGCGGCAAAGGAAGGCTACTCTTATACTGCGGATACTTTGGCTTATCTTAAAGCCCTGTATCCGGACGATGAGCTTATGTTCATAATAGGCAGCGACTCCCTTTTTGCTATGTCAACATGGTATCAGCCAGAAAAAATCATGTCCCTATGCGCCATACTGGTTTTTGAAAGAGATGGCTTTGACGAAAATCTTCAGACAAAAATAGACGAGATGAAAGCCTTATACAAAGCCGAAATATTTTTAATTCATGCGCCCAAGTTTGAAATATCCTCGTCCATGGTCCGAGAGAGGCTAAAAGAAGGAAAATCGGCAAGATATATGCTGCCCGACTGCGTACTTTCATATATAGCCGAAAACGAATTATACAAAAGGGATGACTTGCATTGAAAGAAAAACTAAAGACTTTACTCAATGAAAAAAGATACCTGCACAGCATAGGCGTGTGCGAAACCGCCGTACGGCTTGCCGAAATATACGGCGCAGACAAAGAAAAAGCATACGTTGCAGGACTTTTGCACGACTGTGCAAAAAACCTCTCATATGAAGACGCTGTCCAAAAATGCGCTCTTTTAGGCGTTGAGCTTGACGAGGTTGAGAGATCGTGTCCTTCGCTTATTCACGCTCCGCTTGGGGCAAAAATTGCACAAACAGAGTTTGGAGTAACTGACTCTGAAATTACCAGTGCTATACGCTGCCACACCGTAGGCAAGGCGCATATGTCGCTTTTGGACAAGATTGTATACATAGCTGATATGATTGAGCCGTCAAGAGACTTTGCCGATGTGGATATGCTCCGTTATCTTGCCGAAACCAATTTGGACAAGGCCCTGCTTTGGACATTGGATTTTACCGTCACTAAAATGGTTAAAAAGGGTCTACTGCTGCATCCTAATACGGTATACGCAAGAAATCAGCTTATAAAAAATACGCTCTGATTTTGTGCAAAACAAAGGAAACCAAAACAGATGCACCAATATACGGGAGTACGAAAAATGTCAAAACCGCCCTTATGCCATGCCTCAGACCGACACCTGCATAAGTGTTGAAATAAAACAAAAACACAATCAAAATAAATAAAAACGACAGGGGAAGTGTGAAAAACTTCCCCTTTTCTATATGCCAAAGGCAAATGTACTCTCCCGCCAAAACAACGGTAAGCACAATATAAACCAAAACTTTAACATTCGCACCAAGCCATGAAGCAAAGACAGGCGCAAAAAATAAAGAAAGCGAAAAAACTGCCGCCTCAAGTGCCGACAGACATATATACTTCCTCATAACGCCTCCGATTCAAGCACAAAATCAAAATCCGCATCCCTGTCGCAGCACAGGCATCCGTTTTCAACCTTGAGATTTGCCACCTGAATTGACGAGCGTCTTTGATTGCCGGCATTTAATCTTTTATTTTCTTCGGTACGTTCGGGATGCGTAAAATAAAATATATACGCCCTGCCGCCACTTACAAGCACGTCCGCATGACCGCCTATTACACCGTCGTCCGTCCTTTTCCCCGGCCTTTCCAAAATGCGGCTATCCTGCTTCGTCCAGCTTTTCAAATCATTAGAGCGGTACACACCGAGTCCACGCCACTCGTCAGTAATCATCCAGTAGCTTCCCTCAAAATAAAACACATTTGCTCCCTCGTGCGGGCAATCCGAAATCACCTCGCCGACAACTTCCCAGTGATACAAATCCCTGCTGTCCGCCGCCCATGTATGGCTGCCGTTTTTCTCGTCCTTATACCACATCCGCCACGTTCCGTCAGGCATTCTATGCACCGCCGCATCAATTACCTTGTCCGACGAAAGCTCAAGCTTTGATTCAAAGTTCCAATCCCATAAATTTTTGCTTGTATAGTGAAGGATATGCCTCTCCCAGCCCCAATCGTCAGGCACACCCCGAACATAGCTCACGTACATATGGTAAAGTCCGTCATGATATATTACTTCAGGCGCCCAGTATGTATTTCTCCCGCGTTCAAAATTAAGGCCCTCTGCCGTGCCTCTGTAAAGCCAGCGCTTTCCGCCGTCACGGCTTTCGGCAATGCCGATGTCCGAACCGTGAACCCAGCTCACTCCCACCTCAGGCATCTGCGCCGGACGGCTGGTGTAAAAAAGCCACCACGATTTTTCGGCATGGTTGTATACAATCACGGGATCCGCCGCACCGTCATGGATAGGATCCCGAAAAAGCGGAGCCGACGCAATATTCATTTTGCGTCCCCTCCCTGCGTCCGAATATTCACGGAGGCCGTATCAGCATTCCATTCAACGGTTTCCCCCAGCGCCTCTGCAATAAACCTGAGCGGAACAAACGTCCTGTCCCCCACAATTTTTGCAGGCACGTCAAGGACCTTCTTCTCGCCGTTGACAAAGGCATAGTCTGCGTCTATCTGCAAGCTGACAACAGAGGTTTCCTGCCCTTTTGTCCGCACGGCAAGCACCGTTTTCGTATCCTCATCCCAAGCCACGTCAGCACCCACAGCCTCAAAAATTCCGCGCATCGGAACCATAGTCCTGCCATCCTCGATAAATGGAACCGCATCAAACTCCAAAGCGTTCCCGTCAAGCAGCACCGAAACCTGCCCTCCGACCATGAACGCCATAGGACACAATGCAAAAACTAAAAATACCGCCGCAAAAAAAGCCGCAATTTTTTTCATTTTCGTCCTCCCAATATTTTTCTGCCCCTGATATAATCCGCCAAAAACACAATCAAGGCGGAAAGGAAAAACCATAAAACCGAATAAAACAGGCATATCTGCCCGTACAAATCAAAGGGATACTCAGAATAATCCCACACATCCCAATGCAAATATAAATTCACAATGCACCCTGCGGCAAATTCTATCGCCGTAATGACCGCAGAGCCGATAAAGCACTTTTTCCACATCGCAAGATGACTAAAGACCCCATACAGGTGATACAAAACCAAAAAGCAGATTCCTCCAGTCAAAGCCATGCTCCAGTGTGTAAACCCACGCCAAACAATCTCCATCAGGCTGTAGCCCGCCGCTCCTATGCAGAAAATATGCAAATTCAAACGTATCCTTCCCATACCACTCCGGCTTTCGTATCGTTATCGCCGAAATAGTATGCCGCAATTTCATGCTGTTCATGCAAAATTTGTGCCGAAAAAAATCAATCCTTGAGAGTTTCTCCGCAGTTTGAGCAGAATTTGTCGTCCTCGGAATTATATTTCCCGCAGCTTGGGCACACTACCGCATTTTTCGTCTGTGCCACTTTCTTTTTAAGCTCGTCGATTTCCCTGTAAAGCTCGTCAATCTGTATGCATTTCTCGCCCGCAAAATCTGAAAACTCCGCTCCGTTTTTGTACTTTTCGTAAACATATTTGCCAATCTGGCACAAAACGTCATTTATCTTGTCCTCTGTTTCGCTTATCGCAAAATTAAGCTTTGTCTGCTCAACAAGCCCCGCAGACTTTTTGATAACCGTCTTAGTAACCTTCTCCGCCCCGTCCATGGCACGCACTGCGCCTTTTTTTAGCGACTCGAAAATATCCTCCATGAAAGACTCTCCTCCCCGAAAACCATTACAACGCAAAATAACGCCTCTCCATACGCATATGTGTATTATACCACACTCTTAAAAATTTTTCCATAGGAAATTCAAAAAAATTTTAAAAATTTGGAGGATGTGGGTGAGAATATTCTCTCACTCTCACACACTCTCTTCTCTTATTCTTCTTCTTATTCTCCTTCTTCTTCTAGGGGCGTGACGTCACGTGATTGTGCGTGACGAATAGACTTTTGCGTCACGTGACGATACTGTAACTCTCAGACTGTGGAAGAAGCGTTTTTGTTTATATCCTCTTTGTTTCGAGGTATTTGAGGCGCAGCATCAAATAAAAATCACCTCTGACGAACGTATCGTCAGAGGCGGCTTAAAATTTCAAAAGTTTTAATATAGACGAAATAATTTTAATCAATCCAAGCTTTAAATTTGTGCATATGGTTATCGTGAAAAATTTGTGCATTTTTTTAGCTGTCAGCATTTTGCCGACTTCCTAAACGTCACGTGACGATAACGTGACGCTGCATATAAACTATCTGAGCTCGACACCAAGTTCCGTTTTCAGACTTTTTAAAATCATGTCAAATACCGCATTTGCTTCCTCATCCGTGAGAGTTCGGTCAGATGCACGGAACGAAACAGAATATGCCACGCTCTTTTTCCCTTCCGGAATCTGCTTGCCCTTATACACGTCAAACAGCTTTACGGCATCTAAAAGACTGCCCGCCGAACGGACAATAACCTCCTCAATGTCCGAAACTGCAACGCCGTCATCCGCAAGCATAGCAATATCCCGCGTCACGGCAGGAAATTTCGGAAGGGCCTTGTATTTTTTCTCTTGAGCAATATTCCTAAACAATATATCAAAGTCCATTTCCGCCAAATAGCAAGAAACATCAATTTCATATTTTTCGCACACATTAGGATGCACTTGACCAATAACACCCAAATTTTCTCCGTTTACCAAAACTTTGGCAGTTCTGCCCGGGTGGAATGTCGGATTATCCGTCAATGGAGAAAATTTTATATTTTTTACCGACATATGCTCAAAAAGTGCCTCACACACACCCTTTATATCATAAAAATCCGTGTCCGCACCGTACATTCCAAGACATATTTTCTCCCTTTCTTCAGGAAGGGCGCCTTTTTGCGTGGGGATGTAGACTTTGCCCACCTCAAACAGCCTTGCCGCCTCGGCCCTTCGATTATAGTTTCTCGAAAGCACCTCAAGCATACTCGAAAGCATGGTAGTACGCATAACGGAGGTGTCCTCACCGAGAGGATTGGTAATTATTGTAGTATTTCTAAGAGTACTGTCGGCTGGAATATTCAATTTGTCAAATATAGTCGGGCTTGTGAACGTGTAGGTATAAATTTCGTTCATACCCTGAGCCGTCAAAATTTTCATTACCTTATCCCTTGCAAGCTGGATCGTTGTTTTTCCACCCTTTACCGCCTCTCCCGAAAGCAGTGTGGTCGGGATTTTATCATAGCCGTATATTCTTGCTATCTCCTCAGCTATATCCGCTTCACTTTCAATATCAGGCCTAAAGCTTGGAGGAACAACCGTCATTGCGTTCATATCGACTTCAAATTCAAGGCTGTCAAGATAGTCCGCCATAACGGTGGCAGGTATGTCAACTCCTAAAAATTCGTTGATTTTGTCTGGTCTGAACGCATGAACTTTCCGTGCCTTAGGTTCTGTATAAATATCAATCATCCCGCCGACAACCTCGCCCGCTCCAAGCATCTCCACAAGCTCGCAGGCACGTTCCAGCGCGGGCACGGTATTGTTCGGGTCAAGCCCCTTTTCATACCGAGAGGACGCCTCAGTGCGAAGACCAACTTTCTGCGCCGCCAAACGAACAGACGCCGCATCAAAGGTCGCCGATTCAAATACAATCGCAGTCGTGTCATTTTTTACCTCGGAATTGAAGCCGCCCATCACGCCCGCAATGGCAACAGCTTTTTCGGCATCGGCAATCAGCAGGGTATTTTTATCGGGTTTTCTCTCGATTCCATCCAAAGTTTTAATGGTTTCACCCTCTTCGGCCGTACGGACAATAATCTTCCCACCCGACAAATCACGCAAATCAAAAGCGTGCATGGGCTGGCCGTATTCAAGGAGAACGTAGTTTGTGATATCGACGATATTATTGATTGAACGTATGCCGCAGGCACGCAGCCTTGCCGAAAGCCATTTCGGCGACGGGCCTATTTTCACGTTTTTCACCATTTTTGCGCTGTATCGCGGACATTTTTCACTGTTTTTCACATCTACGGCGATATAATCTCTTATATCCTCGCCGTTTTCCGTATAAGCGGGCTGTTTTATATCAAGAGCCTTTCCGAATGTGACTGCGGTTTCACGCGCCAAACCGATTACACTGAAGCAATCAGGACGGTTTGACGTAATCTCAAACTCAACCACGTCTTCATTAAGTCCGAAATAATCCCGTATATCGATGCCTATTTGGGTATCTTCAGGCAAAATTAAAATTCCATGTTCCGGCTCGTAGCCCAAGTCGGCGGCAGAAAGCCCCAGCTCATCATGAGAGCAAAGCATGCCGCAGGACTCAACTCCTCTGAGTTTGCCCTTTTTTATGACAACTCCGCCCGGCAGCTTTGACATATGCTTTGCAACAGGCACAATCTGCCCCGCCTTTACATTCGGCGCACCGGTGACAATCTGCAGCGTTTCATTCCCTACGTCAACCATGCAAATCTGCAAATGGTCGGAATTTTCGTGGGGAACAACGGACAAAATCTTCCCCGTTACGACATTTTGTATATTCTCGCCTAAATTTTCGATGTTTTCCACCTTTGAACCCGTCATAGTCATCGCATGGGCATACTCTTTCGGCGAAACACCTGAAATATCTGTATAATCATTTATCCAGCTCATTGGAACCTTCATTTTTTATTCTCCCTTTCCGTCTTTATAAAAAACTAAAACTGCCTTAGAAATCTTAAATCATTTTCAAAGAACAATCTCAAATCATCTATGTCATAGCGGCGCATAGCGACTCTCTCTAGTCCCAATCCGAACGCAAAGCCGCTGTACTCCTCCGGATCAATGCCGCAATTTGACAACACCTTAGGATGCACCATGCCGCAGCCCAAAATTTCAATCCACCCTTCGCCCTTGCATACACGGCAGCCTTCTCCGCCGCAAATAAAGCAAGAAACATCAACTTCCGCACTCGGCTCTGTAAAAGGGAAATGATGCGGGCGAAAACGCACCTTTGCTTCCTCGCCGTAAAGCGACTTAATAAACGCCTCAAGCGTACCCTTCAAGTCCGCCATAGTTACGCCTTTATCTACCACTAAACCTTCAATCTGGTGAAATACTGGAGAATGGGTTGCGTCCACCGCATCGCTTCTATACACCTTTCCAGGCGCAATAATGCGGATGGGCGGTCTTTGTTTTTCCATAACACGCACCTGGATGGGCGACGTTTGCGTACGCAAGACAATATTGTCCTCGATGTAGAATGTGTCCTGTGTGTCACGGGCGGGATGATTTTTAGGGATATTGAGCGCCTCAAAATTGTAATAATCATACTCCACTTCAGGCCCTTCCGCAATTTCAAATCCCATACCGATAAAAATATCCTTGATTTCGTCCATCACCTGGGTAAGAGGATGAAGTTTGCCGATTTCCCGCTTTTTCCCCGGCATAGTTACGTCAATAATTTCAGACCTGAGTCGAATCTCCTGAAGCTTTGCGGAAATATCCGCCTTTTTCTCTTCGATTTCCTTTTCCAAAAAAGTTCGGATTTCATTTGCCAACGCTCCAATAACGGGGCGCTGCTCGGGCGAGAGTGCGCCCATACCCTTGAGTACTGACGTAAGTTCTCCCTTCTTGCCTAAAAACCTTACTCTTATGCTTTCAAGCACCTCCATATCCTCGGCCTCTTTGAGGACTTTTTCTGCGGCTACTTTAATTTCCTGCAATTTTTGTTTCATTTCAGTATCAATTCCTTTCACTTATACAACTTTTACATCAAAAACGCTCCGCCCCCCGAAAGGGACGAAGCGCATAACTCCGCGGTACCACCCAGTTTTCCGCAAAAACGGACACTCAAAAGGCAAATCACGGCTGCCCACCGTCACCGACTACACATATTTTCATACTTCACCGACGCAACTCCGAAACGAAGGTTCAGCCGCACTCTTGCCGAAAACGCTCTCAGCCCGCGGCGCTTTCTCTCTCCATGGTGAATTTGCGGCCTACTGAATTTCATCATTGTTTTTAGCTGTATAAAATTTTCAGTATATTATATCACAACATACATAAAATTGCAAGAATTATTTTTGCAATGTTGAAATTTTTGAATGTTGAAAACACAATGATGGGTTACACTTTTTTCAAAAAAATAAAAATAATCTCCAAATTGCCCTTGTCAAGGTGGAACGGTGGAGATTTTCGTCAGAAAATACTACCGTCTACCTTGCACAACGGAATAATGATATAA
>JAOAAV010000102.1 GCA_026418715.1 Clostridia bacterium
TTATATCATTATTCCGTTGTGCAAGGTAGACGGTAGTATTTTCTGACGAAAATCTCCACCGTTCCACCTTGACAAGGGCAATTTGGAGATTATTTTTATTTTTTTGAAAAAAGTGTAACCCATCATTGTGTTTTCAACAGATAAGTATTGCAATTGTTGATTTATACAATTGACTTACAAATCGTTATATTATAAAATAATAAGAGTTTTATCAAAAGTATTGAGAAGGTGTGTTTTTGAAAAAAATATTTATTATATCAATGTCAATTCTCTTTGCAATCGGCATTTTATGCGGAATATTTGCTATTGATGTAGCAAATGACGTACATAAAATAAGAATTAAAGAGCCTGTTGTCGTGGAGGTTGCCGATGGCGCGTCGGCAAATAAGATTGCAGATATGCTAAAGGAAAAAGGTGTTATCCGCCACCCGTTTGTATTCCGGCAGCAGGCAAAAAAAGGTGGATACAGCGGCAGTTTCAAGCCGGGAACTGCAACTATAACACCAGGTATGAGTTATACCGATATTATGCAGCTTTTGACAGAGTCCAATCGTGACATGGTAAAAATCACGATACCGGAAGGTTATGAGGTAAGGCAAATAGAAGACAAACTTGTAGAAGCCGGACTTATTGACAGAGAGCGTTTTGATTCTCTTCTGAAAGCAGGAAATTTTAACTATAAATTTTTGAATGACATCCCCGATCGTGAGAATCAGCTTGAGGGATACTTGTTCCCTGCAACATATTATATTTCAAAGCAGGCTGACGAGAGGGAAATTATAGAAATGATGCTGGATGCGTTTGATAGAAATTTCAAAGCGGAATACTACGAAAGAGCGAAGGAGCTTAATATGACAGTGGACGAAATTGTTACGCTTGCGTCTATTATAGAGCGTGAAACTTCGCTTGAAGAAGAACGACCGCTTGTTTCGGGAGTATTTTATAATCGTATCCGGGACAATATGAAGCTTCAGTCCTGTGCTACCGTGGAGTATATTCTGAAGGAGAGGAAAGCGAAGCTTTCAACAGAAGATTTAAAAATTGACTCAAAATACAACACATATATGTACGACGGACTCCCCATAGGTCCCATTGCCTGTCCGGGCACAAAATGCATAGAGGCCGCTCTTTATCCTGCGGATACGGATGCGAAATATTTTGTTTTGGGAAAAGACGGCAAGCATATTTTCTCAAAAACATATGAAGAACACTTAAAAGCAAAGAAAGAGGCGGAACAATGATAGAATATGAAAAGGATGCCATTGTTCATCCTTATGTCACGAGGTACATTCGGGGGGAACTTTTTGAGAGGGACGAGTTTTTGCGAAGCCTGGAAAGTTATGCCGAGGAGAACAATATTCCTATTGTGCCGAGGGAAACGGCAAGTCTTTTGTCTGTTTTATCGCATATGATGAAGCCTGTAAATGTTTTGGAGATAGGTTGTGCCATAGGGTATTCTTCCATTTTGATTTCAAGGGGACTTAGCCTCGGAGGACAGATCACTACAGTGGAGTACAGTCCCGAAATGGCGGCTGCTGCCCGTGAGAATATAAAGCGTGCAGGTCTTTCCGATACGATTGCGGTTGTAGAGGCGGATGCTAAAGACTATATCAAGGAACTCAACGGCGTATACGATTTTATTTTTTTGGACGGTCCTAAGGCGCATTACGTCTATATGCTGGACGATTGTGTGCGTCTTTTGAGAAAGGGAGGAATTTTGGTATCGGACAATGTGCTATATAAAGGAATGACGGCGGATGACAGGCTTGTTATACGCAGGAAAATTACGATAGTAAGGCGGCTTAGAAAATTTATATCGGCGCTTGTTAAAAGGGAGGATCTGAAAACGTCCATAATTCCGATAGGTGACGGAGTTACAGTCTCGGTAAAGCTTTAAGGAAGGGATTTAAGATTTATGATAAAACCGGAACTTCTTGCTCCCGGCGGGAGCCTTGAAAAATTGAAAATTGCGATTTTATATGGAGCCGATGCCGTATATGTAGGAGGAGAGGCATATAGCCTTCGTACGGCGGCGGAAAATTTTTCGACGGAGGATATGAAAAAAGGCATAGAGTTTGCCCATGAAAGAGGGAAAAAGGTATATTTGACAGCTAATGTCCTTCCGCACAATGAGGATGTGGCAGAATTTGAAAAATTCTTAAAAGAGATCGTGCCGCTAGGCTTTGACGCGATAATTGTTGCGGATTTAGGTCTGTTTTTTATGGTTCGGGATTTTGTGCCTGAGCTTGATATTCACATAAGCACCCAGGCCAATAACATAAATTATATGTCGGCAAGAAAATGGCATGAATTGGGAGCAAAGCGTGTTGTACTCGGCAGGGAATTGTCGCTTGATGAGATAAGGGAAATTCGCGAAAAAACACAGCCTCAACTTGAACTTGAGGCATTTGTTCACGGGGCTATGTGCATTTCATATTCAGGACGATGTCTTCTCAGCAATTATTTGGCAAACCGTGACGCAAACAAGGGTAATTGCGCTCATCCTTGCCGCTGGAATTATTCGCTGGCGGAACAAACTCGCGCGGGAGAGTATATGGATGTATTTGAAAATGAGCGCGGAAGCTTTATTTTTAACTCTAAAGATTTGTGCATGATACGTTACATTCCCGAATTGGTTCAAAGCGGCATTACCAGCTTTAAAATTGAGGGACGGGTTAAAAGCGAATATTACGTCGCAACAGTGGTTAAGGCATACAGAGAGGAAATTGACAAATTTTTTGCCGACCCTGAAAACTACGTCTTTGACGAAGCGCAGTATGAAGAGCTTTGCAAGGTAAGCCACAGACCGTATGGTACAGGCTTTTATTTTGGAAAACCAACAGAAGACGGGCAGGTTTACGCAACAAGCTCTTATATTCGTGATTATGACATTGTAGGTATTGTGAAAAATTATGATGAAAAAACAATGGTTGCCACAATATCTCAGAGAAATAAATTCTCCGTCGGAGAACAAATAGAGATAATTCAACCTGGCAAGCCATTTTTTTCGCAGACTGTAACCTGTATGGAAAATGAAAGTGGAGAACCTATAGAAAGCGCACCTCATGCGGCTATGATTTTAAAAATGCCAATGAAATTTCCAGTCGTAGAAAATGCCATGATTAGAAAGATAAGCAAACGGTAGGTGAAAACGACGGCATTGAAAAGAGGCTTGTCTTTTTAATTTCGATTTCTTGATAGATTGGCATTTTTAAAAATGAAAAATATTAACAAAAACAGTGTATATATTCATCTTCATAAATATCATTTTTAACAAATAGAAAGGTTTAATTTTGTGCATATGAACAAAATTAAACCTTTCTTAAATTTTTTTCTATCAAAACAATACAAAAAATAATATATGTGATATAATGTTAACATTAGTCGAAATAAAAAATTGATGATGAAGGGGAGCGATAAGATGAAGGTGAAAAGATTGCTGGCGGGGGCAGTGTCCGCTGCTCTTTTGGCAGTTAATTTTGCTATTCCCGCTGTGGCGGAAACAACGTCATGGAAATTTGACTTTGGTTCTGCCGATGATGTGGCGGACGGCTATATAGCCGTTCCTGCGGATACAAATCAAATAACGACGGGAACTTACGGATTTTTGGGTATTGACGGTTACGGAAGCAAGCTTTCAGACAGATTAGATAGCTTTTCCATGACAGGCAGTCAAAAAATAGAACTTACAAATGGAAGAACAAATGCTTCCTCAGCGCCGTACAATGACAGCGTCGGCAGTACGGTTGCAAATTATCCCACTCGTTTTGCACTAAAAGTGAATAATGGTACATATTACAGAGTAACAGCGACGGTTGGTGGAGTAGACCCTTCAAAAGCGGCGAATGTGACTCTTTTTTCAGAGAAAAGGCATCCTATTATTTCTCAGAAGGTAATTCCGGCCGGCGAAACGTATACCGTTAATTTTTCGGTTGATGTAGAGACGGTGTACTATGAAAAATCCAGCCCTGTAGGGAATTATGTGGATGATTTATTGAACGTGGTTGTTGTAGGCGACAACTCGGCGCTGGTTTCGCTTGAGATTGTGAAGGTGCCGGAGAAGGGGACTACTCTCTGGGTTCTCGGCGATTCCACCGTATGCGACCAGTCATCGGCAATTCCGTACTTTCCGCTTCAAAACTATGCCGGAGTAGGGCAGGCGCTTTCTAAATACGTTCCTTCGACCGTTGCCGTATCGAATCACGGTGAGGGCGGTCTTAGTGCGTGGGATAATAATCATCTTGCAAACGTTTCCGCAAACATTAAAGCGGGAGATTATATGTATGTGGAATACGGACATAATCATAAGACGGACGGAACGGCAGGGTATTTGTCCTGTCTCTTATACACATCT
>JAOAAV010000104.1 GCA_026418715.1 Clostridia bacterium
TTATATCATTATTCCGTTGTGCAAGGTAGACGGTAGTATTTTCTGACGAAAATCTCCACCGTTCCACCTTGACAAGGGCAATTTGGAGATTATTTTTATTTTTTTGAAAAAAGTGTAACCCATCATTGTGTTTTCAACAGAATGTTTTTACTGAGATAGAAAACATTGCTTGCGTTTATAAAATATTTATGGTATAATACCTTGACAAAATGGAGCACGTGAGCAAATTTGTGTGTTCCGTTTTGTCGAGCATAGATATTGTAGACTTTATCATATTATTTATATGTCGCTGTCCGTGGGCGACGGAATGGAGCTAATTATGGTTGCAAAATACAAAAGAGTTCTGCTTAAAATCAGCGGTGAGGCTTTGGCTGGAAAGAATCGTTTTGGTCTGGATACCGGTACTGTGATGGAAATATCAAAAAATATAAAAAAATGTGTTGATATGGGCGTTTCCGTAGCCATTGTTGTCGGCGGAGGAAACTTTTGGAGGGGCAGAAGCGGAGAAAATATGGACAGAACGCGTGCGGACCACATGGGAATGCTTGCCACCGTGATTAACGCGCTGGCGCTTTGTGACTCTCTTGAGGCATGCGGTGTTCCGACGAGGGTACAAACGGCAATTGAGATGCGCCAGATTGCGGAACCATATATAAGAGGCAAGGCGGTACGTCATTTGGAGAAGGAAAGGGTTGTTATTTTTGGATGCGGTACGGGAAACCCATTTTTCTCAACCGATACAACTGCAGCGCTCAGAGCTGCCGAAATAGATGCGGAAGTAATTCTCTTGGCTAAAAAAGTAGACGGCGTGTACGACAGCGACCCTAATACAAATCCCGAAGCGATTAAATTTGACAAGTTGTCCTATATTGATGTGTTAAATCGCGGTTTGGGAGTTATGGACTCGACGGCGACATCTTTGTGTATGGATAACAATATACCAATACTGGTATTCGGATTGGACGACCCTGAAAACATTGTAAGAGCGGTGGAAGGTCAAAAAATAGGAACCATGGTATCAAAAGAGGAATAAATTTTAAGGAAGGAATGATTTGATATGGCAGGTAAATATCCGGAAATTGAAAGCAAAATGGAAAAAACTATTTCGGCATATGAATCAGAACTCAAAACAATTAGGGCAGGACGAGCAAATGCTTCAGTTTTAGATAAGGTGACGGTTGATTACTACGGGGTGCCGACACCTGTGGCACAGCTTGGCTCCATATCTTCTCCTGAGCCGAGGCTTTTGGTGATTCAGCCATGGGATATGAGTATTCTTGGAGCGATTGAGAAGGCGATTCAAAAATCTGATATAGGTATCGCCCCATCAAATGACGGAAAGGTAATCAGATTGAATTTTCCTCCCCTTACGGAAGAGAGAAGAAAAGAATTAGTTAAGATGGTAAAGAAGTACTGTGAGGAGGCTAAAGTAGCGGTTCGCAATATAAGGCGCGTTTCGATGGAGCTATATAAGGAGCAGAAGAAAAAGAGCGAAATCACAGAGGATGATTTAAAGAATATTGAAAAGGATGTTCAGACTCTCACGGATAAGTACATTAAAGAAATTGACGATATTTCGGAGGCTAAAGAAAAGGAAATTCTGGAAATATGATGTTTTGGAAACCTCTGAAAAATTTGAAAATCAAAAGTGAGTTTGGATTTAAGGGCAAAAAAATCTAGGACAGGTGCCATTTTCTAAAAATGTCCTGAGTTTGAGTGCCTGAAAAATATCTGGTGATGAAGCTAATTCTGCGAGAAGAGCGAAAGATTTTTTACAAATTTACTTTTGATATTGCGAAATTCAGAAGTTTCTTAGCACCTGAGGGTTTTGCCCTCAGGTGTCCATGCATTATTTGGGAATACAAAAAAATAAGCGGTGAGGTGTTTTTTTGATATTTGATTTTTTCAAAAAGAGAGAAATAGACTACACAAAGCTTCCGCAGCATATAGGCATCATTATGGATGGCAACGGGAGGTGGGCAAAGCGGCGCGGCCTGCCGAGGAGCGCTGGACACTCTGCGGGTGCGAAAACTCTTGAAAAAATTGTGAAAGAATGCAATAAAATAGGGATTAAATACATAACTGTGTACGCTTTTTCGACAGAAAATTGGAAAAGACCGAAACAAGAGGTCGATTATTTGATGGATCTTCTTTTGGATTATCTGAAAAATGCCGAAGAACGCCTTGCTGGAGAAAACGTCGTTATAAGGGCAATCGGTTCAAGGAAGGAATTAAGCGAGGAAATTCGGGAGCAAATTGCAAAAACAGAAGACTTTACTAAAAATAATACCGGAATTGTAATGAACATTGCGCTTAATTATGGAGGAAGAGAGGAGATACTATCTTCAGTGAAAAAGATTGCCGAAAGCGTAAGGAAAGGGAAAGTTTTGACTGAGGATATCACAGAGCAATTTTTTGAGCAGCAGCTTTATACGGCGGGTCAGCCTGATCCAGATTTGCTGATTAGAACGAGCGGAGAGATGAGAATCAGCAATTTTTTACTATGGCAGATTGCGTATTCGGAGATATGGATTACAAATAAATTATGGCCGGAATTTTCGGTTGATGACTTAATGGAAGCAATTTATGACTATCAACATAGAAAAAGACGCTTTGGAGGAGTGTGATTGCGGTGCTGCAGCGCATATTGACATCAGCGGTAGGCTTGGTTGTTTTTTTTGCTGTGCTGTTTTCAAGCAAGACAGTGTTTGGTATTGGGATATGCGTTCTTATATTTGGAATGCTTTATGAATTTTACAGAACAACATCGGCAAAATCAGCCGTCGCCGCTTTAGGCGTAGTTTCGGCAGCATTATTAGTTGCAGGAAGTTTTTTTTCCGCTGTGCGTGAAGCAATCGTGCTGTCTGTTTTGTTGTATATGTCTTTTTCTGTATTTTTGTATAAAAAAGTGGATTTTAAAGAAATATACTCATCTGCATTTATTACATGGTATATTGTGCTTTTTATGCTGACAATTGTTGAGGTAAGATATAGTTACGGTGTTTATGAAACATTACTGATTTTCATTTGCGCATGGATTACAGATACATCGGCATATTTTACCGGAGTATTTTTGGGCAAGAATAAGCTGGCTCCGGCAATAAGTCCTAAGAAAACCATCGAAGGGTCGATTGGCGGGGTTGTTGGAACCATGTTTTTTTGCGGACTTTATATGCTTATACTAAACTCTTTCTTTCACTATGGCGGGGACTATTTTAAGATTGTAGTCTTGGGTTTTATTGCATCAATACTTTCGCAGGTAGGGGATTTGGTTGCATCAGCAATAAAAAGAGAATGTGGAGTGAAGGATTTTGGAACCATTTTCCCCGGACATGGAGGAATATTGGACAGATTTGATAGTGTAATATTTGTAGCGCCCGTCGTTTTTTATTTTATAAGCTATATTGGACTAAGATAAGGAATATTGATATGGAATTTATTCATAATATAACACTGTTAGGCTCCACGGGTTCCATCGGCACTCAGACGCTGGAGATTGCACGCAGGCACAAGGGAATCAATGTTTTGGGGCTTTCCGCACAATCCAATATTGCTCTTTTAGAGGAGCAGATTCGTTTTTTCAAGCCCAAGATTGCTTGTGTGGCAGACTGTGAGAAAGCTAAGGAACTGAAAATTAAAATTTCAGATACAAATACAAAGCTTGTAAGCGGGAATGAAGGCTTGGAAGAGGTTGCGTCCGTAGAAGGGGCACAAACGGCCGTTGTTGCCGTAGTCGGCATATCCGGTCTTTTACCGACCATCGCCGCAATCAAGGCGGGAAAGAATATTGCCTTGGCGAACAAAGAAACTTTGGTAGCAGGTGGGCATTTGGTGACAAAGCTTGCAAAGGATCACAATATAGCTATTTTGCCGGTTGACAGTGAGCATTCTGCAATTTTTCAGGCACTTGAGGCAAGCTCCGATAAAAGGGAAATAAAAAAGATTATTCTAACGGCATCGGGAGGTCCGTTTTTCGGCAAAAGCAGAAAGGAGCTCGAATCTGTAGCTCCTGAGGCGGCACTTTGCCACCCAAACTGGAATATGGGAGCTAAGGTTACGGTTGATTCTGCCACCTTGGCAAACAAAGGCTTGGAGGTTATAGAAGCAAAATGGCTTTTTGATGTTGATATTGAAAAAATACAGGTGCTTGTGCATAGGCAGAGCGTTGTACATTCCATGGTCGAGTATATCGATAATTCCATCATAGCACAGATGGGAGCACCCGATATGCGCACACCAATACAGCTGTCTCT
>JAOAAV010000106.1 GCA_026418715.1 Clostridia bacterium
GACGAAACTTTGCTATTGATGTTATACTGTTCATAGAAAATAGCTCCTTTTGATACTTTGTTTTTTTTGTCACTTAACATTATATCATATTGGAGTCTATTTTCTTTTTTATTTGTCACCCATCAATTGTATCACAACAAAGCACAATATTAAATTCCGATAAAAGAACACCGATTTTTTAAATCGGTGTTCTTTTATGCTTAATATTTGCTGTTATCTTCTTTATGTTTGCCGCTGTCCACTTTGTTTTTTTCTTCAATTGAAGTTTTAGGGATATGGGATACATCTTTTACGTCTTTAATTTTAAAGCCACGCACCAAATTTTTGAGCATCTGCGCCTGACCTGACAATTCCTCGCTTGCGGCGGCACTCTCCTCCGCAGTCGCCGAATTTGTCTGTATTACGGATGTAATCTGGTCAATACCGTGCGTAATTTCTACAATTGCAGTTGCCTGCATATTTGAAGCTTGCGATATTTCTTCTATAATTTCGCTTACTTCTTTCGTATTCTTTATAACGCCTTCCAAAGCTTTTGCGGTTTGATCCGCCATTTTAGAGCCTTTCTTTGCATGCTGTATGGAATTTTGTATTAATTCCGTTGTATTTTTGACCGCCTCGGCAGACTTTGCCGCAAGATTTCTGACTTCTTCCGCAACAACTGCAAACCCTTTTCCGGCACTTCCCGCTCTCGCCGCCTCCACGGTTGCATTAAGCGCAAGGATATTAGTCTGAAATGCGATATCTTCTATTGTTTTAACTATTTTGCCGATTTCTTCAGAGGAAGCATTGATTTCATTCATTGCCCCCATCATCTCCGCCATTTTTTCATTGCTTTCCCGAACGCTCTCGCCTGCCGCTTTTGCAGCATCATTTGCTTTTACAGCATTTGCGGCGTTAACTTTAACTTGATTGGATACATCGGAAATTGTAGCGGAAATTTCCTCGATAGAACTTGCCTGTTCGGTTGCTCCCTGCGCCAGAGCCTGAGAGCCGCTTGACACTTGTTCGGAGCCGGTTGATACCTCTTCTGCCGCCTGATTAATTCGGCCCATTGCTTGATTTAAAGATTCATTTATTTTTTTGATTGCCTGTGAAATAGGCGAAAAATCGCCATTATATTCCTTATCAAGAGTTTCTGTCAGATTTCCGTCTGCAATGGTCCCGAGATGATGCGATATATCCTGTATAATACCCTTTAATCCATCAACTGTTTCCTCCAAAGAATTCAGCAAAACAGCTGTTTCATCTTTAGCCTTTATTTTCGGCACGTCCGTTAATAGATCTCCCTTCTTCGACAAAGCAAGCAATCGATTTACGCACAAGCCTATAGGTTCTGAAACCATTCTGCCTATCTGAACGGCTCCCCAAATGCCTACGAAAATGAAGATAACTACTACTATCAGCGTAAGAATGATAGAATCGCGAAAACCTGTTAAAAATTCAGTTCTTATGGCCGAAACACCAATGCTCCACCCGTTTGTATTAGGAATCGGGGCAAAAGCCTGAATCTTTTTCAAATTATTGTAATTATATTTTTCGAACCCCGTTTCACCCTTAATCATCCTGTCATTTATCTTCCCTAAAACACTGAATTTGGGATCTTTCTTTGCCATTTCTGATGCATTTTCCACACCCACCTTGCTTGCATCCTTGTGGGCTATAATTGTTCCCTTGCTATTGACGATATGCGTGGACCCCGTCTGGCCCACTTTGATTGAATTTACGATATCAAGAAGTATATTGTCTTTTAATCTGACGGACAAAACTCCTACAACTTTGCCGTCAGACTTTACAGGAGTCGACAAAACAATATGATATTTTCCTGTATCTTCAAAGCGGGTCGGATCATATATATTAGGCATACCCGAAACCGCTTCCATAAAATATTCCGTACCCGCTGCGTTAGCGCTGCTAAATATATCCTTCCCGTTCAAATCGAAATATGAATAATCATACATCCAGTCATATATCTTTTTTCTTGATTCTAAAAAAGACTTCTTCCCTTCGGCAGATGCACCCAAAAAGTCGCCTGCAGATGCCAGACCGGAAATTACCGACAGATAATTGTTCATCTCATTTGAAACCAGACTTGCTGATATTTCTGCCGTAGTCATCATAGACTTTTCAAGAGATTCCATGGCAGAGTAATAACTCATAACACCTGCAACGGTTCCCAGCACCGCACTCATCATTAGGACCAGTATTAGTACCCTGACAATAACTCTCAATTTTATCTTTTCCCTTATTTTCTCCAAAAGATTCTTCATACTTCACTTTCCTTCCCAAATATTTATTGTGTTAAAAGGTTTATCGAATTGGTTTGTAAATACTTTAATTATTTTCATAGAAATTATATAATTTTTTCGAAATATTGAGAAAAATTTTGTGCATTTTACCAATTTAAAGAAAAAAATAAAAGTGAGAGATTTTACCTCTCACTTTGATCTATCAACTTAACAATTTTTTAGCAGCTTCATTAATCGCCTTCCCGTCGGCCATACCTTTAACTTTCGGCATCACCGCCGCCATAATCCTGCCCATGTCCTTCATGGACGATGCACCTGTTGCCTCTATTGCTTCCGCCACAACTTTTTCAATTTCCTCTGCTGTAAGCTGCTTTGGCAAATACTCCATCAAAACATCCATTTCTTTTTTCAAATCGGCGATTAAATCATTTCGGCCACTCTTTTCATAATCCGGGAGGACATCCTTGCGCTGCTTGAGCTGCTTGGCAATCACAGAAACAATTCCTTCATCGTCAAGAGTTACCTTATTATCCTTTTCGACCTGCAGCACTGCCGCTCTAATCATCTGTACTACATTCTTTCGGATAACATCCTTATTTTTCATTGCCAGCTTCAAATCATCTGCTAACTTTTCCTTGAGTGACATACATATTCTCCTCAATTACTTAAACTTTCTCTTACGGGCAGCTTCAGATTTCTTTTTGCGCTTCACACTTGGCTTTTCATAATGTTCACGTTTTCTAATCTCCGACATAACCCCTGACTTTGCACATTGGCGTTTAAATCTACGAAGTGCGCTATCTAATGATTCATTATCTTTTACTCTAACTTCAGACACTGTATTTCCCCTCCCTCCGGCAAGTCAATTCTAAGGACGCAATAC
Source organism: Clostridia bacterium (assembly GCA_026418715.1). Lineage (GTDB taxonomy): Bacteria > Bacillota > Clostridia > UBA1381 > UBA1381 > SKW16. The sequence goes on from JAOAAV010000106.1 coordinate 3,130, forward strand.
GGAATCCGCAACGCAATAGAATACAACAGCTATATTATAACTTATAATTTGTGCATATGTCAACACAAATTTGCTTTTGAGAATTTTGCGTGTGTTGAAAACACAATGATGGGTTACACTTTTTTCAAAAAAATAAAAATAATCTCCAAATTGCCCTTGTCAAGGTGGAACGGTGGAGATTTTCGTCAGAAAATACTACCGTCTACCTTGCACAACGGAATAATGATATAA
>JAOAAV010000109.1 GCA_026418715.1 Clostridia bacterium
TTATATCATTATTCCGTTGTGCAAGGTAGACGGTAGTATTTTCTGACGAAAATCTCCACCGTTCCACCTTGACAAGGGCAATTTGGAGATTATTTTTATTTTTTTGAAAAAAGTGTAACCCATCATTGTGTTTTCAACACAAAAAATGTCTGATTTTGATTTGATGTGTTGCAATATGAATTCAACTGTGATAAACTAGTGTGATGGTTTATCATTTCTGTATTAAATTCGGAGGTTCTAAAGTTTTATGATTAAACGCGAAAACATAAGAAATATTGCAATCATCGCGCACGTCGATCACGGAAAAACCACTTTGGTTGATGCAATGCTCAAGCAGAGCGGGACGTTTCGTGATAATGAGCAAATTGACGAACGTGTGATGGATTCTAATGATCTGGAGAGAGAACGGGGAATAACCATTCTTGCAAAAAATACGTCTTTATACTACGAAGGAATAAAAATAAACATAATAGATACTCCCGGACATGCCGATTTTGGCGGAGAAGTGGAGCGCGGTCTGGAAATGGTTGACGGGGTGCTTTTGCTTGTTGATGCGTTTGAGGGGTGTATGCCTCAAACGAGGTTTGTGCTTTCAAAGGCGCTTGCTTTGGATTTAAAGCCTATCATTGTAGTAAATAAGGTGGACCGTCCAAACGCAAGACCATATGAGGTGGTTGACGAGGTACTTGAACTATTTATTGATTTGGGAGCAACCGATGAACAGCTTGACACGCCGATTATATACGCATCAGGACGTGACGGCTGGGCAACTGCGGAGTACAACCCGGAATGCCCCAGCGAGGATCTTAGGCAGATGTTTGATTTGATAGTAAACTATATCCCATGTCCGAAAAGCGAAGAAAACGCGCCGTTTCAGATGCTTGTTTCCAATATTGATTATGACGATTATACTGGACGCATTGCGGTCGGGAAAATCGAAAGAGGCAGCATTAAAACAAATATGCCCATCTCCATTTGCCGCACCGACGGCAGTGTGACCCGCGCAAAAGCAACAAAGCTGTATACCTTTGAAGGGCTTGCCAGGGCTGCCGCAGACGAGGTGGGGGCGGGCGATGTTGTCGCAATTTCTGGCATTGGTGATATTAATATCGGAGAAACAGTATGCGCAGCGGATTTTCCCGAGCCGCTTCCGTTTGTTAAGATTGACGAGCCTGTGCTTTCCATGACATTCAGCGTAAATGACAGCCCGTTTGCCGGCAAAGACGGCAAATTTGTCACATCCCGCCATTTGAGGGAAAGGCTTTTTCGTGAGCTTGATTCTAACATAAGCTTGAGGGTGGAGGAAACCGACAGCGCTGATGCCTTTATTGTTTCGGGACGAGGAGAACTTCATTTGTCGGTTTTAATTGAAACTATGCGTCGTGAAGGCTATGAATTTCAGGTGTCAAACCCCGTTGTCATTTACAAGGAAATTGACGGTGAAAAATGTGAGCCGATTGAGCATTTGACGGTTGACGTCCCCGAAGAATATGCGGGTGTTATTATGGACGGTGTAATCCAGCGCAGAGGGGAAATGATCAATATGTCGCCCACCGCTCAAAATTATACAAGACTTGAGTTTTTAATTCCTTCAAGAGGCTTAATCGGATACAGGAGTGAAATGCTCACGGCAACAAAGGGTACGGGAATTATAAACAGTATTTTGGAAAAATATGAACCGTACAAGGGAGAAATTCAGAGCAGAACTCGCGGCGTTCTTGTTGCTTGGGAAACGGGTGAGTCGTCACCGTATGGCTTGTATAACGCCCAGGATAGAGGCACTTTATTTATTCGCTCCGGCGTAAAGGTGTATGAAGGCATGATTGTGGGCGAAAATTCAAGGCTTGAGGATGTTGTAATTAACGTATGCAAGAAAAAGCACGTCACCAATATGCGCTCATCGGGAGCGGATGAAGCGCTCAGATTGGTGACGCCGCGCAGTCTAAGCCTTGAGCAGTGCCTTGATTTTATAGCCGACGACGAGCTTTTGGAGGTTACTCCAAATCACCTGAGAATGAGAAAAAGAATCTTAGATACCGACCTCAGAGCAAAATCGAAAAAGAAATGATTATATAAACAATAAAAAAATAAGGCTTTATTGCCTCCCAAACAAACTCTAACCGAACGATGAGTTTGTTTGGGAGGCTGCTTTTTTATAAGTACTCAAAGATTTTTCACAACTTCTGAATATTCCAACTTAAGTTACTCCATATCCTTTTCTTCTCTTAACAAACATACCGCAAGCTTGTAAAAATAACTGCACATAAATGCAAAAAATGTGGCGCTGAGAAATACCAGAACAACAAAGCTTCTCGCTTCTCTCACTAAGAAAGAAGAAACCGCCAAGGATGTGGAAGCTATCGTCCCCAATATTCCGGCGACAAACGGTTTTGTGTGCTTAAAGACGTGCTTGCTCTGATGCGAAAATCTCCTGAATGTGCAAAGCAATACGGCAAATAAAAGCATCACAAAAGCTATCAATACGGCGACAATTAGAGTATTGATGATAGAAGGAAAATACCCCATTACAAATAATGCCGCTGCAATAATGCCTATGATGATGCTGCTCACAGCAATAAAAAACAACGAATCGCCTTCCGTACAGCATTTGGGCTGTTTATCGCACATAATATCACCTCCAGTTAAAATATATAATAATATATGATTGGGACAATATTAATGTACTTAAAAAGGATGACCCGTTTTTCAGATTATTTTTGATATTCATATAGTAAAAATCAGAACAAAAACCGAACTACAACCGCTCCGACAACCAAACAAAAGAAAACGATATAAGTAGTCCTTATCATTTTAGGCGTAATAACAAACAAACGCATAGATACAACCCTTCCTTTCCATCGCAATGCTTTTTATATATCTATGCGTTTTACTGCCTAGTTATTCCCTGCAGCGCATATTAAACACGCCCAGTCCCCGCGCCTAAGGGTATTTAAAACGGAAAAACCGTTTTCCTCCAGCGCAATTTCTACATCGTCAATCCTATCCGAAATAATCCCTGATGCTATAAACACACCGCCCTCCTTCAGCAGAGCCGGAACGGACGGAACAAGCGCAATAATGACATCCGCAACAATATTTGCGACTACTACATCATATTTTATCTTGCCAATCTCTTTTTTCAAATTCTCATCAGTTACTACATTCCCCGCCAAAACGGTATATGCCGATATATCGACACGATTTCTTTTTGCATTCTCATACGCAATATGTATCGCATTTGGGTCAATATCAACGGCTGTTGCGGTTTTTGCACCAAGGAGAAGGGATATTATTGAAAGAATGCCACTGCCGCATCCTAAATCAAGCATATCCGTATCCTTGTCAATATAATCTTCCAATGCCTCAATGCAAAGCTGGGTTGTAAAATGCGAACCGGTACCGAAAGTCATACCGGGATTGATATTGAATACAATTCTATCGGTTTCTTCTGCAAGCTCTTCCCACTCTGGCTTTATCAAAATCTTTTTCCCTACTGGCATGGGATGAAAATATTTTTTCCAATTATTTGCCCAATCCTCTTCGGATATATTACCCAAAGATACTTCCAATCGCCCGAATTTGCCTTGCTCATCACAGTGCTTGAGCTCAGATAAAGTATTCTTTATTTCAGTCAAAAGCTCATGCCCTGACGCATTGTCACTCACATAAGCTTTTATACACGTCTCTCCTTGCTTTGACTTTACCAAATCCTCATCTACATAATCCCAATATGATTTATTATGCTCCAAAAAATCCTTAAAATCTTCCTCATCCTCAATCTCAATCCCGTTAATGCCAAGCTGGTACAGCCTGCCGCTGACAGGTTCAATTCCTTCCGATGTCGTAAAAATGGCTATCTGTATCCAATCCATAATACCTCCGATATCATCAATCCAAATAATCCTTGAGCTTTTTGCTCCTGCTGGGATGACGAAGTTTCCTAAGCGCCTTTGCTTCTATCTGGCGAATTCTCTCACGAGTGACGTTAAATTCCTTGCCAACCTCTTCAAGAGTTCTCTGCCTTCCGTCATCCAAACCAAAACGCAGCCTTAGAACTTTTTCCTCCCGTGAAGTGAGTGTTTTCAAAACGTCAACAAGCTGCTCCTTAAGTAGCACAAAGCTTGCCGCATCCGACGGAGCAGGCGCGTCATCGTCTGGAATAAAATCACCCAAATGACTGTCCTCCTCTTCTCCGATAGGAGTTTCCAAAGATACGGGCTCCTGCGATATTTTTGAAATCTCGCGCACCTTGTCCACCGACATATTAAGCTCCTTTGCAAGCTCCTCAGGAGTAGGTTCTCTTCCAAGCTCCTGAACAAGCTGACGGGATACCCTCACAAGCTTATTGATTGTTTCCACCATATGCACAGGTATGCGGATTGTTCTTGCCTGATCTGCAATTGCCCTCGTGATTGCTTGTCTTATCCACCACGTGGCATAAGTGCTGAATTTATAACCTTTCGTATAGTCGAATTTGTCAACCGCCTTAATAAGACCGAGATTGCCTTCCTGTATCAAATCCAAAAACAGCATACCACGTCCTACATAACGCTTGGCAATACTAACTACAAGACGCAAGTTCGCTTCAGCCAACCTTTTCTTTGCCTCTTCATCCCCCTCCGCCATACGCATAGCCAATTCCGTTTCCTCAGCGGGGTCTAAAAGGCTCACCTTTCCTATTTCCTTCAAATACATCTTGACGTGGTCATCGATACTGATCCCCTCAGGAATGGACAAATCCTCAAGCTCTTCCTTTGTAACCTCAATCTCCTCAAGCTCCTTGTCCATGTCCTCAACAAGCTCCACGCCTAATTGCTCAAAAGTGTCATACACCTTTTCCACCTGTTCAGGCGACATCTCCATATCCTCAAGGGCGTCAATGATTTCCTTGTATGTGAGCACGCCCTTCTTTTTCCCTTTATCTATCAACTCTTTTATGACCGCTTTTTTATTTTCAGCCATTTTTTATTCCTCCCCAAACTTCGTAAGCATTTGAAGCAATTCTTTCAGCTTTGACGGATCCTTCTCCTGATTTATTTGCATTTGCAATTTTTCTCTTTTAATGTGATTAATCAAATCAATGACTGTTTGCTCGTCATCATCATAAACTTCCATATTGTAAAATACGCAAGATGCATCCTTTAAATCCTCTCCGCTGAAATTAAGCAACATTTTCGCAGGCTCGGGCTCTTTTCCCGCATCCCATGCCCTATATATCATTTGTGCAAGCTGTTTATGTACGTCCGTCGAAAATTCAGAAAACGGCAGGCTCTCCTCTGATAGTCTGCTTAACTTTTTGTGCTGCGCCGCCAAATTCAACAGCCTTCTCTCCGCAGCCGCAAGCTTGTTTAAATTTCCCGCATCAAAATATGCCTGCTCATTTTTATCTGTTCTTTTCTCGATTTTCAACCTCTGCGGAGTCTTCTGGCGATACTTCTTCGCATTCTTTTTCTTGTACGCACTGTATATTGCATCCTTGCCTATTTCAGTTTCATCCGAAAGCTTTTTAATGTAAGCGTCTACCTCAACAGCATCCTCAATTCCCACCAAAGCCTCTGCGGCATCATTGATGAATTTTATTTTCCCGTCGGTTGCGGACAAGTCATGTCTGTTTTTAATCAATGAAAGCTTAAACTCGGTAGACGGCACAGCCTTGCGCACCAACTGTCTAAACATCTCAATTCCATTTTTTTTGATATATTCATCAGGATCCTTCGCCCCGCCCAGCTTTATGACACGCGACTTGCCGCCAACACTGTTTATAACGTCAATTGCCCGCAATGTTGCGGCTTGTCCAGCTTCATCACTGTCGTAACAAATCAAAATCTCGCCAAAGTACTTTAGAAGCAGTTTAGCCTGCTGTTCGGTAAGAGCAGTGCCTAAAGTTGCCGCAATATTTCTTACACCAGCCTGATACACGGATATCACGTCCATATAGCCCTCAACCAAAATGATTTCATTCGTCTTTTCTCTTTTGGCAAAATTCAAGGAAAATAAATTCCTCCCCTTGCTAAATACAGGCGTATCCGATGAATTCAAATACTTAGGGGCTTTGTAGCCGTCATCCTCATTCTGTATAATTCGTCCTCCAAATCCTATGACGTTGCCCCTCAAATCTATAATGGGGAAAATAATTCTGTTCCTGAATTTATCATAAATCCGCCCATCCTTGCTTGCCGCAAGATCCGCTCTTATAATATCCTCCTGACTGTATCCGCTTTTTAAAAGATGCTCAAAGAGCGCATTAAAACTATCGGGCGCATAGCCCAGCCCGTAAGACGTAATTGTTTTGGCGGCGATTTTTCTCTCCCGCAAATATTGACGAGCGGTCTCGCTGTTCGGAGAATCTACAAGGGTGTGGTAAAAAAACCGCGCGGCATCCGCATTCATTTTATAAATCAATTGTTTTTTTTCATATTCTGCATTGTTGTAGGTTGATTCGTTTTCGGGCAAAAAAATACCCGCCCTGTCGGCTAAAAGCTTCAATGCCTCCACAAAATCCAAACTCTCAATGCGCATGACAAACTGCACAAGATTTCCGCTTGCGCCGCAGCCGAAACAGTGAAAAAGCTGCTTATCCTGACTGACATGAAAAGACGGGGTCTTTTCCCGATGAAATGGGCAAAGACCGCTGTAATCACGTCCCGATTTTTTCAGCCTTACATACTGCGACACATAGTCTACAATATCATTTTCCAAAAATACTTCGTTTATGATTTCATCCGAATAGTATGGCAATCCGCATTCTCCTATTTTAAATATCCGATATCAACACTTCATGGGATTATAATTCGACACATGCGCTTAAAATCCTTTTTTATTGAAAAAAATAGTCCTCAAAACATCAGTCTGAAAATTCTGTATTAATTTTTACCGTAATTTCAAGATTTATACCAAAATCAACGTTTTGCCCAGCTTTTAGGCACAAAAAGCTCATTAAACTTATAAATCGCATACCCGTCGCTCATACCCGCAATGTAATCGCATATCACACGTTCGAGTCCGTATTTTTCAATTTGCTCTCTGCTCTCTTGTGGCAACTTATCCTCATGCTTCAAAAAGAAAACAAACATCTGCTCAATAATATGCACCGCCTTCGCCTCTTCCTTTTTCGCCTCGGACCCAACATAAACATTATCAAACATGAATTGTCTTAAAATTGCCATTGCCTCCGAAACCTCATCTGACATACAAAGCTCTGGTTTATTCTGACTGTTTGAAACAATATCGCAGATGAGCGTGTTAATCCTCTGCGAATTTTTCTCTCCGAGAATTTTTCTGCACTTTGCCGGAATGTCGGAATTTCTTATAATTGCGCCTCTTATGGCATCGTCAATATCATGATTGATATACGCGAACCGATCCGCATATTTTACAATTTTTCCCTCCAAAGTCGATGCCTGATGCTCTCCCGTATGATTTAAAATTCCGTCGCGAACCTCATAGGTGAGATTAATCCCCTTTCCGTCCTCCAAAACATCCACCACACGAAGGCTTTGTTCAAAATGACGAAAACCACCGGGACATATTTCATTTAAAACCTTCTCTCCTACATGACCGAACGGGGTATGTCCCAAATCGTGACCTAATGCGATAGCCTCGGTCAGATCTTCATTCAGCCGCAATGCCCTTGCGATAGTTCTTGCAATCTGCATCACCTCAAGAGTATGCGTAAGCCTTGTACGATAATGATCCCCCTCAGGCGTAATAAAAACTTGAGTTTTATGTTTCAGACGCCTGAATGCCTTTGAATGAATAATTCTATCCCTGTCACGCTGAAATTCGGTACGAATATCACACTTGTCGTCTGCGTGCAGACGTCCTCTGGTACGCGACGCAAGAGCAGCATACTGACTCAATGTTTCCGCTTCAATCTTTTCCGTGATCTCCCGAATTGTCATGACAGCAGCCTCCTATACATTCAAAAATTCCATAATTCTATTTGCCAGCATCTTACAGCAGTTTTTCGCATAATCATCCTCTTTTGCAGGCTTCTGCGCCGATACTCCAAAATGCCCCATACCATCCGCATTGCTGTTTCCCAGAAGAGTCATTCCCTCCACCAGTGCACACGAATGAATTGCCTCAAGAGTCCTCTCCTGCCCGCCGTATTTGGATGCTCCCACTGTAACCGCAGCCACAGGCTTGCCAAGCCATGCCTTTTCTGCTCTGATTGCTCTTGTTTTGTCGAACAGGGCTTTAAGCTGCGCCGTCATTGACCCAAAATATACAGGACTTCCAAAAATGATAAAATCGGCTTTCTTTGTTTTTTCAAACAATTCCTCAAGCTTTGTCCCTTTATAGCACGCTTTTGAGCAAGGCGTTGAGCAGGCTGTGCAAAAAGGCGTCTTTGCATCGGCTATTGCGGCATGTACGCTGACAAGCTCGGTTTCTGCACCCTGCCCTTGACAATAAGACAGTATTTTATTTAAAAGATATGCTGTGTTGCCATTGTCATCATGGCTGGCGTTTAACGCTAAAATGTACATTTTAAGCCTCCTTAAAAATTTCCGTCGACATACTATTTACTACACTAACAACTCAAAATCCTTTGTTAATTATGCATAAAAAAAGATGAAATACTTTTGTTTTCATCTTTTCGATATATAAGTCTATTAAATATCATCAATTCATGACAACTTTTCCTATGATATCCTTCACACTGGTGATATTATGCTCTTTTAGATATGTCTCTATTCCTCTTTTCACATCCATAACAAGGTCGGGTTTTGCAAACATTCCTGTCCCGATTGCAACAATACTCGCACCCGCAAGCATAAATTCTATCGCATCCTCGCCGGACATGATTCCTCCCATTCCTATAATTGGAACCTTTACAACAGTTGAAACTTCATATACCATCCTGACCGCCACGGGTTTTACGGCAGGTCCCGAAAGCCCGCCCATGTTATTTGCCAAAATGGGCTTTCTGGAGTGAATATCAATAGCCATTCCCAAAATCGTATTTATGAGAGAAATGCAGTCCGCTCCGCCACATTCCGCCGCCATTGCAATATCCTTTATCGAGGTGACGTTGGGAGACAGCTTTACAATCAGCGGCTTTTTGCAATATTTTCTTACCTCTTTCGTCATGTCATGCACTGTGTGCGGATCTGTTCCAAATGCCAGTCCGCCGTGCTTAACATTAGGGCAAGATATATTCATTTCAATCATCGCCACATCGGAATCCGACAAAATTTCAGCCATTTTGCAGTATTCATCCACAGTGTTTCCTGATATATTTGCGATTATATTTGTATCAAATCCCTTAAGCTTGGGCATATCGTGTTCTACAAAATAATGTACGCCGGGGTTTTGCAAGCCCACGCTGTTTAAAATTCCGCTCGGCGTCTCCGCAATCCTCGGCGGCCTATTTCCCGCCCTCGGCGCCAGCGTAAGCCCCTTAACACCTATGCCGCCATACTCATTAAGGCCTGCATATTCATTATATTCCTCGCCAAACCCAAATGTTCCCGATGCGGTGATAACGGGATTTTTAAATTCAACTCCACATATGGTCACCTTCATATCAATCATTTAATGTCACCTCGTCTGCCCAGAATACCGGTCCGTCCTTGCACACCTTCGCATACTTTTCCGTCCCTTCTCTTTTCGTTTCACAAGAGCAAACCAAGCACGCACCGATGCCGCAGCCCATGCGCTGTTCCAAGGAAAGCTGACATTTAGCACCGTAATCTTCGGCAATTTTTTTAACCGCACGAAGCATGGGCATAGGTCCGCATGAGTAAATGATATCGCAGGGTTTTTCGTCTAGATGCTTTTTAAGAAGTTCTGCGGCATAACCTTTAAAGCCATAGCTTCCGTCATCCGTAGCAATTTGTGTGTTTTCCGCAACGCTTTTAAACTCATCCTCCATAACTACCCTGTTCGCACTGCGAAAACCAAGATAGACAGCAGGATTGTTTACAAGCTTTGAAAGCTGGTAGAGAGGGAAAATACCAATGCCTCCGCCGACAATAACAGGACTTTGATAATCGTCATTTATATCAAAGCCGTGTCCCAGCGGACCTAAAACATCAAGCGTATCCCCGACTTTTTTTTGGGCCAAAGCCTTTGTACCCTTGCCTTTTACCTCAAACACAAACCTCACAACATCATCATAAACATCACATATGCTTATCGGCCTGCGAAGCAGCGTCCCATCGCCGCAATCAATATGCAGAAACTGTCCGCATTTTGCTACATCGGCCATTTCACCGCTTTTTATTCTGAAATCAAAAATTCCCTCCGCAAGCTCCTTTTTATACAGAAGCTCGCATATTTGTGCTTTTTTCAAAACGGTACCTCCTGTTTTTCATTAACAATACTGCAAAACACTTCCCAACTCATTTTTCATACGCACCGCTTCCGCTCTCGCCGCCTGTGCGTATTCTTCTTCCTTCCAATCACCCTTTTGATATGCACACATAATCGCTCTTGAAGAATTTACGATAGCTCCCAGTCCGTCACTGTTAAAGCTTTTTGCCACATCCTTTGCACTGCCTCCTTGAGCACCATAGCCGGGAACCAAAAAATATGCCTTTGGCATAAGTTTTCTTAAAATTTCCGCCTGCTCAGGGTAAGTGGCACCAACAACAGCACCCACGCTCGAATATCCGCTCTCACCGATTACCTCGCCGCCCCATTTGTTTACAAGATGAGCCACCTTTTCATAAATATGCTCTCCATCCGCCACTAAATCCTGCAACTCCCCAGACGTCGGATTTGACGTTTTAACCAGAACAAATATGCTCTTTGCATATTGCTTGCAATCCTTTACAAAAGGTGCGACGCCGTCTGTTCCCAAATACGGGTTTACGGTTATGCAATCCGCCGAAGTCGCGTCAAATAACTCACCCTCTATTTCGACCTTCCCGAGATATGCCCTCGAATACGCCTCGGCAGTTGAGCCGATATCGTTTCTCTTTACATCCAAAATAACATATAAACCCTTCTCCTTTGCATAGGAGATTGTTCTTGAGAGAACTTCTTCCCCCGCCAGCCCGTACATCTCATAATATGCCGACTGGGGCTTCACGGCAGGCACAATATCATAAACCGCATCTATAATGCCTTTGTTAAACTCCCAAATAGCCTCAGCCGCAGCCCTTATGCTCTTGCCGTACTGCTTGTAATATTTTTCTCTGATATATTGCGGAACATAACTGACTACAGGATCCAATCCTACAACGGAAGGATTATCCTTTTTCTTTATTTTCTCAATCAGTATATCTATAGACATTTTCTTCATCCTCTTTATAATAAAATTCCTTGGTTAACAACAATTCTGCCGTTTACTATCGTATATTGAACCCTGCCCTTTAATTTCCAGCCGTCATACGGAGAATTTTTCCCCTTTGATTCAAACCCTGAAACATTGACCGTGTATTCCTCGTCCGTGTCGAAAATTACAATGTCGGCGGGTCTGTTCACCATAAGAGAACCTTTATTGAGCCCCAATATATCCGCAGGATTTGCGGACATTTTCTCTATCAACTGATTGATGGAAAGCACACCTTCATTTACAAGATAAGTAATTCCCAGACTTAATGCGGTTTCAAAGCCCACAATCCCGTTTGCGGCAATCGCAAATTCGCAGTTCTTTTCGTCAATATGATGAGGTGCATGATCCGTGGCAATCGCATCAATCGTTCCGTCCGCCAAGCCTTCCTTGATTGCCTCTACATCGTCATCCGTTCTAAGCGGCGGGTTCATCTTTGCATTGGTATTAAAGCCGTCCACCGCTTTATCAGTCAGCGTAAAATAATGCGGGCAGGTTTCGCAAGTTACTCGGACTCCTCGCTTTTTAGCCTGACGAACCAAATCCACTGACCCCCTTGTGCTTACATGGGCAATATGCACTCCCGTTTTTGTAGCCTCGGCAATTAAAATATCCCGCGAAACCATAACCTCCTCAGCCGCCCTTGTGATACCGCGAAGCCCCAGATATGTCGACATATAGCCCTCGTTCATATGCCCGTCATTTACCAAGTCCATATCCTCGCAGTGGGAAATAACGGTCACATCAAACATACTCGCATATTCAAGCGCACGACGCATAAGTCCCGATTTTGACACCGGTCGCCCATCGTCAGATATTCCGACAACTCCCGCAAATTTAAGTTCTCCTATTTCAGCGAGCTCCTCCCCTTTTAACCCCTTGGAAATTGCACCAATTGGATATACATTTGCATATCCGAGGCTTTCAGCCTTTGATACAATATATTTTACAACTGCCGCATTGTCAATTACTGGATTTGTGTTAGGCATACACGCAACGGAAGTAAAGCCGCCCATAGCCGCACTTTTTGTGCCGCTTTCAATATCTTCCTTGTACTCAAATCCGGGCTCCCGCAAATGACAATGCATATCAACAAGTCCCGGGGCGACAATTTTCCCTCTTGCGTCAATTACTTCAATTTCCAGCCCCTCAGGGTCTAAATCTGTTCCTATCTCCGATATGATGCCTTTTTCAATATATATATCCGTAACAGTGTCCATATTGTTTCTCGGATCGATTATGCGTCCGCCTTTAATTAGAATTTTCATTTACCTGTCCCCTCCTTGACAAAAGATACATAACCGCCATTCTGACCGCCACCCCGTTTGTAACCTGCTCATTGATAACTGACTGATCTCCGTCTACAACACTGCTCGAAAATTCCACACCTCGGTTTACAGGACCCGGATGCATTACCAAAGCATCGGGCTTTGCGAATTTCAAACGTTTTTCATCCACGCCAAAAAAGCGGCTGTATTCACGCACACTGGGGAAAAGTCCCTTTTTCTGGCGCTCCAATTGAATTCTAAGTGCCATGACCACATCGGCGTCAATCAATGCTTCATGCACGCTTTTAAACACCTTAACGCCCATCTGCTCCATTCCTTCGGGAATAAGTGTGGATGGTCCTCCAACACAAACTTCAGCTCCAAGCTTTGTCAAGCCGTATATGTTGCTTCTTGCCACACGGCTGTGATATATGTCGCCGACAATCGCAACCTTCAACCCCTCAATTCTGCCTTTTTTCTCTCTTATGGTAAATATATCCAGCAATGCCTGCGTAGGATGCTCATTCATGCCGTCGCCCGCATTGATTACTGACGCTTTTACCAGCGGGGCAATCAAATGCGGAGCGCCGCTCATGCTGTGGCGCATAATAAGTATGTCAGTTCCCATTGCGTCAATTGTTTTTGCCGTATCAATCAAGGTTTCCCCTTTTGCTACGCTTGAGCCGCTTGCGGCAATATTTGCACTGTTTGCGCTCATATATTTTGAGGCAAGCTCAAAAGAAAGCCTTGTCCTCGTACTGTTTTCGTAAAAAAGAGTGACAACCGAACGTCCCTGCAAATGCGGTGTTTTTTTGTTTTTCTGAGAAAGAATGTACTTCATGGTTTCTGCATTGTGCAGGATGCTTTTAATGTCTTCTGCCGATATATCCTTAAGTCCCAGCAAATCCTTCTTATTCCCAAGCATAACTACTTCTCCTTCGCATAATTTTTAAACCTTGGCACAAACCGACACTCTGCGTATATTGTTTTCATTCGCATCAACATAAATATACTCATTTTTTGCAGTGGGAACATTTTTTCCTACATAATCCGCTCTGATTGGCAATTCCCTGTGTCCTCTGTCAACCAAAACCGCAAGTTCTATTTTGTCAGGTCTTCCCATATCAAAAAGGGACTCTATAGCCGCCCGTATCGTTCTTCCGGAAAACAGCACATCATCAACCAAAACAATGTTTTTCCCGTGTATGGTGAAAGCAATATCGTTCCCGTTTATGACAGGGTGCTCAGCAAGCAACGTTAAATCGTCCCTGTAGAATGTAATGTCCATACTTCCCACGGGCACGCTGATGCCTTCCATTTCTTTTATTTTGCGCGCAATGTTCTTTGCAATTACCACACCCGTTGTCTGAATTCCTACAAAAGCTACATTTTGCATTTCCTTATTTCTTTCCAGAATTTCATAAGCAATACGATTTATTGCCCTTGATACGGCAAATTCGTCCATAATTTCAGCTTTTTCCTGCAAATTCCGCATAAAATCCCTCCGCCGACAATTCAAAAATAAAACCTCTTGCCAAAAGACAGCAAGAGGTAAATCACAAATCCATATTAATTTGTAACTACCCTAACTCAACAAAGCTTACAAAAAACCTATTTTATTTCCAACTATTATACACCAAAAAATAATTTTTGTCCACATTTATTTTATCATATTTCAAGCCTTGAAAATTGCAAGTTTAAGCGACGTGAAATATATGGTAAATTTGTATAATGCATACTTATCACCTTTCCCTTTTATTCAGAGACTGTTTCAGTGCTCAGCAAAAAGTTTTTCAAGTGCGGTTTACAATGAAAGGTTCCTGTATGATAGCCTGTTGGCCAGCCAGCTATCTATGCCCCTTAGCTTTTCTCTTTGAATTCCTTCGGGGGTATGGGGGATGGCTCGCTGGCTGCTTATCATTTGAGAGGCTCGTTGCAAACTGGATTCTTAAATAAATTTTTGAAACTGTTATCATATCTTTTGCTGATTTATATCCAAGTATTCTTCTTGGATAGCTGTTTATCCAGTTTTCTATTTTTTTTATTGTCCTTTTGCTTATTTTACGTATGTCCGTTCCCTTTGATATAAATCGCCGTATCAGCTTGTTTATATTTTCGTTTGTACCTCGCTCCCACGAACTATATGGGTGTGCATAGTATACATTGAGGTTTTTATGTGAAATTTTTACTTTTTTATATTCTATCTTTTTGCCATCTCTTTTTACCGGAAGATTCTTACTTAGTAAGAGTTAGAAACACATCGCCTCGGTCTATTAAAATTTCAATTGTATATCGTTCTCTTTCTGTAAGGTGTTTATTTTTTCTGCTTTCTGTGATATTATATATTTGACTCATGGTTTTCTCCTTTACAATGTTTTGATTGGTCATTAAACATTATACAATGGATTTACCATGAGTCTCATTTTTTTTGCGTCACTTTATTTTACAACTTACCAAAATCAGACATTTTTTATCCGAGTTTCACTTTAAAAGTATACTTGCCGCTCACTAACTCATACACTATCTTCCCATTATTAATTCTTGCAAAAGCTGCCCATTGCGCATCATTTGCGTCAAATTCGACTTTCATAGGATTATCCGTGGGAAGATATAAGGAAGCGGTTGTATTAGGCGGAATTGTACAGCTATATAAAAAATTACCGCTGTTTAATTCCCATTCGGCCTCTATTTTGCCGTAGGGCGATTCGTGCCACCCCTTTGCATACGTTAAACTGCCTCCAAATGCAGGCTTTAGGATAATATGCTTATACCCTGGATTTTCATCGTCGGGAGCGATACCTAATATGTTTTTATACATCCATTCGCCGATTGCGCCGTATGAGTAGTGGTTGAATGAATTCATTGCAACATCTCCGAAAGTATCCGTTTCGGCAACATAAGAATCCCAACGCTCCCAAATTGTAGTTGCGCCGTTTATCACGCTGTAAAGCCAGCTTGGATTGCTTTCCTTTTCCAATAGGTCAAAGGCCGCACTGATAAGTCCTGCTTTTGTCAGTGCGGGCGCAAGATGAGATATGCCCAAAAAGCCAACCGACAAATGCCCGTCCATATCCAATATCGACTGTTTAAGGCATTCTCCGGCCCTTTCCAGTTTCTCCTTTGAAATCAACCCGAAATCTATTGCAAGAGCATATGCGGTCTGACTCGGATGGTTTGGATTGTCGGCATCATTTGAATAATATGTCTTATTGATGATGTTGCCGTTTATATCTTTTGACGATTTGCTCATCTCTCCCCAATATGCAATCGAACCGTTATCTTTTACCCACGCATCGTTAAAGGCTTTTTTAATGTTATCAAAACGGTTTCGGTACATAGCAGCATCATCCGTCTTGCCCAATATTTCGGCTGTTTTTGCCATCAATTGTGCAACACGGGCGGCATATGCCGTAGCTGAGAGGATAAACGGAGTAGACTCATCATACGCCAAATGGTCGCCCCGCCTTTGCTGAACCTGAATATACGGCATTTCGGAAAAATTCGATTCATTGGGAACCTGTACGCCATCTACCTTGCGTATGCCGTAGTTTTGCCGACTGTCCAAACTTTGATAAGCTATCCATTTTGTCATCATATCATAATTTTTCTCAA
>JAOAAV010000003.1 GCA_026418715.1 Clostridia bacterium
TTATATCATTATTCCGTTGTGCAAGGTAGACGGTAGTATTTTCTGACGAAAATCTCCACCGTTCCACCTTGACAAGGGCAATTTGGAGATTATTTTTATTTTTTTGAAAAAAGTGTAACCCATCATTGTGTTTTCAACAATCATCATATAAAATTTCGGTATATATTCCTTGACACGGGTCAATATTAGTGGTAGAATGGATGTGTATATTTAAGAGGATAGAGGTGCGTTTTTCATCAGTAACCGAAGGGAAAGACAGCGGCGGTCGTTGATCCTTGGGCGAAAGGGGAAAATGCCGAAGTGGTGTCTGTGCCGCGGCAGATATGCGCTGGGCGTGCTGTGAATAACAGTACGACTGTCATCATGCAAATGATGGAGGGCTATCTGCTATTTTGGTGCGCAATGGGAAAAGTGTATCTGGCAGTGGCTTTTTGTCGCTGTCTTTTTTTGTATACAGTTTGATTGTTTGGGAGGAAGAATATGAAAAAACAGTATAATGTAGGAATTATCGGTGCTACGGGTATGGTAGGGCAAAGGTTTGTTACGCTTTTGCATGATCATCCTTGGTTTAACATTAAGGTTTTGGCGGCATCAGCAAGAAGCGCCGGAAAAACGTATGAAGATGCTGTAGGTGCGAAATGGGCGATGGCGGTTGACATTCCGAACACGGTGAAGAATATGGTTGTTTATGATGCTTCGGATGTGGATAAGATTGCATCTGAAGTGGACTTTGTATTTTGCGCCGTGGATATGAAAAAAGATGAAATCAGAGCGCTTGAGGAGGCATATGCAAAGGCGGAATGTCCGGTCGTATCAAACAATTCCGCGCATAGGCATACGCCTGATGTACCCATGATTATTCCGGAAGTGAATGCGGATCATGCGGAAATTATTGCAAAGCAGAGAGAACGCTTAGGTACAAAGAGGGGCTTTATAGCAGTAAAGTCTAACTGTTCGCTTCAAAGCTATGTTCCCGCTCTTCACCCTCTAAAGAAATTTGGAATTAAAAATGTGCTTGCTTGCACGTATCAGGCGATTTCAGGCGCGGGCAAAACATTTGAAACATGGCCTGAAATGGTTGACAATGTGATTCCGTATATCGGCGGTGAAGAGGAAAAAAGCGAGGTTGAACCTTTAAAGATTTGGGGACGTATTGAGGGAGACAGAATAGTTGATGCGACGAGTCCTTCCATTACAACGCAGTGTATTCGTGTACCTGTATCGGATGGGCATTTGGCGGCGGTTTTTGTAAGCTTTGAAAAAAAGCCTGCAATTGAGGAAATCAAGGCTATTTGGCGGGACTTTGAAGGGGAGCCTCAGAAATTGTCACTTCCGCATGCCCCAAAACAGTTCTTGAATTATTTTGAGGAGGATAACCGTCCGCAGACAAAGCTTGATAGAGATTTGGAGGGCGGCATGGCGGTTTCTATCGGACGTCTCCGTGAAGATAAGCAGTATGACTACAAATTTGTATGTATTTCCCACAACACCTTAAGAGGTGCGGCAGGCGGAGCCGTGCTCATGGCGGAGCTTCTTGCTGCCAAAGGGTATATGGACTGATTTGATGGGAATATTTGACGATGATTATATATAAATTTTAATGTATGATGATTTCTCAGGGGGTGTGTTTACCGTGAAAACTTTACCTTTCACAGGTTCGGGCGTCGCCATTGTAACACCGTTTAACGGCAGTGAAACAAATTATGATGAATTGGGGCGCCTGATAGAATTTCATATAGCAAACGCAACGGATGCAATAATTATCTGCGGAACTACGGGCGAAGCATCGACAATGCCGGATAGTGAGCATCTTGCGGCGATTGAATACACAGTAAAAAAAACTGCCGGCAGAATACCCGTTATTGCCGGAACAGGCAGCAATGACACATCACATGCGGTTTCTCTGTCTAAAAAAGCCGAAGACCTCGGAGCGGACGGTCTTTTGGTTGTAACGCCATACTACAATAAGGCGACGCAAAAGGGTTTGCTTGCACATTATACGGAAATTGCAAACAGTGTAAAGATTCCTATCATTTTATATAATGTGCCGAGCAGAACGGGAATGAGTTTTTCAATTTCCACTTTAAAGGAGCTTGCAAAACTGGACAATATCGTTGCAATCAAAGAGGCAAGCGGTAATATTTCCTATACTGCACAGGTAGCAGCAAACGTTCCGGAGCTTTATATTTATTCAGGAAATGATGATATGGTAATACCGATAATGTCGCTGGGAGGGAAAGGCGTAATTTCCGTTGTGGCGAATATATTGCCGAGGGAAACTCATGATATGTGTGAAAAATACCTTGCTGGCGATATTGAGGGAGCACTAAGGCTTCAGCTTGATATGCTAAATCTGATAAACGCACTGTTTATAGAAGTAAATCCCATTCCGATTAAAACTGCTATGAATTTGCTGGGATATAAGGCAGGAAATCTTCGTATGCCCCTTTGCGATATGGATGAGGCAAATTTGAACATACTCAAAAAAGCGCTGATTGACTATGGAATGAAGCTGGTATAAAGGAGCTTGACAAATGACAAGAATAATTTTAAACGGCTGCAACGGGAAAATGGGGCAGGTGATTTCACGGCTTGTGGCCGAAGATGAGACGTGCAAAATTGTGGCAGGGGTTGATATTAACGATTTTATTCCGAACCCTTATCCCGTATTTAAAAATCTTGACGATTTTTCGGGAGATGCGGACGTGATTATTGATTTCTCGCATCCGAGTTCACTTGAAGGTCTTTTGACATATGCAAAGAGGCGAAATCTTCCGATAGTGGTTGCGACTACTGGCCTTTCCTCTGAGCAAAAGGAAGAGCTTGGCGCTGCGTCAAATATAATACCAATTTTCTTTTCGGCAAACATGAGCCTTGGCATCAATTTGTTGATAGCGCTTGCTAAAAAAGCGGCGGCTTTTCTGGAGGGCAGCTTTGATATAGAGATTATAGAGCGTCACCACAACCAAAAAATTGATGCTCCGAGCGGGACTGCACTTGCGATTGCGGATGCGATCTCGGATTCATTGAAGGAGCCGGCAGAATTCATTTATGATCGTCATTCAGTACGAAGAAAACGCAAAAAGACGGAAATTGGAATATCGGCAGTGCGTGGCGGCACGATAGTAGGAGATCACGATGTAATTTTTGCGGGAAATGATGAGGTTATTGAGTTGAAACACAGTGCCGCATCGAAGGAAGTTTTTGCCGTAGGGGCGATCAAAGCGGCAAAATTTATGAAGGGCAAGAAACCTGGTATGTATTCAATGCCCGATTTAGTAGGCGATATTTGACAGATAAAGTCGTTTTAGTTGGGCAGGGGGTGAATGCTTCCTGCCTGTTGTTCTATAATCTAAGTATATAAGGGAGGCAAAAGTAATGACGAGTCCTATAACCAAATTAGAAATCACTGATGATATCACGCTGTTTACAGTGGAGAATATTCCAAATTGTGTAAGGACAGTTGCTGGTTTTTTTACAGACATAGAGAGGGAAGGAATTAGCTTGGATATGATTTCTAGAGCTCCGTCCTCGAGGGAGACAGGGAACATATCGTTCACTGTCTCCGATGGAGATTTCGCAAAAGTGGCGGCAATCGCAAACAAATTGAAGACACAAATAACAGATCTGATAATAAAAGCGGATACTGGAAATACAAAAATAAATCTTTACGGCGAGCCGATGAGTGAAAGACCCGGAGTGGCCGCAGGGGTTTTTCGTGCCTTATCAGCGCTTGAAGGGCTTAAAATAAAAATGATTACCACCAGCGAAGTAGATATCTCTATTTTGCTTTCTCAGGAAGATGCGGATGCAGCGGCCGTCGCAATCAAAAGAGAATTTAAAATATAGTCATGTATTGCTTGCGTTTTCCGCTTTAAATTCCGTCAGCAGCATATTAAGTATCTTCATTTGTCTGGAGGTAAGTCCGTCTACAAATATGACCTCACGTTGCTCCAAGCCTAAGATATAGTCGGTG
This sequence comes from Clostridia bacterium, assembly GCA_026418715.1. Lineage (GTDB taxonomy): Bacteria > Bacillota > Clostridia > UBA1381 > UBA1381 > SKW16. The sequence continues at coordinate 3,977 of JAOAAV010000003.1, forward strand.
GATACTCTGTACAATGAGGCAAGCTGCATAAGTACTTCTACGGACGGGGTTTTAATATTATTTTCATAACCGCTGATGCTGGTTTTTGAAAGATTTAACTTTTTCGCAACTTGAGTTTGCGTCATTTTCTTACTTTCACGTATCTGGCGAAGTCTGCTCCCGAAATCATAAACCATACAACCGGCTCCTCTCCATTATTTGACAAGCATAGTAATGCGAAACGCAAATTTGTAGTATTGTCTCACATAATATAAATTTTATTATATTTAAGATAACTTGCAGGCGATTTATATCCTTTTTTGTCGCTTTTGGGTTGACATCGTGACATAAAAGTGATAAAATTGTAAATAAATAATAGGCTTGTGGATAATTTGCGATGGCAGTATGTTTTATGGAGGGAGCACCATGGACGAAAGCATTTTGGATGAAATTTCTCGAAACTGCAACATCTATATCTCTGATTTGAAAAATATTTATTCATATCCTCAAGCAATACAATATCTAAAAAGTTTTTCCTTTGAAAGTCATAGCATTCATGAGTGCAATTATGCATTGGCATATATTTTTCAAACAGATTGCAGATTTGAAAATTATGGTCAGCTTAGAGAATTCCTAAAAACAGTCTTATAAAAGACAACGTTTTTGGTTAAAAATTTTACATAATTTATATTCCATCCTTGTACATTCTATATTATAATAACAGCATAGCAGAAATATTGCAAACTTTAATGAGAGGCGGGATTTTTATGTATGATGTTGTTATAATAGGCGGAGGTCCGGCAGGTCTTAGCGCCGCTCTCTACGCGGGCAGGGGAGGAATGAAAACGTTGGTTTTTGAGAAACTTTTCTGTGGAGGACAGGCGGCACTCACTTATGAGATTGAGAATTATCCGGGGTTTTTGAGTCGTCCTTCAGGCAGCGAGCTTGCACAGAAGCTGGAGGAGCATGCGAAGACATTTGGCGCCGAGTTTTCAAATGAAACCGTAAAGGAAATTGAAAATGCCGAATCTGCCATTAAGGTTGTGAAGACACGGAGCAAGAGCTATGAGACGAGGTCGATTATTTTTGCTATGGGCGCAAAGCCCAGACTTTTAGGCGTTGATGGCGAAGCAAAGCTTAAAGGGCTTGGTGTTTCGTATTGCGCTACATGCGACGGAGCTTTTTTCAAGGGTCAGACAGCGGTGGTTGTCGGGGGCGGAAACACAGCTTGTGAGGACGCATTATATCTTGCCAACTTCTGCACAAGCGTGTATCTGGTTCACCGTCGGGATCGTTTTCGTGCGGACAAGGTTTTAGCGGACAAAATTCTAAGCCATGATAAAATTACGCCTATCATGGACAGCGTTATTGAAAAAATAATAGGCGATACAGCGGTCAAGGCGGTTGAGCTTAAAAATGTGAAAAGCGGACAGTCGCAAATTCTTGAAACTGCCGCGGTGTTCGTTGCGGTAGGTGTTGTTCCCGAAAATGATGCGGCCAAAGGGGTAGTGGAACTTGACGAGGGAGGCTTTATTAAGACGGATGTGCGTATGCGGACAAGCATACCGGGTATCTTTGCTGCGGGAGATGTCAGAAATACTGTGCTGCGTCAGGTTGTTACCGCAGTATCGGACGGCGCTGTAGCCGCAACAAGTGCGATAAATTATGTAAGCGAACAATGATATATACGATATATACGGCCCTGAAAATTCTTTTCTAGGTTTGTATAGATTTGTATAATATATATACCTAAAAAATCACTTTGCGCCTGACGCCTTAAGAATATGTTTTTAAGGCGTCAGGCGCAAAGTTTTTTGGTGCACTCAGTTTCCGAGATATGTAAAGTGCATATAGTCCTTTGCACTGTTTTCCCCCCATGCGTTTCCGCCCCATAAAAAACCGTACTTTGCAAAGGTTTTGACCACAATGCCGTCAGCCGTAATTGAATACGGATCTTCGTTGGGTTTCCAGTAAGAGCCGCTCAAAACCTCTCCGTCTGCGCTTACGTAGTAATTTTCATTGGGGTTAATATCAATGCAGGTTCCGTAGCTGTGCTGCGACAGTCTGCCGGAGGCGGTATTTCGCCATTGAAATCCTCCACATGACTTGATCGGAAATTTTTCTTTGTCGGCGAAAATTTCGGCAAAAATCTTTTTTACATCCTCGGCTAAATTCTTATGTATGACAAGGGTTCGCTTTGCCGGAACTTTTTCGCCGTTTTCGTTTATATTCCACACATCTACCGTAATCTCCACCATATCCTTTTGAGCCTGCTCCTTAGTTGTGTAGAAAAAGCCGCTGTCAAAAATCCTAAGTTCTTTTTCGGTTTTGGCAGGTATTGGCGTTTGTTCGGGCGAAGCTTGCACGGAAATGTCAACCGGCAGACTGAAAACTTGCGTTCCGTCATTTAAAACCGCACCCACAAGAAGGGTATATTTACTGCCGGAGAGCTTGTCCTTGCCTATTGCCGTTGTTTGCTTCTCGGTTGTATACACGGCGCTGAGACCTTCATTTTCACTTTTGACAATTACACTGTAAACCCTTGCACCATTTACCTGTGTCCATTGTACGGTGAGATTTTCAGATGCTGTCTCGTTCTTTACGGAAGTGATTTTAGGAACTGAAAAGCTTTGACTGTTATCGCCGAACTGTCGGCAGGCACGATTTACGATTGCGACCGCCTGTTCTCTTGTGGCAGTTCCTTTAGGCGCAATCGAAAGGCTGTTTATGCCGTTTATGATTTTCTGCTTGACCATTGCGGTCATGGCGGATTTTGCCCAGCTGCTGATTTCGCCGCTGTCCTCAAACCCTGAAAGAAGTTTGCCGTCGCTCTTTGTTATCAGAATTTCTTTGTCGCAAAGTTGCAATACATTAAGAAGCATTTTGGAAATTTCTTCGCGGGTGATCGGATTTTTCGGTGCAAACCTTGTGTCTGAAACGCCGGATACTATCCCGAGAGTGTATGCCTGGGCAACGGTATAGTTATTGGTATCCTCAAACGGGAAAACATCAGGACTGGGAAGTTTTTTCTTTGACAACACCTGATAAAGTCTTACGGAAAGCTCACAGAATTCTTCGCGGGTAATATTCCCCTTCATATTGCCCGCTGCAATGCTGTAGCATAAAAGCCCTGCACTGTTTGCCTGCTGATATTCCTCAATCGCCCAATCACTGATGTCCGAGGCAAAGGCAGAATGCCATGAAAGTGTAGCCATAGTCATTATAAATACCAATAATTTTTTCATAAGCACCCCCCGCAAACTACACAATACTATTATAATTCTATCATTTTCGGCAGATTGTGTCAATAATAGCGGAGGATTATGTTCTTGACAAGGATTTTTAAGTTTTATATAATGATTGCAGTCTTATTGTTCGAAATTTTTACAAAGGGGAATTATATATATCATGCAAAATATTGGATTAAACGATATACGTGAGAAGTATTTGAGCTTTTTTGAAAGCAAGGGGCATCTGCGCCTTGAAAGCTTTCCGCTTATTCCAAAAAACGATGCCAGCCTTTTGCTTATTAATTCGGGTATGGCGCCGCTTAAGCCATATTTTACCGGTGCGGAGGTTCCGCCGAGAAAGCGTGTCACCACCTGCCAGAAGTGTATTCGTACACCAGATATAGAACGTGTCGGCAAAACAGCAAGACACGGCACTTTTTTTGAGATGCTCGGAAATTTTTCTTTTGGAGATTACTTCAAGAAGGAGGCAATTGCATGGGCATGGGAATTTTTAACAAAGGTTATGGAAATACCTGAGGATGTCTTGTGGGTTACAGTTTATGAAGAAGACGACGAGGCAAAGGATATATGGGTGAACGAGATTGGAGTGCGCCCTGAACGTGTAGTAAAGATGGGTAAAGAGGACAATTTTTGGGAACATGGAACGGGACCGTGCGGACCATGCTCTGAAATTCACATAGACAGAGGTCCGGGAAAAGGCTGCGGAAGACCGGACTGCAAAATAGGCTGCGACTGCGATAGGTATATGGAGGTATGGAATCTTGTATTTACGCAATTTGACAGGGATGAAAGCGGAGCATACAATCCGCTCCCGAACCCGAATATTGACACGGGCATGGGACTTGAACGTTTGGCGGCGGTTATGCAGGGAGTGGACAACTTATTTGAAGTGGATACGGTTCGCAACGTTATGGCGCATATCAGCAAAGTTGCCGGTGTGAGCTATAAGGCGGCGGAAAAAACGGATGTTTCCCTGCGAGTTATAACAGATCATATCAGAAGTACAGTGATGATGGTATCGGACGGTGTAATTCCGTCAAATGAAGGCAGAGGCTACGTTCTTCGCAGACTTTTAAGACGTGCTGCAAGACATGGCAAGCTTTTGAACATTAAAAGGCAATTTCTACACGAAATAGCAGATACGGTTATAGATGAATCAAAGGGAGCATATCCAGAACTTGATGAAAAGCGCGATTACATCAAAAGGATCATCAAGAAAGAGGAGGAGCGTTTTGACAAAACTGTTGACAATGGACTTGAAGTTTTAAGCGGATATATGCAAGACGCAAAGAGAGACAACAGATTAGTTTTGTCTGGAGAAGAGGCATTTAAGCTTCATGATACCTACGGCTTTCCACTTGATCTTACCGTTGAAATTGCACAGGAGAACGGCATGACGGTTGATGTGGACGGGTTTGATAGGGCGATGCGGGAGCAGAGAGATACCGCCCGCAGGGCGAGAAAGGAAGGCTCGTCATGGGAGGGCGGCAGCGGCTTCGGTTTTGACATAGATGAACCTACGCAATTTGTGGGATATTTTGATTTAGAGGCTGATGCCAAGATTTTAGGCATATGGTCGGATGATGCGGAGGAAATTGTAGATGCAATAGGCAAGGGTCAAAAGGGAGTAATTGTTACCGATAAGACACCGTTTTATGCTGAAATGGGCGGCCAAGTCGGGGACAGCGGTCGTATGGAGTCCGACAGCAGTGCAAAAGCTGCGGTTGTTTATACCAAAAAGACAGACAGCGGAATTTATCTTCATGAAATTGTTGTGGAAGACGGCGAATTTTGCTTAAATGATGCGGTCAAATTGGCGGTGGACAGGGATAACAGAATGTCCATACAGAGAAACCATTCGGCGACGCATCTTTTGCACAGGGCACTGAAGGATGTATTAGGCCCCCATGTTGCACAGGCAGGCTCATTTGTATCTGCGGACAGGCTCCGTTTTGATTTCTCACATTTTGAGGCTATGACGCCTCATCAGATAAGGGAAACGGAGGATAAGGTAAACGATGCTATTTTAGCGGCATTGCCGATAGAAATTAACGAATACCCAATTGAGGAAGCGAAAAAGCTTGGTGCGACTGCACAGTTCGGAGAGAAATACGGGGAGATTGTGCGTGTTGTAAAGATGGGCGATTACAGTATAGAATTCTGCGGAGGCTGCCATTTGTCAAATACTTCGCAGGCGGGGCTTTTCAAGATTTTGTCCGAGAGCGGAGTGGCGGCGGGAACGAGGCGTATTGAGGCATTGACAGGCTATGGAGTCCTTTCGTATATATCCGAAAGGGACGAGCTTATTTGCAGAACTGCAGAAATCTTGAAGGCAAATCATAATGAAATAGATAAAAAAGCAGAAAACACCATACAAGAGATGAAGCAGGCAAGAAAGGAGCTTGAATCTCTGAAGGCAAAACTTGCCAACAGCAGGGCGGATGATATTTTGTCGGGCAGAAAAACAATCTCAGATGTTGATGTTGTGTGCGCACGCATTGACGGGATGCCTGCAGGCGACCTGCGCACCATGGGCGACAGCATAAAAGAAAAACTCGGCTGTGGAGTGGTTGTTCTTGCAAGTAATGCGTACGATAAAATAACTTTTATTGCTATGGCGACAAAGCAGGCGGTGGAAAAGGGTGCCCATTGCGGCAATATTATTCGTGAAATCACCAGGGCGGCAGAAGGTTCGGGCGGAGGAAAGCCCGATATGGCGCAGGGCGGCGGCAAGAATGCAGATAAAATTGACTCTGCCTTGGCGCTTGTTGACGGATTGATAAAGGATCAGATAAAGTGATGACATGGGCGGGGGTTTTCTCGCCCGTTTGTGTATAAACGAATTTTTTGGGGAGGATTTTTATATGGACTGCATATTCTGCAAAATAATAAATGGTGACATTCCTTCAAACAAGGTATACGAGGATGAATTTTGCCTTGCATTTTATGATATTGCTCCGCAGGCGCCCGTACATGTTATTGTCGTGCCTAAAATTCATATTCCATCTGCAAACGATATTACGGCGGAAAATTCAAAATACATTTCCCATATATTTGAATGCATACCGTCTATTGCGGAAGAACTCGGAATGGCGCAGGCAGGCTACAGACTGATCAACAATTGCGGAAGGGACGGGGGACAGACCGTTGAGCATCTGCATTTTCACATTTTAGGCGGCAGGACGCTCGGAGAAGGCTTAATATAAAATAGGGACGTGAGAAAATGATAGCTATTATAGACTACGGCGCAGGGAATTTGCACAGCGTAAAAAATGCGCTTGCATATTTGGGTGTGTCATGCCGCATTACAGGTGATTCGGCTGAAATTTTGGCGGCGGATAAGATAATTCTGCCTGGCGTGGGCGCATTTGGCGATGCGATGGAAAGCCTTCGCAAAAATAAGCTTGATGATGTTGTCTGCAGAGCCGCCGAAAGCGGGAAGCCTTTTTTGGGCATATGCCTCGGACTTCAGCTTTTATTTGAATCGAGCGAGGAAAGTCCGAATGTCGCGGGATTGGGAATATTAAAAGGCAGTGTGGTTCGCATTCCTAAAACGGGAGATTTAAAAATTCCCCATATGGGCTGGAACTCTATTGCGATTGAAAAGCCGAGCAAAATTTTGAAGGATATCGGAGAGAATCCGTTTGTATACTTTGTTCACTCGTATTATCCAAAAGTCGAGGATAGGGCGGATGTTTCCGCATCCACCGAATACGGTCTTAGGATAGACATTGCCGTAGAGCGGGGCAACATATTCGCAACGCAGTTTCATCCCGAAAAGAGCGGGAAAGTCGGCATGAAGATTTTAGAAAATTTTATAGAGTTGTAGGAAAGAGGTATTTCATGTTTGCAAAAAGGATTATTCCGTGTCTTGATGTGAAAAATGGACGGGTTGTAAAAGGTGTTAACTTTGTAAATCTTGTTGATGCCGGAGATCCGGTAGAGTGTGCCGCCGCATATGATGCGGAGGGAGCGGATGAGCTTGTGTTTTTGGATATTACTGCCTCAAGTGACAATCGAAATACCGTTGTTGACATGGTTTCTAAGGTGGCGGAGAAGGTTTTTATTCCGTTTACCGTTGGCGGAGGCATACGTACCGTTGAGGATTTTAGAGGCATTTTAAATGCGGGAGCGGATAAGGTTGCCGTAAATTCCGCAGCGATTAAACGTCCCGAGCTCATTAGCGAGGCAGCGGATAAATTCGGTTCTCAGTGCGTTGTGTGCGCTATTGACGCAAAGCGTGGAAAAAACGGTTGGGAGGTTTACCTGAATGGAGGACGGGTAAATACTCATCTTGATGCCGTAGAGTGGGCTAAAGAGGCAGAAAGACTCGGTGCGGGCGAAATTCTTTTAACCAGCATGGACTGTGACGGCACGAAAGCGGGTTATGATTTGGAATTGACACGCATAATTTCTGAAAATGCGAATATTCCAGTTATCGCTTCGGGTGGGGCGGGAAGCCTAAAGCACTTTGAAGAGGCTTTTACGATAGGCAAGGCCGATGCGGTACTTGCGGCGTCGTTGTTTCATTTTAAGGAAATAGAAATTAAAGATCTGAAGGCGTATCTTAAAAATTGCGGCATAAACGTTCGCTGAAAGGGGAATTATGAGTCTGAAAAAGAATGAAATAGATAAAGGATATATGCTTGTTCATATTTTCATGTTTTATACTTTCCCGCTTGCTTTTGTATTTATGAAAGGGGAATTTGGGCAGAACCTTTCAACTATGCAGCTTTTGGCGCTTAATCCTATGGTTGTATTTCTTTCGTCAGTTGTTTGTACTGTCAGATCGGGTTTTAATTGGAAACATCCTATTGTTGTTGGAGGGTTGTTTTTGCCATCAATTTTTATATACTATGATGCGAACGCCGTTGTTTATGCCGTCACATATGTGGTGATTGCGTATGCCGCTTCTTTTATCGGAGCGGTGATTAATAAGTATATTCATTAATTCTGGAGTTCACATCTTGTTCAAATCTTACAAGTTTTATTCATAATTATGTGCATTACGCTGAAAAATCAATTCTCCTTGTATAGAAATTTATTAATATGCTATACAAATCCGTAAAGTTGTATTATAATAAAATTAAGTGTGTTGTTCTGTCACATCCGTGGAAGGTGTGGCAGCCATAGATTTTAGGGTATACAAAAATGAGGGAGGTAATTTAATGAAAGGCAAGCTTTTCAAAAAGATTGTCGCAGGCGTGGCGGCGTTTGCCATGGCAGCGCAATTTGCCGTAATTTTGCCGCTTTCGGCAAGTGCGGAAGGGGAGTATTGGACGGAGAATTTTGAGACATCTACCGTGGGGGCCACTCCTACAGGATGGACATCCCAGTATTCTGCAACGGGATTGTTGGTGAATACGAATACCAATACGTCAATCAACAATTACTTAAGATTTGTAAGTACGGGATCGGGCCCAAGAACGGCATATTATACTTTGGGGTCTGCTGCACAGACTGTGGATGCTAACAGCAAGTCTGTTCTGGAGTTTGACTTTTTTCTGACAAACAGTTCGGGTTATGATTACAGCCAGATAGGCATTTTAAACAGTTCCGCAGGAACGCCGACTGGTAATGCGGTGTACACTGGAACGGCGTATATTCTGCTTCTTAATCAGCGGACAACTTCAAGTCAGCAGTTGATTATCAATGATACGACATCGACAACTACTGATGCTGCATCGAACAAAACCCATGATTACACGTACGGCACATGGGCGCATGCGAAAGCTATCATGGATTTTGCGACCGATACGGTGGTTCTTAAAATAACATCGCTTGACGGAAGCACGACATATTTTGAGGAAAAGCAAATATCAATGGGATCTAATGCTTCCGCGCCGGGTAAAATTCTTCTTACGGCGGCAAGAGGAACAGCTCCGGTGGGCATAGACAACATAGTGTTCAGACCTCTTACCAGCGCTGATCAAACTCAGACGTATCGCATAGTTACATATAGCGTAAACGGGTCGACATACACTGAATCGGTAGTTGATGGAGGCACTGTTGCAAATGTGCCGTCGACCACTGCATTGGGCAAGATTTTCCAAGGCTGGTATGTTGGTTCGGATACATCCACTTTGTACACCACGGATCAGATCAAGGCAATGACTATAACGGCCGATACCACCTTTAAAGCTGCTTATGCCGATGATCCGAATTACATTGAGGCATTGAGTTCGATTGCATTTTCAACATATCCTTCAAGCGGACTTCTCAGCATGGGTGCAAATACAGATACATATGCAAGCAATAACTTTGTTGTTTCACTGACGGGCGAAAGGGGTACTGATTTAGTTGCAAAGCCCGACAGCAGAGTTACCGACTACAATGTTGTGTGGGAGTTTAACGGATTCAGAACCTTAAACGGCAAACCTACCGGAGATGTGGACGCCGACAGTTATTGCGACAGTTACGCAAAGGTTACTACGAGCGGAAATACGGCAAACTTTCAACTGAAGCAGACGTCCGCAAATTATTATGGGCGTGTAAAAGCTACTGTTACCTATAATGGAGTAACAAAGACGGTTGAGAAGCCTATTGCTATTTTGGGCAACACAGTTCAAAGCTCGAATGTTCTTCTTCCTAAAGCGGGCTATATCTCAGATTTTAATAATTATGAAGATAGCATGGTTGGATATTCTGCCACAGTTTCATCAGATAACAAGTCAGCAACGGATGTTGTAACGGGAGGTTGGGGCGTTTATGGAAGCAACACCGGAAGGAACCTTGTTATAGCAAAGGATGCAGACGGAAGCAAGTATTTGAAGCTTCAGACTTCTGTGGCAAGCGGATCATGTTTTGCGGCAAATGTGCTGAGCAGTGCAAATGAGCAGGTTATATTTGAGCAGAATGTTAGGTTCCACACAAACAATACATCCATTTTGTACAAAACTGATAATCCCGTAACATGGACTACGGGTAAGGCGACTACGTTCTCGCTTAATTTTGCGAGCAGTGCAATCAACATAAACGGCACAAACATATGCTCCGCGGCAACGGATGTGTGGTACAAAATTGTTATATCTTCTGACGTAACGGTAGGAACCTGCTGGGCGGCGGTTTATGACCAGAGCGGAAATCTTTTGGGTAAATCGGATCCGGTGGCTTTTGCGGATGCAGGATCATTGTCCCCCGTTTACTACTGCTTCAGAACTCCGGACAGCACTGTAGGTTCTGTTGATTTCAACAATGTGAAGGCGTTTAAGCCTGTTATAGATGAGAGCACGTTTAAAATAAATACAACGGCTGAGACTATTGTAGTTCCTGAAACCGATACAGCTGAAAACGGAACAGCCACTTTGACGGCTTCTGTAAAATCAACTGATGGATACGATATTTCCGGCATCGCTTCATGGGCTATCGGAATTGACGGAGTAGAGGACACTGTTAAACTGTCTACTACAGGTACAGATGCTCACAGCGCAACGATTACGGTAAAGAAGGGTGCTCCGTCGGGAGAACTTCCCATTAATGTAACAATCGGTGGCGTAACAAAAACTATCACATTGAATCTTACAAGTTCACAGGATAATGTTGCGTTTACATCGGCGCCGACAAGCATCAGCATTCCTCTTGACAGTTCTACATCAAAGAGCACATATGCCGCAGTTGTAAAAGACGGGTCGGGCAATGTGATTGAAGGAAGAACGATTCAATACGCAATGTATGATAAAAGCAACACGAATGAAATTACAAGCCTTACAGGTATTACTTTTGATAAGAGTACAGCAACCTTGTCCGTGACATCTGATGCAGTTGCAAATGTGGTTTATATTCGTGCGACAAGTACAAATTCGGAAGGCGGTACGATTTCAAAGTCAATCAAGGTGACAATTCACGGTCTGCTGTTTGATTTTGGTGCAGGTACTGATGCCGACCTTGTAGAAGGCTATACAGCGGTGACTCCGTCAACCGAATATACGTCAGCTAAGGGGTACGGTATTACAGGAACGGTAACGGCAGGCGGAACTGTTACTGATAGCAATAAGCTTTCCACTGACTATTTGACAGGCAGTAGCTTTGTATTCAAGGCAAACGTAATTGCCGGAAAGCGTTATGAGGTTAAGATAGGGTACTGCGGCGTTCTTGAAACGGAAAAATTCGATCAGTATCTTACCGGACACCTCAGAAACATGACCGGCGGATCTACAAACACAACATATACAGATGCACGAGATCTTTATACTACCATCACGGAGCTTACATACACAATCGCTTGTGTTGACGGTGTGCTTGATTTGAATTTCAGTGCGGATTCATCAGGCAACAAGGCGTCAGTTGCCTATGTTGAAATTACAAAGCTTGCGGACAAAACAAAATCTGCAAAGCCGGCGTGGTATGCAATCGGTGACTCAACCGTGGGTAACAACGGTTCATGGGGATATGAGCTTGCAAAAGCTTTATCAACCTATGATACAAATTCGACTTTTTCAGCGATGTACAACTATGGTAAGGGAAGCAGAAACACGACCAGTTACTATAATCAGGGTTGGCTTGACGCCGTTTTGACGAGCATCAATCCTGGTGATGTGGTAACAATAAGCGGACTTGGAACGAATGGGTGGAGTGGTACTATAGACGACTTTAAAAGTGCTATGAAGTACTACATAGAAGCTTGCTACACTATGGGCGCTAAGGTTGTGGTTGGAAGCTATACATCCCATGGACCGTTCGGCAGTTATGCAAGTGCGCTTTATCGTGACAGTGACGGATTGCTTAAATACAACGGTTCAAGAGATTCTTGGGACGAATATGAAAGAGTAGTGAAGGCTCTTGCCGAGGAAGAGATTGCGGCAGGCAAAGCGATTGGCTATGTCGATATCGGCAATATAACCGATACCGTTCTTACGGCTGATGCTCAAGCTTTGGATGCAGCAAATCTTGCGAGCGGAATGACGAATGACGCATCTTTGGCGAGCGTGCTGGCGAAGTTTACTGATGCTACAAACTACTATTCAGATCACAATCATTATAAATCAGGTTTTTCGGCTGAGATCCTGCCGTATATCGTATCAGGTGTTGCCGGAATATATTCAAATTCAAATATGAATCCTACAGTGGGGACTATCACTTATGATGGAACGACTGCGTCTGTTCCGTTTACATCGGCAAATGGCGCAAGCACGTACGTATATGTTGCTGAGTATGACGCAAACGGTCTGCTGGTAGGTGTAAATATGGCACAGAAGACATTTGCCTCAGACAGTGATACTGTAACGGTTTCGTATACCAAAACAAGCAGCCAAAACAAGATTAAGGTGTTTGTATGGAACGCGAAAATGAAATCTTACACGTCTTCAGTCGCTCAGTTCTAAAAATTAAAATCCAACAATACGGAACATAAGAAGATGCTCTACGCTTTGCGTAGAGCATCTTCTTGCGCAAGAAAAATCGGGCTTAAAACCAAAGTTTTAAGCCCGATTTTAATAATCAATTCAAAAGCCCCAAGAAAATACCGCTTGATTCATCGCAGTTTTGATTAAAATTTATGTATTTAAACCTCCGCATTGCACATACATACACATTTAATTGTTTTATTGGTCTGCACAACCTTAGGCCCTATTTGAACTAAAGGATAAGCGAAGTCATCTGGATCAATATAAACCACCTTGCCTATGGAACCGTCAGACAAAAGCACTGATTTGCCGATGAGCTCAAAAGGCATTTTCGTAAGGAACACCTTAACAATATCCAAATCCAAATCCGTAAAGCTTCCCTTTGAAAATTCCTCTAAAACTTCAAACGGAGAGTGAGGATCTTTATATACACGCCTAGTTATCATAGCATCATATATATCAGAAATTGCTGTAATTCTCGCCGCTCTGGAAATTTGATCGTACTTTAATCCGTCCGGATAGCCTGAGCCGCTTATCTTTTCGTGATGGTTCCTTGCGGCGGACAAAATTACAGGATTGATTTCTCCAGAATTTCTGAGTATTTCATAAGAATAAATAGGATGCAGCTTTATTACTTCAAATTCTTGCTTTGTAAGTTTTGCGGGCTTGTTCAAAATTTCAGGAGGAACTTTCAACTTTCCTATATCGTGCAACAATCCCGCCGCAATTAAGCTTGAAATTTCACCATCGGGAAGCTCAAGCCACTTGGCGATCAGACCATTTAGAAAAGCCACATTTGTGCTGTGAGTGTACAAATACTCATCAGCGTCACGCACGTTGTTGATAAGCTGGAAGATAATCGCCGCATCAACTCCCGAAATTTTATCCGCAATAATTTTTGTGGCAATATTCGTGGCTTCCTTGGGAACAACGTTCTGTTTGTCAACAACGTTCAAGATATTGCTGGTTTTTTCTTTGATTGAGGTGTAATTAGTATCAAACTCAAGCTTTTTTAAAATAGCTTCATACTGGGCGAACTGATCCAAAATTCTTTGATGATACTTTTTTTCAACATAAAGATTCCCATACGCAAACTCAAGTTGCTTGATCTTATCAATCAGTTTTTTTGTAAGCAGCGCACTTTTAAAAACAAGTACGTAATTGTTTCTATATCTGCAATAAAGGTCGGCGGAAACAAACATACCCTCGAAAAATTTTTTTGAGTCTATCTTTACATATTCATCTTGCCTGCTGTACAGCATCAGAATTAATTCCCCCTTACAAGTGCTTGCTGCTTGTTTTATAGAAGCACAAAATATATACCGCACTCCATCTCAATCTTATTATAAAGTGTTTTACATAAAAAATCAACAAGAAAATCCGATGGATGAAAAAATAGTATTGAAATAGGTCAAATTGTATTGTTAATGAAGAAGCGAAGTGATATAATCTACATGATTATGTGTGATTGGGGATGGCGATATGGGTATAACAGACCTGCACAACCATACAATTTATAGCTATGACGGGAGCAACACTCCGGAGGAGATTATCGAAAATGCAATTGATGCGGGAATTGACGTAATTGGAATAACAGATCATCAATTCAGCGTTCGGGAGCGTTTTTTTGAATATGTTGCTCATATTGGAAGGTGTCAGGAAAAATATCATAAGCATATCAAGGTGCTTTGCGGACTTGAGATAGGGACGCGCCCAAAACCTCTTGATTTTTTGTCGTCAATGTCGGAAAAGCTTGATTATTGCCTGTTTGAAAGCTTAGACAGTGACCACGGAATGGATTTTTATGAGTTTTTGGAGTGGAGCAGACTTTTTAGGTGCAAAAGGGGACTTGCACACACGGATATATTCTTATTGTCCGAACGATATGGGATTAACATCTTAAAAACAATGAAGGAGTATGATTTATTTTGGGAACTTAACATATCGGGAAACTATGTGTATTATTACGACTTTTTGACAAATGATAAGAAACGGAATATGGTGCGGGAGAGCAATATTCAAATAAGCATAGGCTCCGACACTCACTGGATAGGTGAATTTGACATAGGCAGGATCAAAAGAGCACATAAACTGGTGGAAAACATGGGCAGACAGTGTATATTTTCAGACGCTATGACAGTGTCGAAAAATACATGAATATTTTATAAAAATACCTTTACAAATGTATTTTAATAATATATAATAAAGCTAAAACAAGACAAAACAAAGAAAACCAAAGAAAATCAAAATGCACAATGGAGGATGAACATTATGTTTAAATCAGATTATGAAATCAAAAAAGAAATCTGTGAAATAGGAAGAAGAATCTATCATGACGGCTTTGTTGCCGCAAATGACGGCAATATTTCCGTTAAGATTGATGATAATACATTCTTCGCAACCCCTACGGGCGTGAGCAAGGGTTTTATGACGCCTGACATGATATGCAAGGTGGACGGCGAGGGAAAATTAAAGGAAAGTGCCGGTCAGTGGAAACCATCATCGGAATTTAAAATGCATCTTCGTGTTTACAAGGAAAGACCGGATGTTAATGCAGTTGTTCATGCACATCCTCCGATAGCGACAAGCTTTGCGATTGCTGGAATTCCGCTTGACAAGCTTATCATGCCGGAAGCGGTTATTTTCTTAGGTGCTGTGCCGATTGCGGAATACGGTACGCCTTCGACAATGGAAATTCCGGACTCTTTAATGCCATATCTTCAGGATTATGATGCAATCCTTTTGGCAAACCACGGAGCATTGTCTTTCGGCTGCGATTTGAATACCGCATTTTTCAGAATGGAATCTACGGAGTTTTATGCAAAATTGCTGTTCCATGCAAGAATGCTCGGCGGCGAGAAGGAAATTCCTTGCGGAGAAGTGAAAAAGCTTATCGATTTAAGACGTACCTTCAATGTACCGGGCAAGCATCCGATGGAAAAGCTTTGTCCAAGCTGTTATGTTGAGGGCGCTGAGAATATGACTCCATCGGAGGCAAGCGAAACATATGGGCTTGAAAATGCAAGCTCCGCAGATGTAGAAAAGATTGTAGCGGAGGTTACAAAAAAGATTTTAGCGCAATATAACAAATAACCCTAATAACAAATTGAAATTAGGTGGAAAAATGAAAAAGTCAAAGAGGTTTGAAGTCCTTGCAAAAAGACCTGTGCATAATGACGGCTTTGTAAAGGAATGGGCGGATGTAGGGCTTGTTGCGATGGAATCGGACAATGACCCGAAGCCTTCTATCAAGGTAGAAGATGGCATTATAACAGAGATGGACTCTAAAGCACGCAAGGATTTTGATTTTATAGATCGTTTTATCGCCGATTATGCGATAGATATTGATGTCTGCGAGGAAGCTATGGCAATGGATTCCGTGCAGATTGCAAGAATGCTGGTTGACATAAATGTGGACAAGGACAGAATAAAGCGTCTTGCCGGAGGGCTGACTCCCGCAAAGCTTTTGGATGTTATGAAACAGATGAATGTGGTTGAAATGATGATGGCGATGCAGAAAATGCGTGAGAGAAAGACGCCGTCAAATCAGTGCCATGTTACAAATGTTAAGGATAATCCCGTTTTGATAGCAGCAGATGCTGCGGAGGCGGGAATTCGAGGGTTTGATGAAGAGGAAACCACAGTTGCTATTGCCCGTTATGCGCCGCTTACGGCTTTAGGGCTTTTAATAGGCTCTCAAACCGGCAGGCCGGGGATTCTTACCCAGTGTGCGGTTGAAGAAGCGGTTGAGCTTAAAATGGGTATGAAGGGGCTTACGACTTATGCCGAAACCTTGTCTGTATATGGAACAGAAAAGGTGTTTATTGACGGTGATGACACACCGTATTCCAAATCCTTTTTGGCGTCAGCTTATGCATCAAGAGGCATGAAAGTACGTTGCACGTCGGGGACAGGTTCAGAGGTTCTTATGGGAAATGCCGAAGGGAAATCCATGCTTTATCTTGAGGCGAGATGTCTTTTGGTGATTAAGGGCGGCGGTATCCAGGGAACTCAAAACGGTGCAGTAAGCTGCATAGGAATGACCGGTTCGGTCCCGTCGGGGATAAGGGCGGTGCTTGCCGAAAATCTCTTGGCGGCCATGGTAGGACTCGAATGTGCTTCAAGCAATGACCAATCCTTTTCTCATTCGGATATCAGAAGGACTGCGAGAATGCTCATGCAGATGCTGCCTGGAACGGACTTTATATTTTCGGGTTACAGTGCGACCCCAAATTATGATAATATGTTCGCGGGCTCAAATTTTGATGCTGAGGATTTTGATGATTACAATGTCCTTCAGCGTGATTTAAAGGTTGACGGAGGACTTCAGCCTGTCCGCGAGGAGGATGTAATCGCTGTGAGAAACAAAGCGGCAAGGGCCGTTCAAGCGGTATTTCGGGAGCTTGGGTTTCCGGCTGTTTCGGATGAAGAAGTGGAGGCCGCAACGTACGCGCATGGCAGCAAGGATATGCCTGACCGCATTGTAAACGATGATTTGAAGGCGGCGGAAAAGTTGCTCGGTGGTTCCCTTACGGGTCTTGACGTTGTAAAGGCATTGGAAAAGGGAGGCTTTGCCGACATTGCTTCATCCGTGCTGGAGATGCTAAAGCAGCGGCTGTCGGGAGATTATATGCAGACGGCGGCAATTCTTGATGAGAACTTTAATGTAAACAGTTCGGTGAACAACCCGAATGACTATATGGGTCCTGGTACGGGATACAGAGTAGAGGGAGAGCGCTGGGAGCAGATTAAAAACCTTGGAACAGAGATAGACCCCCAAGCTTATTGATTTTTAGAAAATTGTGATGCCAAGAGGCAGGACAATGTAAGGGTGTGAATAAATGGAATATAATCAGGAATTGGTAGATTTGATAACACAAAAGGTTATGGAATATATCAACAGGGAGCAGACCGAATATGAGAAACGGTCTTTGCCACAGAGCGGAAAGCTTTTAATAAAGGAATCAGGCGAGGCGCCGTCCGGTCTATATGCCGATGAGGTTGTGGTTGGATTGGCTCCGGCGTTCGGTGTTCGTCAAACTGAAACTATAAACGGGCTCTCTCATTACGATGTGCTGCGTGAAATTTCAGCAGGTATTGAGGAGGAAGGACTTCGTACCCGTTTTGTAAAGGTATATGCTACCAGCGATGTGTCGTTCATTGCCCTCACAGCGGCAAAGCTGAGCGGCTCAGGAATAGGAATAGGCATACAGTCAAAGGGGACTACGGTAATTCATCAGAAGGATTTGTACCCATTGACAAACCTTGAACTTTTTCCGCAAGCGCCGCTTCTTACACTTCAGATATACAGACAAATCGGCAAAAATGCCGCAAGGTATGCAAAAGGTCAATCTCCCACACCGATTGAAACTCAGAATGATTGTATGGTAAGACCGAAATATCAGGCAAAAGCGGCTCTTTTGCACATAAAAGAAACGGAACTTGCGGATGCGGACAAAAAGCCTGTTGCGCTTGAAGTTAGATTTGAGAGATAGTCGGCGGAGGTGGGATGTTTATGCAGGATAATGTTATTGATATCATGGTAAAGCAGGTTGCGCAAAGTTTACAGGCTTCTGCCGATTTTAAGGCGCCTCCGATTGAAATTTCCGTAAAACGTACAACTCAGCTGGATAAAAATAATGGTGCCGCAGCAAAAACAGTTAAAACGAAGTCGGGACTTTCTGTTAAGGACTATCCACTTGCAAAGAATAAATCTGATAAGATAAAAGGGCTAACAGGAAAAGGACTTGGAGATATCACTTTGGAGAAGGTTATAAATGATGAGATTTTTCCCGAGGATATCAGGATAAGCGGTGAAGTTTTAAATATGCAGGCAGATATTGCACAGGCAAACGGAAAACGCCAGTTTGCCGAGAATTTAAGACGTGCGGCGGAGATGACCAAGATACCGGATGAGCGCGTGCTTGAAATTTATAATATGCTTCGTCCTAATCGTTCGACGAAGCAGCAGCTTTTGGATGTCGCAGATGAGCTTGAAAAAATGTATGAGGCAAAGCTTACGGCAAAATTTGTCCGTGACGCTGTTTCCGCATATGAGCAGAGAGGAATTCTTGTTAAGTAGGATTATAGGTGTGAGGCAGTATGGATAGTCTACAAAAAACGTCGTATCCTTACCGCATGGTTGCGGGAGTTGACATAGGCAATTCCACAACTGAGGTTGTGATTGCGTCGATAATGGAAAATGATATAAAATATCTTTCGACCGCTATTTTGCCTACAACCGGAGTTAAGGGCACAATACAAAACGTTGACGGAGTGCTGGAAACGCTTAAGGTAGCGGCAGATCAGGCAAGTATTGAGATATCGGATTTATCTGCAATCATGCTAAATGAAGCGACGCCTGTAATCAGCGAGATTGCTATGGAAACCATATCTCAGACCGAAATTATCGGCTCGTCTATGATAGGACATAATCCCGATACTCCCGGAGGACGTGGGATAGCAACCGGAATTACAAGGCATATTGAGAATATTCGCATAGAAGGTGATGTTATTGCAGTTGTACCTGCAGAATATGATTTTGAGGAAGTCGCAGAGAAAATAAATGCCGCTTTTGACGAAGGTTACAGCATAACCGGAGTTATTCTAAAAAAGGATGACGGAGTGTTGGTTGCAAACAGGCTGAAGAAAACCATTCCGATAGTGGATGAGGTTTTGAATATAGAAAAGGTTCCCCTTGGGATGAAAGCGGCAATTGAGGTGGCGGGAAACGGAGAAACCATTAAGGTTCTTTCAAATCCCTATGGGCTTGCGACGCTGTTTTCGCTGTCACCGTCTGAAACCAAAGATATTATCCCTATATCAAAAAGTTTAATAGGCAATAGATCGGGAGTTGTAATTAAAAATCCCGAAGGCAATGTAAAAAGTGAGAAGATTCCTGCGGGAAGCATTACTATGGCGGATAAGGACAGGAAGGTCAGAGTTGATGTTTTGGAGGGCGCCGAAAAGATTATGCAAGCAAGATCGGCACTTGACGAACTTGAAGACGCATTTGGTGATCAAGGCACAAATGTGGGTGCAATGCTTGGCAGGGTAAAAGAGCAAATGTCTGAATTGACAGGTCTTTCGGATATAAAGATTAAGGATGTTCTCGCTGTGGATACCTTTGTTCCTGTGAAAGTATCGGGGGCAATTGCGGGTGAGTATGCGATGGAAAATGCCGTTTTGCTTGCTGCAATGGTTAAAACCAGCCGCCTTCCGATGGAGAAAATCGCTCAGGCTTTATCCGAAAAGACGGGAGTGTATGTGAAAATTGAGGGTCAAGAGGCAAACATGGCGATTCTTGGCGCATTGACTACTCCCGGAAGCGATAAGCCTCTTGCGATTTTGGATATGGGCGGAGGTTCCACGGATGCAGCAATCATTGACAAACATGGGAATATAAAAAGTGTGCATTTATCCGGTGCGGGTGAGATGGTAACGATGATTATAAATTCGGAGCTTGCGCTTGAGGACAAGGAACTTGCGGAATTAATAAAAAAATATCCGCTTGCGAAAGTAGATAGTCTTTTAAATCTTCGTTTTGAGGATGGTTCCGTAAAGTTTATGGAAGAGCCGCTTGATCCCGATTTTTATGCAAGGGTTGTGGTTGTAACTCCTGAAAAGTTAATTCCTATCAGGGGCGGGAAAAAGCTTACATTGGAAAAAATAAGGCTGGTTCGTCGTGAGGCGAAAAAGAAGGTGTTCGTCACAAACGCTATGCGTGCGCTCACTAGAGTGGCACCGGATGGGAATATAAGAAATATTGAGTTTGTTGTTATGGTTGGCGGGTCCGCACTAGATTTTGAAATTCCTGAAATGATTTCAAATGAGCTTGCAAATTACAGAATTGTGGCGGGCAGGGGAAATATCAGAGGAAGTGAAGGACCACGAAATGCGGTGGCAACGGGACTTGTTATTCATGCAAGGGAAGGTTGACGCATTGTGAGTATTGCATATACAAGAATTCCCATGCAACAATTTTTATGGAAAAATAAGGAGTCTGTTTATGGAAGGCAATAAGTTTTACACTCGTGGCGGTGATACGGGCTACACCAAAACAATAAAGAATTTCAGAATATCGAAGGCAGATTCCATAATTGAGCTTTTGGGGACGCTGGATGAGTTTACATCTTCATTGGGTTTGGCAAAAACTTATGTAGACGATGGAAAGCTGATTGAGGATATAGAAGCAGTACAAAAGCGGATGATTGAAATTTCTGCCGAGGTGGCGGGAGGCAAGAGCACTGTAACGCAGGGTTGTGTTTCGGTCATTGAGAACATGATAGACCAATATCAGGATGTAATAGGAGAATTCAGAGGTTTTATTGTGCCGGGAAAATGCCGAGCGTCGGCAGCGCTTGATGTTGCGAGGACGGTTATGCGGCGTGCGGAGCGCGTTGCGGTAAAAGCGGGACAGTTTGGGAGATTGCCGCCGGTACTTTTGGCATACTTTAACAGGTTATGTGACCTGATATATTGTTTTGCAAGATATCAGGATTATATATATAGCAATAACAAAACAGAGGCGGTTAGAATGGATATGCAGGAAATTAACAAACCGCAGCTTACTCTCACATTGGCGAAGGAGATATCCGATGCTATAGAAAAAAAAGCGATGGGCATGGGTTTGAATGTGGTTGTGGCGATTGCAGATCAGGGCGCAAATCTTATGCTTTTGCATTCTATGGACGACGCGTATATTGCAAGTGCGCAGATTGCGCAGGATAAGGCATATACGGCGGTATCTCTCAAGATGTCCACTCAAACAGCTCTTGAACTTTCAAGAGGCGGTTCGCTTGACGGTCTTGGCGCTACAAGCTCAAACAAATTGATTTTGCTTGGCGGCGGTGTTCCTCTAAAATTGGAGAATGCGGTTTTAGGAGGCTTAGGCGTCAGCGGCGGTACAGCGGAGCAGGATATTGAATTAGCCGAATATGGAGCAAGGTACTTTGAAGGGAGGCTGAAATAATGATAGATGAAAAACAAATAAGCGAGCTTGTGAGAAGTGTACTTTCGGAAATGAACTTTTCAAGCGAAACAAAGCAGGAAAATACGCAGGAACACAAACAACTCGGTGTTTTTGACACAATGGAAGAGGCTCTTGAGGCTTGCGGCAAGGCATATGCACTTTTTAGAAACTACAACAAAGAACAGCGCGAAAACATCATTCGCGAAATCAGAAAGCTTACCCACAAGGAGGCTGAAATTCTCGGCAAGCTTGGCGTAGAGGATACGAAAATGGGCAATGCGTATCATAAAATGCTCAAGCATCATTTGGTTGCCGACAAAACTCCCGGGACGGAAGATTTGACTACAACTGCATGGTCGGGAGACAGAGGCTTAACTTTGGTTGAAATGGCGCCATACGGCATTATCGGCGCAATTACGCCGAGCACAAATCCAAGCGAAACAATTATCTGCAACAGTATAGGAATGCTTGCCGCAGGAAATGCCGTAATATTTAATCCTCATCCTAATGCAAAAATAGTTTCACGTTATGCGGTGGATTTGGTAAACAGGGCAGTGCTTGCGGCAGGAGGACCTGAAAATATAGTCTGCACTGTAAAGAATCCTACGATGGAAACCTCCAACAAAATGGTAAATTCCCCGCTTGTTAAGATGCTTGTGGCAACAGGCGGCCCCGGCGTGGTGAAGATGCTCTTGTCATCAGGGAAAAAAGCAATCGGTGCAGGAGCGGGAAATCCGCCGGTTGTTGTTGACGATACCGCAGACATTAAAAAGGCGGCGAAGGATATTATAGATGGCTGCACTTTTGACAATAATCTGCCGTGTATTGCGGAAAAGGAAGTTTTCGTTCTGAGAAATGTGGCAGATGAGCTTATTCACTATATGATTAAAAGCGGTTCGTATCTTATAGACAGCGAGCAGGTAAAACAGCTTGAAGAGGTTGTTTTGGTTGACGTTCCGCCCAAAAATCCCGGAGATAAGCCCAAAAAGGCAATCAATAAGGATTGGGTTGGAAGAGATGCGAAAAAAATTCTGGCGCAGATTGGAATCGATGCAAAGGACGATATCAGATGCATTATCTGTGAAACAGAATTTTCTCATCCGTTTGTTCAGATTGAGCTTATGATGCCAATTCTTCCTATAGTAAGGGTTGACAATTTTGATGAGGCGGTTGAAATGGCGGTAAAAGCGGAGCACGGGAACAGGCATACCGCTCATCTCCATTCAAAGAATGTGGATCATATGACAAAGTACGCAAAAGCGATATGCACAACAATTTTTGTAAAAAATGCTCCAAGCTATGCGGGAATAGGCTTTAATAGCGAAGGATATACCACATTCACTATTGCCGGACCTACGGGAGAAGGCATTACCTCAGCAAAAAGTTTTACCCGCCAAAGAAGATGTGTTTTAGTTGATTCTTTGAGCATTATATAGTATAATGTATATCATTGTGTACTTGTTAAAAAAATCACATGACATATCACGTTAAGCTGGTGAAATGAGATAATATGGAAGGAAGTTGATTACCTTGACAATAAATGAAAAAGACGTTGCTGCACTTGTTAAGGCTGTTCTTGACGAGATGTCAAAAGGGCAGCCCCAAGTTGCAAGACCGGCGTGTTCATCGCAAAAAGAAATTCCGAAGACGGCAAGAGTGGCAATGCTTACGGCCTTGGAAAAGTATGAAATAAAAGAATTCCCCATGCCTGAGGTTGGGGACGGAGATATTTTGGTTAAAGTTGAAGGCTGCGGAATTTGCGGTACGGATGCGCATGAATTTAAAAGAGATCCATTCGGATTGATTCCCGTTGCGCTTGGACACGAGGGTACGGGCGAGATTGTGAAGATGGGCAAAAATGTGAAAAAGGACAGTGCGGGAAAGGACTTGCACGTAGGAGACAAAGTTGTCACCTGTATGATTTTTAAGGATAATCCTGATATTACGATGTTTGATTTAAACAAGCAGAATGTTGGCGGAGCCGATGTATACGGTTTGCTTCCGGACGACGATATTCACTTGAACGGCTGGTTTGCTGATTATATTTTAATAAGAGAGGGTTCCACGGTATTTAACGTAAGCGATCTTGATTTATATTCAAGAATTTTGATAGAACCCGCCGCAGTTTTGGTTCATGCGGTTGAAAGAGCAAAAACGACGGGAATTCTTCGTTTCAATTCAAGAGTGGCTGTTCAGGGATGCGGACCGATTGGACTTATATGTATTGCGGTACTGCGGACTATGGGAATAGAAAACATTGTGGCAATTGACGGAAACGCGCAGAGACTGGAATTTGCGAATGAAATGGGAGCAACAAAGTCTGTTAATTTCCAAGATTACAAGGGGATTGACGCTTTGGCGGGAGCCGTTGCGGACAGATTTGACGGGCACCTTGCGGACTTTGCCTTCCAGTGTACGGGAAGTCCTGTTGCACACTCGAATATATATAAATTTATCAGAAACGGCGGCGGACTGTGTGAGCTTGGGTTCTTCATAAACGGCGGGGATGCGACCATTAATCCTCACTTTGATATTTGTGCAAAGGAAATTACTACTGTCGGTTCATGGGTATACACATTGAGAGATTACGCAACTACATTTGATTTCTTAAAGAGAGCAAAAGGAATCGGACTTCCGCTTGAGAAGCTGATTACGGATACGTTCCCATTGGAAGAAATCAATGAAGCGCATCAGAAAAACCTCGCAATGACAGGCTTAAAGATTGCTATCATCAATAAATAACAGGAGGCTGCCATGACGGAGGCAATAGGAATTATAGAGATGTTTGGCTTTGTTACCGCAATAAAAGCAGCAGACGCTGCAGCAAAGGCGGCAGACGTGAAGATTATTGCGATTGATTCAAATAAACCGGCAAATGCTGATTCTGTTGAAGTTCCGCTCATTATGTGCGTAAAGCTTCAGGGAAGCGTTTCCGCTGTACAGGCGGCTGTGGCGGCAGGTGCGGCGGCTGCTGAGACGGTATCGGGAGTGATACAGACACATATCATAGCGCGTCCAACAGAGGATAGTGAGAAAATGGCAAAGCGCAGCAGTGTAGGGAAAGACAAAATAGGTCAGATTAAAAATAACGCTTAATACTATGTATAATTACTGAAGGGAGTTTGTATTCATGGAAGCTTTGGGAATGGTAGAAACAAGAGGATTGACTGCATCAATCGAGGCGGCTGATGCAATGACGAAGGCTGCTAACGTTGTTTTGGTAGGAACAGAGAAAATAGGTTCCGGTTTGGTAAGTGTAATTGTAAGAGGTGATGTAGGCGCCGTTAAAGCGGCTACGGAGGCGGGAGCTGCGGCAGCATCGAGGCTTGGAGAATTGGTTGCAGTTCATGTCATCCCAAGACCTCATCAGGATGTTGAAAAAATATTGCCTAAAATATAACCCATAGGAGGTCAGCATGGATTTTGCAATAGGCTTGGTTGAATTGCAGGCGTTGGTTGCCGCTATCGGATGTCTTGACGCTATGCTCAAAGCGGCTGATGTTGAATTTGTTGCGGTAGAGCGGAAGCTGGGCGGACGTTTGGTAACGATAGTGGTGCGAGGAAGCATTTCCTCGGTAACGGCGGCTGTTGAGGCAGGCTGTGAAGAAGCAAAGCGTCTGGGGCATTTAAAGGCCCACGAGGTTATAGCAAGACCTCATCCGGAGATTTTGAAGTTTTTAAATCTCTGATAAAACCTTTTTCAGAAAAGATAACGTCATAACTTGAGATATCGGATGTTATTTTAAAGAGGAACGGCTCTACGGGAATTTGTATACCGTAAAAATTCTTGTAGAAAATAGTTCCCGAAAGGAATGATTGAAAAATGGCAACTGCAACAAGACGTTCTAAAGCCGCAGATTTGGCTTCAGATAAAGAGCCGCAGAAAGCGGCGGATGGCAGTGCTGAAAAAAACGGCACACAGCAAAAAATTAATGATGTTAACAATAATAAGGAGGTAACTAAAATGGCTGTAGAAGCGTTAGGAATGGTAGAAACAAGAGGATTGGTGGCTGCGATTGAAGCTGCCGATGCAATGGTGAAGGCTGCAAATGTAACCTTGATCGGAACTGAGAGAATCGGTTCAGGATTGGTAACGGTTATGGTTCGCGGTGACGTAGGTGCAGTACAGGCAGCTACGGAAGCCGGAGCTGCTGCCGGAAGCAAGCTCGGAGAGTTGGTATCTGTACACGTAATTCCGAGACCGCATGGTGATGTTGAGAAAATACTGCCTGCAATAAAGTAAAAATTGACTGGGATTTAGGGATTATCTGCATCAGATAATCCCTAATGAAGCATTCATTTTGCGTTACGGAAGAAAGAAAGCTCGGGGAGGTTGTTTATGAACAACGACGATTTGGTAGGCATGGTTACTGCTGAGGTACTCAATGTCTTGAATAAAAAACGAACGATTGACGGGATAAGGGTAGGCGTGTCGGCAAGACACGTTCATCTTTCGCGCGCTGATTTAGACGTTCTGTTCGGGAAAGGTTATGAATTGACTCCGAAAAAAATGCTCATGGGCGACCAATTTGCCGCGGAAGAATGTGTCACGCTGGTGAGCCCGTCGCTTAGATCTATAGAAGGCGTGAGAGTGCTTGGCCCCGTCAGAGGACAATCACAGGTTGAAATATCAAGAACGGATACGTTTACACTAAAAGTCAGTCCGCCCGTAAGACCTTCGGGGGACATAAAGGGCAGTGCGCCTATAGCAATAGTGGGACCTAAGGGAACGGTATTTTTGAAAGAGGGCTGCATTATAGCAAACAGACATATTCACATGACACCTGAGGATGCCGCAAAGTATGGGATTAAGGACAACGACGAGGTAGATGTTGAAATTGAAACACAGAAGCCGACGAGATATTATAATGTGCAGGTGAGGGTTCGTGAGGACTTTAATACGGAAATGCACATTGACACGGATGATGCGAACGCGGCGGGTATCAGAAACGGTGAACATGTAAAAATTTTAGGCAAATAGTTTTTGTCTAAATGAGGTGTTGAGAAATGATTATGGGAAAAGTATTCGGGACGGTTATTTCCACAAGCAAAAACAGTCAGTTGGTAGGATATAAATTTATGCTGGTTCAGCATATTGAAAATGATGCTTTGGTGGATAAATTCCTTGTTGCCGTTGACGGCGTGGGAGCAGGCATAGGAGAGAAAGTTTTAGTTGCAACGGGCAGCGCTGCAAGATTGGCTCTTGATAACAAGGATGCGCCCGTAGATGCCGCAATTGTGGGAATTATAGATGAAAAACAGGGATAAAGCTTTTGAAACTTCATGCCGCGGCATTATGAAAGGCAGGTTGGTTTGTATGAAGTTGGACGAACTTCAAAAACTTATTTATGAGGCGGGCATTGTCGGCGCAGGCGGCGCAGGCTTTCCTACGCATAAAAAATTAAGCGAACAGGTGAAAACGATTGTTGTAAATGCGGCTGAATGTGAGCCTCTTATGATGGTTGATCATCACCTTTTGCATAAACATCTACAGGAATTGGTAGATACTCTTGAAATTCTCATAGATACTTTAGGAGCAGAGGAAGCAATAATAGGTATAAAGGGCAAAAATATGCATCTTTTGGACGAGAGTATCGTGGCGAAGTTGAAAACAAGCAAAATTAAGATAAAGGAAATTCCGGATATTTATCCTGCGGGGGATGAGGTTGTTTTGACCTATGAGACTACCGGCAAAATAATTCCGGAAGGAAGTATACCGATTATGGTAGGTGTTATGGTTATCAATGTGGAAACCATATACAATATCTATTTGGCAATAAAAAAAGGGCAGCCGGTTATAGATAAATATATTACCATAGGCGGAGACACAAAAGAGGATATTACCGTAAAAGCCCCGATAGGCATGAAAATTTCAGAAGTTCTTACAAAATCGGGATATACGGATTTAAAGGGGAAGGCCGTAATAAACGGCGGACCTATGATGGGGAAATTGGTTGATTTGGAAAACGATGTTGTTACAAAGACGACAAAGGGTCTTTTGATATTCCCAGAATACCATCAGGTGATTCAGCGCCGCAGGATGAGTCCGTCAGTTACGCTCAAGCGTGCAAGCTCAGCTTGCTGCCAGTGCAGAATGTGTTCGGAGGTTTGTCCGAGGTATCTTTTGGGATATTCTCTAGAGGTTCATAAAACTGTGCGTGCTGCGGCAAATGGTACTGTTTCGGATACCGAAAGCTTCCTGCAAAATGCACTTTGCTGTGGCTGCGGTGTGTGTACCGTGATGGGTTGTCAGCAGATGATTAATCCGCAGGGCATTGCAACTGAAATTAAAGGGGCGCTTGCAAAGAACGGATTAAGACGTCAAAACAACAAGGCACCGGAAAAGGTGCGTGATGAACGTGCGTCAAGGCTTGTATCATCTGAACGTTTAATCGAGAGGCTAGGTATTAAGCGCTATGTGAAAAAGAATGTTGAGCGCAGAAATGTTGAATTTTCCCCGAATGAGGTATGTATTCCGTTTTCACAGCACGTTGGCAAGCCTGCGTCTGCAGTTGTTAAAGTAGGCGATATGGTAAAAGTCGGTCAGATAGTGGCACAGACGGAGTATGAGGCGTTGGGAACGACAATGCATGCAAGCATAGACGGAAAAGTAAAGGCAATTACAGATAGGTTTGTCATAATAGGCAAAGAGTAATGGAGGGTGAAAGAGAATGAACTCCATAGGATTAGTGGAAGTTAAAAATGTAAGTAAGGGCGTAAAAGTGACTGATGAAATGCTAAAAAGCGCCGGTGTTGAGCTTTTGCAGTCGGGATCCGTGTGCCCCGGCAAATTTGTTACGGTTGTGGGCGGGGATTTGTCCGCAATCAAGGCGGCTGTTGACAGAGCGGTTTACGTTGCTGAGGATTTTCTTATCGATTCTTTTGTGATTGGAAATCTCGGAGAGAAAGTTTTTGACGCTGTTGCTGGAACAGTAGATATAAAAGAAAAACGTGCTTTGGGTATTATAGAAACCTTTACCGCCGCATCTATTATTGAAGCGGCTGATGCTGCGGTAAAAGCGGCAATGGTGTCGTTGATTGAAGTCAGAGTTGCCCGTGGAATGGGCGGCAAGTGTTTTGTTACTATGACTGGCGAAGTTGCGGACGTGAGTGAGGCAGTGGAGGCGGGAGCTAAGATTGCGGCGCAAAGCGGTGTACTTGTGAACACGGAAGTAATTCCCAATCCTCATCCGGATTTGTGGAGTGCTGTTATATAAATATTAATTATCTTGTAGGAAAGGCATGATAAGATGCTTGCGGTTGAAAGACGAAGCCAGATTGAACAGCTTATAATGCAGAATAAAAGCGTTCTTGTGCTTGATTTGGCAAAGAGATTTGACGTAACGACAGAAACAATTCGTGCCGACTTGGAAAAGCTTGAGCGTCAGGGTATTTTGGTTCGCACATACGGAGGAGCGACACTGGTTGAAGAGAACGAGCCGGAAATGACATTGAAAGAGCGTGAAACCATAAATTATGAGGGAAAACACAGTATAGGCATTTGTGCGGCGCACCTTATTAAAGACGGAGAAACCATTTTCCTTGATGCAAGCACATCAAGCCTTCATGTGGCAAGGAGCATCAAGGATAAAAAGGGCATTACGGTTATCACCAATGCGGAAAAAGTGGCATCAGAACTTGCTGGCTGCGATAATATCAAGGTTATATCAACGGGCGGAAATTTGACGCCGAAGAATATGTCATATGTGGGACGTGTTGCAGAGGAGAGTATAAGAAAGAATTATTATGCCAATAAATTTTTCTTTTCCTGCAGAGGTGTAAATCTTCACAGGGGAATTATGGAGTCAAGCGAAGGTGAGGCGGAAATCAAAAAAGCGATGATGGATTGTTCCGAATCGGCAATCCTTTTGTGCGATCATAAAAAGCTTGGTCGTTTGGGAGTACCTGTTGTTGCGGGACTCGACAGAATAGATTATTTTATCACCGATATTAAGCTTGATGAAGAGTGGACGGACGAGTTGGCAAAACATGGTGTAAAGCTTATTACAGCCGAAAAAAAAGAGTAAGTCTCAAAAGTGTTGACTTACTCTTTTTATTTTTATCTCAAGCCGCTGTATAATGCATTTAGCAATGTTCCGTTCGTATCTGAGCCTAAATGCCATGCGGCGGCACCCGCAAGGGATTTTGCTTTTATGTAATTCGCTTTTGCTCGAACAGACTGCTCATCGTCATAGGAAACAAATGTAGAGCCGTTCCACAACCACGGGACCTGACACTGTGCATGATAGTATCTTGTAAAAGCGGAGTTGTTTAAGTATTTTGAAACAATGGTGTCATAAGTTGCAGATGCGGCGCTTGTATGTGTTTGATAGAGGCCATTGTTTGCATTGCTTACTCCAGTATATACATATCCGTAAAATGGGACTCCCAGCACAATCTTTTCAGCGGGGAAGCCGCCTGTTGTCCATGCTTTTACAGAAGAATCCACACTCCACTTGTATTGCGGTGACAAATCCGACGGCGTGTAGAGAGGTGCGTTAAAGTCGGTGTATTTGTCCCAGCTTCCATGTATATCATATGTCATGACGGTTGCAAAATCGACATATTTCCCTATTAACCCTAGTTCGACATTATTGCAATATGTACTGCCTGCGCCGCCTGCTATAGTCAAAAGATATTGCTTTCCGTCCGCTTTGCCTTGTGCGTCAAGCTTTTCACGAATAGCCTTAAGCAGCAGAGTAAAGTTTTGCTTATCCTCGGGTCTATATTTGTTTGTTGACATACCGCCGCTTACAGGGTATTCCCAGTCCAAATCGATGCCGTCTAAGCCATAGGTTTTGATAAATTCGACACAGCTGTCTGCAAAAACGGCTCTTGATGAGTCAGACAGAGCAACATCCGAGAATTTGTCGGACCAGCTCCACCCGCCTACCGATATTAAAACTTTTAAATTGGGATACTGCGTTTTTAGTCCATTCAGCTTTGAGAAATTAGACGGGTCAATTTGTGGATCTCCCAAAGCAATTTTAAGGTCCGTACCGATATTTGCAAAAGCATAATTTATATGTGTCAAATTTGAGGCGTTTATTTTATCTGGAGTGAAGGAGCCATATGCCGACCATGACGCATAATAACCTATCAGGCTTTTAGAAGGCGGCAATGTGGGTACGGGAGATGGCGATGGAATGGGAGTAGGAACGGGTGTTGGAGACGCGGTTGGCGCAGTTGTCGGAGCAATTGTAGGAGTAGTAGCCGACGTGGTTGTAACAGTTATTTGACTGCTGTATGCGGAAAGATTTTTTGCCGCATCTCTTGCTTTTACTGCAAATAAATATGTAGTATTGGGGGAAAGCCCCGTTATGGTGTATTGCGTGGATGTAACCGATGCTATGTAGTATGAATTTTTGTAAATGTAGTAGCAGGCTACACCAATATCATCGGTCGCCGGATCCCAGGAAAGCGTTACGGAATTTGTCTTAATTTCGCATACGGTCAAATTAGGCACAAGCGAAGGCGGAACAGAATCCTTTTGGGCCTTTGCATGGGCAAAACCGTGAAAATTTGAGAACATAAACAAAAACAACAAAAATATGCTGAAAAATCTTCTCATATTCGACAGGCCTCCCTTTTCTCTAGGAAAATATTGTTTCCCAATGTTTACAAAAGCAATATACTTTATTGAAATCATTTTAACATCTTGATAATATTCGGGTCAATGGGAATATAATGTCTTGCTGTAAAAATACTCCTGAATGTGCTGTGTTTCAACAATTATATGGAAATTATTGTTGACGTTATAATATAAATGTTTTATAATATAGGCATAGTGATTTTCAAAGCAAAACATGGTTTAGGGTATAAAACAGCGTCTTTTTTGGATCGCTTTTTAATCTTCGGTCTGTGTTTTTCACAAAATCAATAAAAATAGGAGGATGGTAGGTGTGAGAAGGTTTTTATCTTTAAGTCTTGCAATTATCATGGGTATATTGCTTATGACGCCCCAGATGCAGGTTCGGGCGGAGTCACAAATTACCGATATCGTGTTTGTAATCGATGATTCAAAATCGATGGAGAAGAATGCTCCAAAGCAGATGCTTTCAAAAGCAATTAAGGACTTTTCAAATGGAACAGGGAAAAATACCAACATCGGAGTTATTACATATGGACTTGAAGTGGTATCATTGCTTAATTTGAAGGATGTCGGAAAACAGCAGGGAAAAGACGATGTAAAGCAGTTTGTAAACTACAAAATAAAACAGAATGCAGCCGGCAGCGATGCTGCGGTGGGGATTTCAAGAGCAGAGCAAATGCTGTCACAAAGCAAAAATAATAAGATAATTATTTTAATAACGGATGGAGAATTTGAACTTTCAGGCGGCAAAACTGCAGATCAATCCAAGCAAGAGATTAAAGGTGTAATTGACAAAGGGTACACCATTTATACCGTGGGATGTAATCCTAAAGAAGAGGATAGAGCATATATCAGCGAAATAGCTTCATCCTCAGGAGGAGTTGCCTATTTTCCAACGGCAAACGAGAACTTGAGTGAAATTTTTTCTGCTATTAAAGCGGGAACCCCGAACAAGACAACTCAGTCAACCACAGCTCCGGCGGCTGCCCCCGAGACAGCTCCTGTACAGACGGAGCCCGCAAAGGAAAGTGTACAAAACACGCCTCAGGCAGAATCTGCACAATTGGCTGTGAAACAAGAAGAAAATGCTTCATCTGCGTCAACAATATCCGTAATGACACTGGCGGGGAAATTAACGACGACACAGATTGAGGTTTCCACAGGAGCAAAACAGGGGACGATTAAGATAGCACACTCGGGAAATCTTAATATAGAGTTGATTAATCCGTCAAACCTTCCGATTTCATTTAAATCCGGTTCTGCAGAGATGACACAGATGCCCGGATATACAATTATAAAAATTGATAAGCCTATCAAGGGAAACTGGAAGCTTAATATAACAAATGATACAAACGAAGAAATAAAAATTACTCCGTCTTTTGAGTATAAGCTGCACATAAAGCTGATACAAAACAGCGGTGTTATTTATACCGGAGTGCAAAACGTTTATGCCGCTGAAATTACTGCGGACGAGGATTTAAAGGTTGACTTAAAAAATTTGTCCGTAAAGCTGTATATTAAAAACTCCGACGGTTCTACAGATTATAAGGATATGCTGCTAAGAAATGATAGATATGAGTGTGCATATACCTGCAAATCTACGGGAAAGAAAGAGGCATCAGTGGTTGTACTTCTCGAAGACGGCAGTGTAAAAAGCGACCCAATAGTTATGAATGTAATTGAAAATCCCGATAAAAAGGGCGGCATACCTTTGTGGTTTAAGCTTATTCTTTTGGGAGTGGTGCTGCTGATTATTTTTGCGAGGGTTTTCAGATCAAGAAAGAAAATCAAAGCCCGTCTTGGTATGCGCAAGATGAAAGGAATGTTTAAGATTGAACTTAAGACACGAAATATAATGCAGCCTATTTTTTACAGGGATCTGTCGGGTTCCGGCAAAAAGAAGTCTTTGTATGAGATTATACAATACAGAGCTCTTTTGGAGCTTCAGGAGATTGATGTTGTTGGCGTTGAAAACGGTATTAAAATAATAAATAACGGATCTTGCAGAATTCGTTTCACTCATGTAAGCAGTGACCCCGAAGGAGTGATTTTGAGAGCGGGACATGGATTTAAAATTCTTATGAGTGACAACAGTACGGAAATATTCATTACATATCTTGATCCTGTTTCGGAGTCAGAAAATGAAACAATAACAGCTGCAGCAAGCAATGCGTAAATAACAGGCGTCTTGATATAGGCAAAATGAATAAAAAATCATATATTTTGGGCGTGTTTTTGAACGATTTTGTCTGTTTTTTATATTTTCAATTTACACCTGAAGGGGTAAAATAGTACTATGAAATCGGCTAGGTGCGAATATTGTACGGATTACATTCGCAAACCGATAAAATAATTTGCCGTATTCGGCAGGAAAAGGGGTAGATAATATGAATAAAAAAAGTATATCGCTTGTGGTTGCTTTGATGCTTGTGCTTCAAATGCTGGCGGTTCCGCTGGTTGCCGGTGCTGAAGCGTCGTATGTCTTGTTTAAGAAGACAGATTTTAGTGATGTTGCGGCGGCACCGGGTTTGCCGATTAGAATTGACGGAAATCCGTGGCTCTACAAAGGCAGCGCCACAACTACGGAATTTACTTTGCAGCAGGAAGATGGCAAGTATTTCGGTCACTTTACATCCGACAGCGTAAAAGAAGGCAAAGCGGGCGAGGGTTCTTGGTATCTGTATTACAGGAATCAAAAGAACGGAATGACGGAAAATGGTTATATTGAATTTGATATAAGGGTGAACTCCGGAGTAATTCAGTTCCAGTCAGGTTCCTATACAGACCCGACTAAGGGTGCTGATCCATGTGCTGTTTCCATAGCTTTTAATGCAGATACTAAAAAGATTGCGGCAACGTCTGCAAACGGAAAAGTTACGGAGATAGTTTCCAACTTTAAAGCAAAAGAATGGTATAATGTATTGATTGAGATTGACAATACAAATCAGCAGTACACAGTAACGGTAAAAGATAAGGACAGCAAGGTGTATAAGGCTGAAGCGCTGTCTTATGTACAGTCCACCTCTACAGCACCGATTATTTTTGTATTTGCATATGTAAGAAAAGCTAATGGTCACAATTTTGACCTGACAAATGTTTCGATCGTAAAAGGAAAGTATGGAACTGCTCCTGTGGAAACAACGGCTCCCACTGCTACGCCTGCGGCAACAGCAACGGCAGCACCGACAACAGCTCCTGTGAAAACTGCAAAATTTGAAGATATTGGAAATCACTGGGCAAAGGATACTATCATAGCAATGTATCAGGCGGATGTTATTAATGGTATATCGGAAAAGGAATTTGCTCCAGACAGACAAATCAAGAGGGCAGAGTTTATTAAGCTTATTGTTGCTATGCTGAAACTTGATACAAAAGCGGCATATGCAGGTCCGTGTACGGATGTTAAGAGTCATTGGGCTGCAGCGTATATTCAAGCTGCTGAAACAGCTGGTTTGATTGACAAGAATTTGGAAACAGGAAATCTGTTGCTTCCGGATCAAAACATTACACGTGAGGAAATGGCATCTCTTGTTACTTTAGCCGCAAAATATAAGGGTCTTGATATTTCGGGCGGCAGCATCGACAGCTTTACGGATAAGTCAAATATTTCTGCTTGGGCGTCCAGCTATGTGTCGGGTGCAGTTAAGCTCGGAATTGTCAACGGAATGACAGATGGTAGTTTCTCACCGAAAGCTGAGGCTACGAGAGCACAAGCGGCGGTTATGGTAAGCAGACTTTTGGATAAGGTTAATAAGAAGTAATTGAAAGCCAAATAATTTAAAAATCTGTAAACCCCCCGATTGTTTTGTCAATTGGGGGGTTGTTTATAGAAAGGAAACGCGGTTTAAAACGCAGCAGAGCTACAAAAAGGGATTACTTTCGAAAATGCGGCACACTTTGGTTAATCGTTCGCACAATCCTGTAAAACGCTCACGCTGTGTGTTGTTGTCCACCATATGATAGACTGCAGTTTCTCTCCCTACAAGGACAACTATATCTTTGGCACGAGTGACCGCGGTATACAATAAATTTCTGCACATAAGCATAGGCGCAAAATCATAAACCGGCATAACAACAACGCCAAATTCATTTCCTTGGCTTTTATGTACAGTGATTGCATAGGAAAGATCAAGCTCATCCAAACGGCTAAATTCGTATTCAACTATTTTTTCATTATCGAAAATGACTGTCATGCTTTTATTTTTCGTGTCGATTTTCTGTATTATGCCCATATCTCCATTAAAAATTCCGGTACCGGATTCGTTATCGGAAGTTCGTGTCCAAACCAAGTCATAATCATTTTTGGTTTGCATAACCTTGTCTCCTTCTCGAAAAAGCAGACTTCCGTACTGATATTCTTGTTTGGCATCTGAAGGAGGATTAAGACTTTTTTGAAGTTCGACATTCAAGTTTATCACACCTGTACAGCCTTTTTTCATAGGAGAGAGAACCTGTAAATCTGAGACTGGATCAAGGTTGTAGCTCTTTGGCAGACGGTGTTTGCATAGATCAACAACAGTTTCTGCAATTTCATTTGCATTATGTCTTGCCAAAAAGAAAAAGTTATTGTTTCTTTGCGTTAATAAAGGACGTTCACCTCTGTTTATTTTATGCGCATTTACAATAATGAGGCTTTGCTCGGCTTGTCTGAAAATATGATTTAATCTAATAACAGGTACAATTTTGCTGTTTATGATATCTCTGAGTACATTTCCTGGTCCGACAGATGGAAGTTGATCTGCATCACCGGACATAATCAGTCTTGCTCCGGGCTTGATTGCTTTTATCAACGCACACATAAGGCTTATATCAACCATACTCATCTCATCCACAATTATAACATCGGCATCCAGCGGATTGCTCTCATCATGCTCGAAAATCTGCTCATTTTGACCGAATGAAATTTTTAGAAGCCGATGAATTGTTTTGGCTTCAAGACCAGTCATTTCTGTCATGCGTTTTGCCGCACGACCTGTAGGGGCGGCAAGAGCTACGGAAAGGGAAAGCTTTTTCATAAGCTTTATAATTGTGTTTATTGTAGTAGTTTTTCCGGTACCCGGACCTCCCGTAAGTATCATAACGGCAGATTTCATAGCGCAAAACACGGCATCCTTTTGCTCGGGAGCAAGAATTATGGAACTTTCTTCCTCAACCATTTTTATAGCATTTGAAGCTTCCTCAATTGTCATGGTAAATAATTGATCATATTTTGACATATCAATAAGTTTTCTTGCCAGGGTAAGCTCGGAAAAATAAAAATGAGAAAGATAACAAGCTTCGATGCCGTCTATGATATCAACAAAAATATCTTTGTTCAGCATAAGAGATGAAAGACCGTTTTCAATTTCAGTCTCAGCCACGGAAAGTGCTTGTGCGGCACTATTGACAAGGATTGTTTTGGGCATATAGGTATGGCCGCCTGCATATGCGGCATTGGTTAATATATACTTTATTCCTGAACGGATTCTGTACGGGCTGTTTTTGGGAATTCCCCGTATAAATGCAATGCTGTCGGCTGTTTTAAAACTTATTCCCTCTATGCGGTCAGACAAAACATATGGGTTTTCCTTAATCAAATCAAGCGCATTGCTGCCGAGAATTTTATATACCTTTGCCGCCATATTCGGAGAAATATGATACTGCTGCAAAAACATTACCAAGCTTTGCATACATTGAAGTTCTGCGAAGTCTTTTCCTATTTTAAGAGCCTTTTTCTCCGTTATACCTTTAATTTCACTAAGACGCTTAGGTTCAGTCAACATAATATTGAGAACGTTTGTTCCGAATTTTTCAATTAATTTCTTTGCGGTAGTTTGGCGAATCCCCGAGATGATGCCTGAGGAAAGATAAGTTAATAAGGCTTGTTCGTCGGTTGGAAGAATTTTTTCATAGTAGCTTACTTTAAACTGCTCTCCGTAAGAAGCGTGGGTGACCCAGCTGCCGCTAAGATGCACACTTTCTCCGGCAGATAAAAAAGGCATATATCCTACTGCAGTAAAAAAACCTTCATCACAGCTGTCAATTTCGCATATTGTATAGCCGTTTTCCGAATTTTGATATATAATTTCTTCTACAATTCCGCTTATTTCTTCTTCCATGGAATTTTACCTCATTTTGCACAAATGTCTGTGATTATATAAACATAATAAAAATATAAAAGCAATAAAAAGGACACACGCTAAAGATGTGCCCTAAATATTTTTATTCAGAAGTAAACGGAAGCAATGCAATGTGTCTTGCACGCTTAATAGCTTCCGTGAGCTGCCTTTGATGTTTTGCGCAGTTGCCGCTGATTCTTCTCGGAACAATCTTAGCTCTTTCGGTGATAAACCTTCTAAGCTTTGCTGTGTCTTTATAATCAATGCAGTCAACCTTATCTACACAAAACACACAAACCTTTTTCTTTACTCGCTTATTTCTTGCAGGTTTTTCTATTTTTTCAGCCATAGTTTTCCCTCCTAACAATTTTCATCAATTTAACTTTTACAGATTAAAACGGCAAGTCATCCTCAGAACCGTCAATTGTTGAAAATCCCATGGTATCGAAATCATCAAAATCCGGCTGGACAATTTGACCTGTGGCAGGACGAGTGTTTTGTCCGTAACCGGAGCCAGAAGAAGCTGCGGCTTTTTCACCGGTAAAATACACCTCTTCAGCGACAACTTCAGTCGCATAGTGCTTCTTTCCGTCATTGCCGTCCCAGTTTCTTGTTTGAATGCTTCCAACCAAAGCAATCATATTGCCTTTATGGAAAAACCTGCAAACAAAATCAGCCGTTTGACGCCATGCAATGCAATTAATAAAGTCTGCCGTCTGTCCGCCTTCCTTTGCGAATCTCCTATTGACCGCAACAGTGAATCTAGCGACAGAAATACCATTTGGTGTTTGACGCATTTCAGGATCTTGGGTTAATCTGCCCATAAGAATTGCTTTGTTCATGGCTATACCCCTTTCACATTCGTTTCGATTGGGACTTTTCAAAACACAATTAATTACTTTTCATCTTTTTTGATTATGATGGTTCTCAAGATGCCATCGGTAATTCTGTAATTTCTGTCAAGCTCTTTCGGAAATTCGGAATCAGACTTGAAATTCACCAAAACATAATAGCCTTCTGTTCTGTCATTAATTTCGTAAGCAAGTCTTCTCTTGCCCCACTCATCTACAGACTCAACGCTGCCGTTTGCCGCAATAAGAGCAGTGAATTTGTCAACGAGAGCCTTCACATTCTCTTCTTCCAAGCTTGCATCAATGATAAAAATCGTTTCATAGCTGTTTAAAATTCCAGCCATACTCTACACCTCCTCATGGACTTATGTCCCAAAAATCACTTTCGGGCAAGGATATTCAAGGGTATTGAACTATAGTATTATATATTAATATAAAAATTATGTCAAGCTTTTTTATCGTCATTTTCCTGTCTGAGCAAAAAATCGTAATATTTTTTTAGCATTTTTTGATTATAGGGGTTTAAAATGGAGATGTCAATAGCAAACTCGCTTTTTTTATTGGAAGTCCTTTTGCCGATATAATTTTTCTGATTGCTTCTGCAGCAAAGATAGTCAATGGACACATTAAAAAAACCTGCGATACGTCCCCAAAGGTTAATATCGGGAATTCTTAAGCCGCCTTCCCAATTTGCAACACAAGAATGTGTTACACCCAAATAATTTGCAAATTCGCTCTGTGATACTCCTTTTTCTTCTCTAAGTGCCTTTATTCGCTTTCCAAAAGCCAATTTTTCCTCTGATGTCATACAATCCCTCTCTCTATAAAAACCTTCAAAATTATGTATCTTGCTTGAGTACAGCTCAAAGCATATTATATCAGAAAAACACAAGAAGGTAAATCAATTCTATCAAAAATTTAGATTAATAGTAAATTTCGTAAACTATTTACAAAAAGATAAGGTATATTTTTTAGAAATTTCAAATATGTTTATATTTAAGATATCAAAATTTTAATCGAATATTGGGATTTTATAAAAATTAATGTCAAGAAATTAATAATTTTTAAATTTATGAACGGTTGTTCAAAAAAGCTAATCTATAGACAGTTAAATTGTCTTGACAATATTAGGTTTTTTGATATATAATCGTCACAGTAATTTTTGCGAAAGGGATATATTGTTGGCAGAAAGGGGGAAATATACGAATGAGTAAGGCGGTTTTAAAAAGGATGGCAATTGTTTTTACTGTGATACTTGTCTTAATTTCCGTCTGCCCTCTGTTCGCCGATGTTAAGGGAGATATTATTTCAACTCAGGAAGGCAATACATTTTCTTCGAATATCAGTGGTTCTCTGCCTCTTTATATTCTGCCGGAAGTCACACCGACCATTCGGGCAGTTAATAATGTTTCGTTTAAGCATAAGTTGATACTTTCTAGAATGTGTCTGCCTGACGAGATTCATCCAAAGATTGATTTGTTGCAATCTCCGCTGCGTTTCCGCTCTTTTTTCAGCGGTTCTCTATTTATGGTATTAACCGTGCTTATGCTTGTCTGCATATTGCTTATATGGATTATGAAAAACGATGGGAAGAAGACGAGAATATTATATTGCTTCACATAATTTGAAAAAAACAGGAGGTAGTTTAATGAATAAGTTTAAACCGGTATTCTTCATAGTTGCACTTATTATTGTGGGTATTGCATATACAGCATTTTTCGGGATTAAAAGTTCATTTATTAATATTAAAAGCGCAAAGGAAATGCGTTATGGAATCGATATAAGAGGCGGCGTTGAAGCCGTGTATGCGCCAAAGGATCTTGACCGCAATCCAACGTCGGATGAGCTTGAGTCCGCAAGGCAGATTATTGAAACCCGTCTTGACACTAAAAATATTTTGGACCGTGAAGTGACTGTTGACCAGCAGAATGGAACAATACTTGTACGCTTCCCGTGGAAATCGGATGAGGCGGATTTTAATCCGCAAACGGCGATTGCGGAATTGGGCGAAACGGCAAGGCTTACCTTTAGAGATCCGGATGGAAATGTTATTGTTGAAGGTAAAAACGTAAAGAAAAGTACCACAGTTTATGATAGCACATCGCAGGAGTCCGTTGTTCATCTTGAGTTTGATGATGAAGGCAAAAAAGCCTTTTCAGATGCAACAGGCAGACTCATCAATCAAAGGATCGGTATTTATATGGACGAAACATTAATTTCCAATCCTACGGTAAAAACTCAGATTACAGAGGGACAGGCGTCTATTACAGGCTTGGAAAGTACGGAGGCCGCAAAAGCATTGGCGGACAAAATCAGCTCCGGAGCCCTTCCTTTTTCTCTTGAGTCAAAGAATCACAGCATAATAAGCCCGTCGCTTGGAAGCGGTGCGCTTAAAGTTATGGTGAATGCAGGTACGATGGCATTCATATTGGTATGTATTTTCATGCTCTTGTATTACAGACTTCCAGGCTTTGTTGCGTGCATTGCTTTGATACTTCATGTGGCAGGGCAGCTTTTGGCATTATCAGTGCCGCAGTTTACTTTGACTCTTCCAGGTATTACCGCCGTAATTCTTTCCATAGGTATGGGCGTTGACGCAAATATTATCACTGCGGAGAGAATTAAAGAGGAGTTAAAAAATGGAAAAACGTTAAAGGGCGCTATTGATTCGGGTTATCACAAGGCATTTACGGCGGTGTTTGACGGAAACATTACGGTATTGATTGTAGCGGTTATGCTGATGATTTTCGGTTCGGGCACCATGCTTTCGTTCGGATATTCGCTTATTACAGGTGTAATTTTGAACTTTGTGGCAAGCGTCTTGGCGTCGAGGCTTATGACTAAATCCTTAAGCCAGTTTGATATATTTAAAAATCCTATATTGTATGGCGCAAGGAGGGCGAAATAATGATTAGATTTTACTCAAAAAGATATGTGTTTGTGGGTATCTTTATTGCGATAGTTATAATCGGTATAGCTGCGTCTTTTATAAACGGAATCAATCTTGACATTCAGTTTAAAGGCGGTTCGATTTTAAAGTATGACTATTCCGGTCAAATAGATACTGAGAAAGTATCCGGAGTTGTGCAGAGTACACTGAGTCGCTTTGCAAATTGCCAAACAACCGAGGATATTGCAACCAACGCTACAAAGCTTGTAATCAGTCTTGCGGGAAACGAAGGATTGTCCGCTCAAGATCAGGAAAAACTCGATGAGGCACTTAAAGCTGAATTTAAGGATGCGTCCCTTTCGCTTTCAGAAACATCCATTGTTGAACCGTTTATGGGTCAGCAATTTTTTAGAAGGGGAATAACGGCAGTTGTTTTATCGTTTTTGCTTATTGTAATATACATTTGGTACAGATTTAGAAAGGTGCAGGGTTTATCTGCGGGAGTTTGCGGCATTATTGCACTGCTTCACGACGTGTTGGTAGTTTTTGTAGCATTTATTGCATTTAAAATACCGCTCAATGAAAGCTTTATTGCTGCGGCGCTGACAATTGCAGGTTATTCCATCAATGATACCATTGTTATATTCGACAGAATAAGAGAAAATACTCTGCTGCGTACAAAGAACAAAATGTCAACGGAGGAGCTTGTGGATACAAGTATTACACAATCGTTGGTGCGTTCCATAAATACGAGTTTATCAACTCTTATAAGTATTGTCATCGTGTATATATTCGCAATGCTGTACGGAATTTCATCGATTAAGAATTTCGCATTGCCGCTTTCGTTCGGTATAATAAGCGGAGCATATTCGTCTATTTGTATAGCGGGACCGATTTGGGTTGCATGGCAAAATTATAAGGCAAATAAGCTTGCTGCCGCAAAATAATATAAAGCAAAGTCATTTTAGGCTGTCGACACTTTGTCGACAGCCTAAAAAATGCACAGATCTTTTGCAACAACCAAAAAATTTAAAGTCTGATCTGAATAAATTTTTGTTAGGACTGTTTTTCATAACAAAATTTTGGATTTTAAGCTGCCTCTGGCGATATGTGTGTCAGAGGCAGTTTTTGATTGAGGTTGAGGCTAAAACTTCCTGAAAAAACAAGCCATAAACAAAAGTGCTTATGGCTTGTTTTTTTCGCTGCTACATTATTTGCTTTGAGAACAGAAAACCTGTCAAATAAATTCCTAAGAGGACTGAAAAACCGATGGTAATCATCTTATCAGACCATTCGTGCCTTTCGGCAAAATCCCCTAAAAAGACAAAGAGAGGAATTGCGGCTGATACATATCTTCCGGCGCTTATAAGCCATGTTACGGAGCAATTTACAACCAAATACGCAGCCAGGTATATGACATAGATGCTTCTGTGTCTGCGTGCGGCATATACTAAAGCCGCAAGCGAAAAAATGATAACGAAAGCCTCGGGAAGCCATATTGCACTTTTGATTAAAGGTTCTGCATCAGAAGAAAAAGCGTTTTTAACAATTTGTGCAATTGTCTTTCCAAAATAACAATTCTCATGATACCAGTACTTGTGCTGGTACTCAAGGAAGGCGAACGCATTTCCAGTTACACGGTAGTTTGCAAATAAATAGATAATGGTACCCAAAGGTATAAGAACTATGAAAAAAGCTTTTGAATATATATCCTTCCACAGAGTGTGCCATTTGCCTTCTCTGATTTTTGCAAATGGTTCGCAGGATTCGCACCATTCCAAGGCGGCGGGAATGACGATAAAGACGCCTATGAGTCTGGAAAGTGCGGAGAGTATGCCCCAAAATGCGGCGTTTTTCCAGTTGTGTGTGCGGATATAATAAAATGCAGCGGCGGTAGTCATAAAAAATGTACTCTCTGTCATCATTGAACCGTAAAAAAGAGAAAAAGGGAATACGGATATGTAAACGACAGCTTTTTTTGCAGCACTTTTGCCGTAATCTGCTGCAGCAAGCGCATATAAATAACAACAGCCGATAGAGTAGCAGAGGCTTGATGTAAAAAGTGCGGAAAATAGATAATTTCTGAAAATAAAATTTAAAATTCTCATAAGATAAGGGTAAAGAGGGAAAAATGCAAGTGTTGTATAATCTCCGTTTTCGGTATACCCAGTGTACCCGCCGGCCGCGATTCTCAAATAGTTGTTTGCGTCCCATTGCCTCCATTGATTTAAAAAGCTTTCAAAGGTTATGGCTTTGTCAGTTG
This sequence comes from Clostridia bacterium, assembly GCA_026418715.1. GTDB lineage: Bacteria > Bacillota > Clostridia > UBA1381 > UBA1381 > SKW16. The sequence goes on from JAOAAV010000003.1 coordinate 47,213, forward strand.
TAAACAGCATTATTGAAAGGGCGCTTGCGAGATAAATAAAAATGCGAAACAAGACGCAATATAAAAAGACCTTTTTTATTTCATCAAAGGTTACGGTATCGCCCGTACGGGACTGTTCTTTTAGAGTAAAAAAATCCGAGAGCTTGCCTTTTCCAAAAGAAATTCCGGAATATTTGAGCGTTATAAGGAAGCTGACAGCTACGGAGCCAAAAACCGCAGCACTCGCCAAAATATTTACAATCATACGCTCACCCTTTCTTTACAGCGACGCAATAATCATTAAAGCTTGTAATATTAAAAATATTCTCGTCAAATTGGGCTTTGTCCGATTGCTTTATCACATAAGCCGCATTTTCATTGGGGTCAACAGTGATATTTTTAATGCTTTTGAATATATAGCGCTCTTTGTAGGGATTAGCTGAGCCGTCTGTGCCTTGGAAGTATTTTGCGTCTATGTTGTGGCAAAACATAGTTAAAATTTCACTAACCGCCGAAGCCCCCGTATACTGCGTGTCGGCGGTTATATACAGCTTATCACAGTCGACATTTTCCACATATTCAAGCGCACGCTCAAAATCGTAGAAAAAGTAATTTTTCGTGCTTTGTGCGTAGCTTGTAAAATAAGTTGAGGCAAATAAAACAAACAAAATAGCATATGTGCCAAGTGCAATCCACTTTGTACTTTTTACCCAAGCAAATGTATAGTAAAGACCAAGCGCCATAAAAATCAAGACGGGGTAAAAGATGATATTTATGCGGTTGATGTTTACGTTGTTGGTGATAATTCCTGCCCAAATGCCTGTCGCGAAGAATAAAAGCAGCAAAAAATACCCGCTGTTTTTCTTTTTAAATTCCCTTGCCGCAAAATAAAGTCCGCACAACACAAATGGCATGGAACACAGGTAAAGCGGTCCGAAATTTTCTATGCTATTCCAGGGCAGATCTTTCTTCTGCAAAAATACGACATTTAGCAAAGCCTTCAAATTGGTTACAAGTTGGGCTTTATCTGAAAAGAACAATAAATCCTTTGCTCTTACGCTTTCGGGGAAATATGGTATGGTCATAAACGGAAGATATATCGTATCAAGCTTTAAATAGTTTATCAGAATAAAGGCAAAAATCGGCCACGCAAATACCAAATAGATTGCCATACATATAAAAAAGTCCTTTTGTGATACGAGTTTTTTTATGATTAGATATATGCCCGCCGCAAGCAAAAAAAGGGGAACTGTATAAAATGAAATACCATAGCAGTACATGCACATTGCGAAAAAGAACATGGATATGTACATTAGGATTGGTTTTTTTATGCCTCTGTTTAAAAGAAAAACTCCTATGAGAAAAAAGTGAGGGAAAATGTTTGCTTCAAGCGCCCATCTGCACTGCATGATATGCCATGGATTAGCTGCCGCTGCAAGTAAGACGATTAGAGCAGGGGTTTTCCCTGCTATGTCTTTTGTAAAGAGATATAAAAATACAAGGCCAACCGTCCCTACAAGCAGTGATGGAAGTCTTGCAATTGTCGGCGTCAAACCTCCGATTTTTATGAAAGGTATCATAAGATACGACATCATAACATTCATTTGGCTGTAAACCCATGCCGTAAAATGTATAGGATACACCATGCCGAAACGGTCTGTACCATAGTCTGCAAGTGCTTTTGCGTCAACCGCTGCCATTGCCTCGTCCTGATTGATGCCGAAGGGTATGGTGCCGAACAGCCATATGCGAACCCAAATTCCTATTACAATTGCGGCAATCAGCAGGACATATTCTGCATTTTCTGAAAATTCAAACCAAGGAAAGATACCGATTTCCTTTAATTTCTGTTTCTTTCTGTTGCTTTTTATGGATAATATTTCTCCAGTGTATGCCAAATAATGCTTATAAAAGGCGATACACACCATAAATAAAGAAATGACGAACAGGATATTATTTAAAGTCTTCATTACCGTCCTCCGAACTGTTTTTAATGACTCGCCTTACCAAATATCTTGGTCTTGCCTTGACTTCATTGTATATTTTTTCTACATAAACGCCTATAATTCCTACGCTTATCATAAGAATGCTACCTATGATAAGCTGAAGAACAATTATCGTTGAAAATCCGCTTTGAGCATAGCCCATAGCCTTCATGCATATTGTTTGGATAAACATACCCGTAAAAAATATTAAAAACCAAAACCCAAAAAAAGCGGAAATATAAAGCGGAGCAGCGGAATATGACGTTACGGCGTCAACGGCAAGCCCGATCAATTTTGATATATGCCATTTAGAATTGCCGCCGGCTCTTTCACCAACGTCAAAGCATACCTGAGTTCGCCTAAAACCTATCCATGACGACATTCCACGAAAAAAAGTCTGTTTCTCTGGCATACTTTTCCATGCACTTATGGCGGCACGGTCAAGAAGACGAAAATCGGATGCATTTTTAAGGTCGATGTGTGCTGTTTTTTTAAAAGCTGAATAAAAGACTTTTGTGCACAGGCGATAAATCGTATTTTCCTTGCCGCGCGTCGTTTTTACACCTTCTATAACTTCATACCCATTATTTCTCCACAGATCATACATTTTAGGGATAACTTCAGGCGGATGTTGCATATCGGCGTCCATGCAGACGCAGCAGTCGCCGCTTGCCATGTCAAGCCCTGCACACAATGCGTTTTCTTTCCCGAAATTACGGCTGAGTTCTATGCAGACAATGTTGCTGTATTGCTTGACCAAGGAAAAAATCTCATCTTTGCAGCTGCTTGAGGAGCCGTCGTCAACAAGTATAATTTCATGGGGAATTTTTGCGTCGCACAGCACATTTATCAGTGTTTCAACACAAATGCTGATGTTTTCTTCATTGTAGACGGGGATAACAACGGAAAGCTTGCCGTTCAACAGATAATCAACTCCTGCATGAAAAAGTTATATATTATATATTCTGACGTAAATTCTATAATTCCATGCAGATTACACCGCTTATTATATCAAACAAGGTAAAATTTATCAAGCTGAAAAAATGTTGACAAATGCAAAATGCTGTGTTAATATCTTTACAAGAATTTAGAAAACATATATATAATATGACTTAAAATACGAAGGAGTGTATATCTATGTCGAATGTAGGAAAAAGCTTGACTGATTTAATAGGGAAAACTCCTCTTTTGGAGCTTTCAAATTACGGGCGTATACATGGGCTCAAAGCCTCTGTTATTGCAAAGCTGGAATATTTTAATCCTGCGGGAAGCGTAAAAGACAGAGTGGCAAAAGCGATGATAGAAGATGCGGAGAAAAAGGGACTTTTGGGAGAAGATTCGGTAATTATAGAGCCGACAAGCGGAAATACAGGTATAGGCCTTGCCTCGGTTGCCGCCGCAAGGGGATATAAAATAATTCTCACCATGCCCGAAACAATGAGCATAGAAAGACGAAATCTTCTGAAGGCATATGGTGCAGAAATTGTGCTTACGGATGGCGCAAAGGGAATGAGGGGAGCGATAGAGAAGGCACAAGAGCTTGCACGTGAAATTCCAAACAGTTTCATTCCGGGACAGTTTGAAAATCCCGCAAATCCGGCTGTTCACAAAGTTACCACTGGGCCTGAGATATGGGAGGATACGGATGGGAAAATAGATATTTTTGTAGCGGGAGTCGGTACGGGTGGAACGATAACAGGAACGGGAGAATATTTAAAAAGCATGAATCCCAATATAAAGGTGGCAGCTGTTGAGCCTGCTGGCTCTCCCGTACTTTCTGGAGGGGCCTCGGGGTCCCATAGAATTCAGGGTATAGGTGCTGGATTTGTTCCCGCCGTTTTGAATACCGAAATTTACGATGAGGTTATTGCGGTAAAGGATGAGGACGCTTTTTCTGCTGCCGCTGCCGTTGCAAAAGCGGAAGGGCTTCTGGTGGGCATTTCGTCGGGCGCTGCTTTGTGGGCTGCGGCAGAACTTGCAAAGAGAGACGAAAATATGGGAAAAACCATTGTTGTGCTGCTTCCGGATACGGGAGAGCGATATCTTTCCACGCCGTTGTTTTCAAATTCGTAGAAAAGTCTGTATATATTCTGAATTTATAAAAAAACACTTTGTAGCAATCGGAGTGTTTTTTATTTTTTGAATAATTTTACACTAATTTTACATAATCATATTGATTGCTTTACACAAAACAAGTAAAATATGGATATATAAATCGGAGGTGGCTGTTATGTATGCAGTGATTGACATAGGTTCAAACACAATGAGGTTATCTGTGTATAAGGTTGAAGATACAATAAAAACTATGTTTCATAAAAAAGAAATGGTGGGGCTTGCAGGATATGTGGAGGATGGAATGCTTTCTGAGGCGGGCATTGACAAGGCGATAGCCACTCTTTTATCCTTTAGAAAAATCATTGAAAATATATGTGCCCAGAAGGTTTTCGTGATTGCTACAGCATCTCTTAGAAATATAACAAATACACGTCAAGCGGTCGAAAAGATAAAAAAGGAAACGCAGTTTGACATTAATGTCATTTCGGGGGACGAGGAGGCAGAGCTTGGATTTATAGGCGCAACACATAATGTGGACACGCAGTCGGGCATATTAATAGATATAGGCGGGGGAAGTACGGAAATTGTATTTTATCAAAACGGAAAAGTAGAGAAAACCTGTTCCATGCCAATAGGGTCACTTAATTTGTATGCCAAATTCGTGGAAGGAATTATCCCGACAAAGGAAGAATGCAAAAAAATAAAAGCATACGTAAAACAGGAGCTTGAGAAAACGGGAACAGATGATATAAATTCTGAAGTTATTTGCGGGGTAGGAGGAACGGCAAGAGCAATAAGAAAGCTTTACAACGACATTCACGACTTTGATGAACAAAATAACAGCATCCCCATAAGGAAGATAAAAAAAATCATGAATGATGTGTATAGAGGGAGAGGGATGGGAATTCACAGGATTTTGCAGATTGCTCCAGACCGTGTGCACACTCTTATTCCTGGCATAATCATAGTGAAGACGATTGCAAAAAAATTCGGGGGTGAAATGCTTATTGTGAGCGATTATGGCGTTCGAGAGGGGTATTTGTATAAAATGCTGACGGAGGAGAAGGCTTGAAAATCATAATCGGTGTTTATATCGATTTTTGCACCACTTTTGCATTTGAAAGGAATGATTATAAAAATGCCGGCAGGTTTGCTGACAAAGCAGTTATTCACACAAAACAGGGAATTATCCTGGCTTAAATTCAATGACAGAGTTTTGCAGGAAGCTATGTGCGATGAGGTTCCGCTTTATGAAAAACTCAAATTCATTTCTATTTTCACAAGTAATTTGGACGAGTTTTTTATGATTCGAGTAGGAGGCTTGTTTGACCTTTCAATAGCAAACGAATGCAATATAGACAATAAAACAGGAATGACTCCGAAAGAGCAGCTTCAGGAAATCTACCGCGCCGTCAGTCCGCTGTACCGAAAAAAGGATATGCTTTTCTTTGAAGTAATATCAAAGTTGAGGGAAAACAGCATATTTCACCTGACAATAAAGGATTTGACAGCGGATGAGCTCAAATATATAAAAGAATACTTTAAAAGCTATATATTACCAATCATTTCTCCGCTTATTGTGGATGAGCTTCATCCGTTTCCTTTTGTGGCGAATAAGCAGATTCATATTGCAGCGCAGCTTCAAAGCAAAAAGAAAACCGTTTTGGGGCTGATTCCGATGCCGTCTACCTTGCCATCTGTAATATTTTTGCCGGGGGACGACATACGATATATTCAAACTGCGGAAATTATATATGAATATGCGGAAGCCATATTTGAAACTTATGAGGTGAAGGATAAACGTCTTTTCTGCGTGACAAGGAACGCCGACATTAATCCGGATGACGAGGCATTTGACGAGAACGAGGATTTTAGAAACAAAATGAAGCAGCTTATCAAAAAGCGTAAGAGGCTTGCGGTTGTGAGGCTTGAAACAGATCATATACTGGGAGATTGGCTGCAGGATACATTAAGCGGTAAGTTTTCGATAAAGCCGGAGCAAATTTTTGTCAGCAGGTCCCCGTTTTCGCTTGAGTACGTATTTGCATTGGCGGGGAGATTAACGGATGAGCAGAAAAAAAGGCTTTGCTATAAGCCGTTTTCCCCGCAGCTTGTATTGGGCGACGGCAATGATTCGGGAAAGAAGGATGATATGCTTCTTTTTTATCCGTATGAAAGCATGAAGCCTTTTTTGGATATTTTAAGGAAGGCGGCAAATGACGACAGTGTGCTTTCTATCAAAATCACCATATACCGCCTGTCAAAGAACGCAAAGCTTATTGAGTATCTTTGTCAGGCAGCTGAAAACGGGAAAGAGGTTATTGTTCTTATAGAGCTTCGCGCTAGATTTGACGAGCAGAACAATATCGACTGGTCAGAGAGGCTGGAGCAGGCGGGGTGTACAATTATATATGGTTTTGATGAATTTAAGGTTCATTCCAAAATATGCCTTATAACAAAAAGGGAGCGGGGCAAGCTTAAATATATTACTCAAATAGGGACGGGAAATTATAACGAAGAAACGGCAAAGCTTTATACGGATCTGTCGCTTATTACTGAAAATCAGGAAATAGGTGCAGATGCAGCTGCGTTTTTCAAAAACATGGCAATGTCCAATTTAGGAGGCGTCTACAGGCATCTTTGGGTGGCACCCAATTCCTTGAAAACACAGCTTATTAATCTTATTAAAGAGGAAATGGAGAAAGGAGAAGACGGCAGAATTGTAATGAAGGTCAATTCCGTAACTGATATTGATGTGATTAATCAACTCAAGGCTGCCTCCTGTGCGGGTGTAAAAATAACTCTTTTAGTCAGGGGAATTTGCTGTCTTTTGCCCGGTGTGCCTGATTTTACGGAAAATATAACTGTTATAAGCATTGTAGGCCGATTTTTGGAACATTCGAGAATATACAGCTTTGGTACGGGAGAAAATCAAAGGCTGTTTATTTCTTCTGCCGATATTATGACCAGAAATATGCAAAAGCGAGTTGAAGTTGCCTGCCCTATTTTTTCGGAGGCGGTAAAGGCAAAGATCAATCACATTATTGAGGTTATGCTGTATGATACTATAAAGGCACGAGAGCTTAAGGCGGATGGAACCTATGAAAGAATAAAAAATGCGTCGGGGAAAATTAACAGTCAGGAGATATTTATTGAGGAGGCCATGAAAAACGCCAAGGTACAGGCATCGGGGAAAAAAAATTTCGTATACAAAATGTTTAAGAAAACAATAGATAGATTATATGAAAAATTAAACAGCAACGGATAAGGCTGGTGTGAAAAAGCGTGTTCTCACGCTTTTTTTATTTTATGGACAATTTATAAATGTTTTGATATAATGTTATCCGTAAAAGGGAAAAGAGGAGAAACCATATGGACATACGATCCGCAGCTGCATATCTGGAAAACATAACAGTTTCCAATTCCGTTCTGGGACTTGAAAATATCAGAGCGCTTTTAGGCAGGCTTGGAAATCCGGAAAAAAAGCTTAAAATCATACATATTGCCGGAACAAACGGTAAAGGCTCTACGGCGCAGATGATAAAAAGCATACTTCTTGCAGGAGGATATAATGTGGGAATATTTACCTCACCTCCGCTTATTCGCATTAACGAGCAGATAGCAGTAAATGATGCCGAAATTTCGGACAAAGCTTTGGCAGATTACGTAGAACGCTTAATTCCTGTCATGGAAAAGTTAAATGATGAAGGAATTTACCCTACGTATTTTGAGACGATAACAGCTGTTTCCTTTTTGTATTTTTACGAAAGCGAAGTTGATTTTGCCGTGCTTGAGACGGGACTTGGCGGAGAGAAGGATGCAACCAATGTCATTGACGATTGTGTACTTTCCGTTTTTACAAAAATAGAAATTGACCATACGGACGTTTTAGGAAAAACATTATCTGAAATTGCAGAAAAAAAGGCCGGAATTATTAAACCGAACGGCATGGTGGTATCCGCAGTGCAAAAAGCTGAGGCAGAAAGAGTTTTGCGAAGGTATTGCGAGAAACAGAATGCGAGGCTGTATCTTGCGCCAACGGACGAAGTTAGAAACATAAAAATAAGTGAAAACGGAACAGACTTTCAAATAAGAAATATGTCCTATCATACGTCTCTGATGGGAGCTCATCAGGCGTATAATGCGGCGATTGCGATTAAAGCGGTTGAGGTTCTCAATGAAAACGGCAGGCTTGCGGCTACACAGGAAGATATAAGAAAAGGCATTTTTGAAGCAAAGTGGGCAGGACGCTTTGAGAAGGTCTGTGAGAGTCCCAGAATTTTTATTGACGGCGCGCACAATCCGGATGGAATAAAGGCGCTTGGGGATGTTTTAGATGTGTTGGGAGACTGCCGAAAAATCGCAGTCATCGGGATGTTGAGAGATAAGGATATAGATTCTATGCTTTCGGCAATATGCGTACACTTTGATGAAATAATCACATCAGTTCCCGACAATCCGCGCGCTGTGCCTGCATTGGAGCTTGCGGAAAAAGCTAAGCTTTATCATAAAAAAGTCGATTATGAGGAGGACTGTGTGCGAGCAGTTTGCAAGGCTATGGACAAAGCGGGGGAGAATGGCATGATTGTCGCGTTTGGGTCTTTGTACATGATAGGGAAAATCAGATTGTTTTTGCAGGGGAGGCAAGCATGAGATCGGAATCTAAAACAAGAGCCTGTATTGCGCTGATAGTAGTTTTCGTGCTTTTTACGGCGGCGGGCTTTTTGACAAGAAAATCCGAGAAAGAAAAACCCGTGACGGCACAGCCGTATCAGGAGGAGTCAAATAATTCAAAACGGGAGTTTGTAACCCGCACGGTCGATTTTTATGAAAGACTGAAGAATGAGGATGCTCCCACACCTAAGAAGAAACCTCTTTTTCCTTCAGATAACGAGAAGGTGCTCAAGGCGTGGGGGCTTGGTATTATTGAAGAAAGCGATACCGTATTTTACTCCGACAGAGAGAATATATCTCTTCAAACGGCAACGAATTTTTTGTACAGGGCTATGATGGCATACGGCAAAAACTATGAAATTACAGATGCCGAAGCAAGACATATATTAAACGATTGTTTTAACAATGCCGCTGTGGATGAAGAAAATCGGATAGGCTATGCTTTTGCAATAAAGCATGGGATTATAGAGGCAAATTCAAAATTATCTCCTACATCCGTTCTTTCGAAAGAGGATATCGACACAATCTTTGAAAGGATGGAGAATACCTTTAATCCCGATATATGCATTTCAGTCGGCGGAAGGACTGTGTGGATCGGAGAAAGTGAGAAGGAACTTTTAAAAGCCTTTGGAAATCCGAACAGGATTGATGTGTCGGAATTTGGTTTTAGCTGGTATGTGTACAGCGCCGACTATGAAAATTTTATCATGGTTGGTGTGCGCGAGGACGTTGTGTGTGCGTTTTATACGAATTGCCAGTCCTTTGCGTACAAAACCCTTAAAGCCGGTGCCGATGCGCTTAAAGCGGAAGACTTAAGTGCGTCTCATCTTGTTTTTCTAAAAGATGAAAACGAAAAAATAGATGCCGTATATTATAATCCTTGTGAATCTGATCAAAAAGTCAGCGAGGCAATTCGTGAAGCTAAAGAAATGGAAATTTTGGACATCTTAAATTCCTGCCGATACAAAAAGAAAAAGGGCGCGCTGGTATACGAAAGTGAGCTTTCGAGGTCTGCGGCGGACAACAGCAGGAGTATGGCGGTTCACGGAAGTCACAGAGGTGCAGAACATGAGCTTGTAGCATTGTACGGTTCGGATATTTTTGAATGTTACCGCCAGCTTTTGTCCATACGTTATGACCGCGTTCTGCTTTGTGGGGACAAGCGGTCTGTTCCTGCTGGAGCGGGGATATGGTATGATGGCAGCGGTCTGTATCTTACCTTGTCGGCAAATTTAGATGAAGAGGCCCAAATTTTGCCTGCGGCTACAGTTTTACCAATGCAAAAACAATATTATGAGGTCAAAAGCGAAAACGTGCTGCCGCATCCTAAGGTTATTTCAGGTGATATGCAGGTGTGCGCAGGTGATGACGTCGTGCTTGAGGTAGACCCGTCCGAAGCGGCAGTATACCACGTTGAGATACAAAACAACGAAACCAGAGACTATGTTGTGAATGCGGATATTACTGGGGATAAAACAAGACTTGTTTTTCCGGCGGAGCTTTTTGAAAGCGGCATTGATTATACTGCCTTGGTAAATGCGGGTGATGCTGCCTTGGCGGATACGGCGGATATAATGTACGGAGAGCCGGTGCCGCCTGTGATTTTAAGTCCGACACAAGAGCATCATCTTACAAATTCTGATATAGATATTGTGTGGAAATCGGAAAAATACACGGATTTTCAGGTAAGTATCTATAACCAAAGCAACGAATTGCTGGGTTCGGCGAGGGTAATAGATCAAAAGCACACGGAGGTATCAGGGCTTGAGGCGGGAAGATATTTTCTTTGTGTATCGGCGATGCGGCGCGATACCAATTACGTTAAAGCATATGCCAATACAAGTTTTGAAATCAGCATCCCTAAAAGTGAATTTTCCGTGAAATATCCGAAACAGGCGAAGATAAGCTTTAAAAACAACAGATACGCCCGAATCTTTGGGGATGGTCTTCAAGTTTATATCTCTAAAGCTGAAGCGGATGCAAATATGGTTGTGGTTACGGTTCCCGTCTGGAAATTGCGCTCTGACGGAAGCAAGGTGCCTTCAACGTCGGATATTAAGGTGAATAAGACGCTTGCCGCAGAGGTGGTCCAAATTTTTACGGAAATTTATAATGGGAGCGAAAAATTCCCGATAAAATCCATCGGCGGCTACAGCTGGAGGCAGACGGCGACGGGAGGCAAGTCCCAGCATAGCTACGGAACGGCAATAGATATAAATCCGGATGAAAATTATTGCATTTACAATACGGGAAAGAGAATCGGCTCTTTCTGGAAACCATATGACGATCCGTATTCCATACCGCCCGACGGCGATGTTGTCCGTGTGTTCAAAAAGTATGGATGGATATGGGGCGGTGAATGGAATTCACTCAAGGACTATATGCATTTTTCGTATTTAGGAGGATAAAACGGAAAACTGCTATGTTTTAGCAGAGACACAAAGCGAGAGGGGGATTTATAATGGCTGCTGCTCCAAAATATGTTGTAAAGGCTCAAATGAGCAGAAGAAACAAAACAAAATATACGCTTTTAATGACGGCGGTCGGACTGATATCCATGATTGGAGCGGCACTTTTTGTGTATAATCTGGTTAGGTCTGATTATCTGTTTGCACTGTGTTATTTGTTGGCGGTTATGTGTGGTGTTTTGTATATTGTTATAGAAATAAACACAATATTTTCCACATATATTGCGGCTGACAAAAAGACTCTTCACATGAGAAATTGGAATAACTGCTTTCTGCCTTATGACATTCATCACAAAGCCATATTCTTTCGTGAATTCATTCCGGCGAAAACAGAAACGGCGGAGGTTCGCATAAAAGATATCCGTGAAATTTTGCTTGGATCAAAGAATTTTGTCAAACGGTATTGTCATGAAAATGATGAGTTTATTGAGAAAATAAAAGGGCTTGAAAAGCTTGCCTTTTTGCAAAGGAAAAAAAGTGTACGAAACATGGATTTGTTCTATATTGCAACAAAAAGCGGAGAATGCTGTTTTATGCCGATTACAGGCTTTGATGAGACTGAAATTGTAAGACTTGTAAATTATCTAGAAAAGCAGAGCAGGGCACAGGTAAGATGCAACAACAAATCTGTAAGACGCAGAATAATGATGATGAAGCGTTAAGCATGAGAAAAACTTGGATAAATACAGTAGGTTTTGCCTTGTATCTGTGATATGATATGGTTGTATTTTTTAAACAAAATCTGCGGCTGTCGACTGTCGACGCAAAATTAGCATATGTTATCAATTCAAATCATATTTTGCACATATTTTACCATCAAATTTATTGATTATTCACAAAAAAGTATGTGTTTAATTAGATTTATTTTACAAAAATAAAAATAGATTTGAAAAGAAATTGAAATTTAGGCATAAAGGGTTTATAATGATTACATATGAATGTATATTGTATGTTGCGGCATACAGGCGAGGTATGAGCGGCTTGGAAGGAGGAATTGTTTTTAGTTCTCGTGTGTCCAAGTGAAATCAAAACAATATTTTTAGAAAAGGGGTAAGACAATGAAGAAATCTTTAAAAAAGGTAATTCTATCTTGTGCGGCGGTGTCTGCCGTGTTGTTTGTTATGTCCGCTTCCGCTATGGCGGCTGATATTACCAGTTCGACATACAGCTCAAGCACAGCTAAGGCTTCTATAACAGTTTCGGCGACTGCAGAAACACAGGTAACTTTGCTGGTGCTAAAGCCTGGTTCTAACGATACGGACGGCATAAGTGCAAGCGAAATTGCGTACATAGACCAGACCGCAGCAAATTCAAGCGGAGTTGCTACCTTCAGCGTTCCTTTGGGTTCGAGCCCGACGACGGGTACATACGTGGTTAAGGCGGGCGACGAGTCAGGTACTATTGATACGGATTCATTTACGGTGTCATCCTCGGGCGGCACGACAACGTATACATTGGGCGATGTGAATGCGGATGGAGGTATAGATACGACGGATGCAATTATGGTTCTTGATTATTACGTTGGTGCTACATTGACAGATACTCAGAAGTTGGCTGCTGATGTTAATAAAGATAGCGGAATAGACACAACGGACGCTATTGCAATTCTTGACTATTATTCTTCTGGCAAGGCCTTTTGAGTTTGTATCGTAGACACACATTATTGAAGGGAGAAAAGACATGAATAATAAAAAATTTATAGCCATCATTTGTATTTTGGCTATGATTATGTCTGTATTTGGAAACTTGTGTGCCGTTGCTGATACTGGCAGTGCCAGTGTGACGGCAACGGTTACTGATATAACTGACAACAAAGTGACGGTAAGAGTTGATTATTCGGGCATTACGGATGCAAATATAATTGGTGCTCAGTTCCGTTTGCCGATTGATACGTCTAAGATGACGTATGTGTCGGGAACATCTACCGGATTAGGATCGGGGCTTGGCGGCATAGCTTATAATTCGAGCGTGTCGGCAGTATCGTATTCTTGGGTTAATACGAGTTCGGGAAACACTTCTTCAAGCGGAACGCTTGCTACTTTTGTGTTGCAGATGGCAGACAGTGTTGAAAAGGGAACGACTTTTTCGCTTCCGTTTACGTCTGTTAAAATAACAAACAGATTATCGACCGGAGATGTATTGTACGTTTCTTCAGATGTAACAAAAGTTAGTGGTACAACATACGTTGATGTGGCAACACCGCTGTTGTCGTTCCAGTATGGGACTGTTTCAACACCTACTCCTACGCCAACGCTTACTCCTACGCCAACACCTACAAACACGCCTATTCCTACCAATATTCCTGCGGTAATCGCATCGGCGACTGTGAATGGTAAAGTTGTGGATGTTACGGTTTCGTATCAGGGTGTTACAGATGCGAATATAATTGGCGCCCAGTTCCGTCTGCCGATTGATACGTCTAAGATGACGTATGTGTCGGGAACATCTACCGGATTAGGATCGGGACTTGGCGGCATAGCTTATAATTCGAGCGTGTCGGCAGTATCGTATTCTTGGGTTAATACAAGTTCGGGAAATACATCTTCAAGCGGAACATTGGCAACGTTCAAGTTGCAATTGGCGGATAGTGTTGAAGCAGGTACAACGTTTACTCTTCCGCTTACGTCCGTTAAGATAACAAACAGGTTGTCAACTGGGGACGTGTTATACGTGTCTTCAGATATAACCAGAGTGAGCGGTACGACATATGTTGATTTGGAAATTCCATCATTAACATTCACATACAGCACTTCGGCTACGGCAACACCGACGGCTACTCCGACGGCTACTCCGACGGCAACTCCGACGGCTACACCGACGGCTACACCGACGGCTACACCGACGGCTACACCGACGGCTACTCCGACGGCAACTCCGACGGCTACTCCGACGGCTACTCCGACGGCAACTCCGACGGCAACTCCGACGGCTACTCCCGTAATTACGGTTCCGAGCGAAGCTGTATATAAGTCGAAGAGTACGGTTGCAGTGTCGAATCTTAGTGCGTCCGGAAACCTCACCACGACAGTTAAGGTTGCAAAGTGGGGAGGATCTGAACTTACTCTTGACAATAGTTATGAATTATATTTTGATGGAAATAAATGCACATCCAATTCCATCGTTGCATCGGCAAGCAAATTGACGGCATCTGATGCGATTAAGCTGGTGTATTTGGACACTGACATAAGCAAGTATAGTGTTTCCATTACGATTAAGGATGCAAATGGTACTGAATTAGCTTCCAAGACACAGACGGTTTTTGTATACACACCTACGATTACAATTCAGACCACTGGCAAGTATGATACAAAGTACAGAATAAGCTTTAGCAATTTGTATGCTGAGGGAAATCTTGAAGCGACAGTTTCTGTAGCAAAATCTAATGGTACAGCGCTTGATTTAGGCAGTGACTATAACTTATACGTGAACGATGTTAAGAGCACATCGGACACAATTACAGCAACAGGGACGAAATTTATGACGGATGGAATGCTTAAGATTTCGTATTTGGATACTGATATTTCGAAGTATGTTGTTACTGTTTCTATAAAAGATAAGGATGACGTTGAAATAGCCTCGTCTACTAAGACTGTTTCGCTCTCTTCATCATCGTCCTCATCCGGCGGTAGCAGTAGTAGCAGCAGCGGCGGAGTTATTGTTCCCGGTGGAATAGGTACAGGAACAACGACAACTACTACCACTACCACCGTACAGGTTTCGATTAAGAATGAGCAGGGTACGGTAGCGGCTACCGGTATTAAGACTTCAAATGATACCTTTACTATATCGGCGACAGTAAACGGTGTAGCGCGTACTTCGTTTACGGGCTATGATCCGGTACAGGTTAAAGTTCCTTATACACTTGCAAACGGAGTATCAGCGGATAATATCGTTGTAGTAGATCAAAACGGCAATGTTGTGCCGAGAAGTATGTATAAGGACGGGTATGTGATTGTAAATACCGATAATATTTCCGGAACCTTTACAATCAAAGAAGTAAAGAAGAGCTTCAGCGATGTTAAGGCTGATTGGGCGGTTGACGCCGTGTCAGCATTGGCAGCTCGTAATGTAATCAATGGTGTGGGTGATGATACTTATGAGCCGGATAGAACTGTGACAAGAGCTGAGTTTGTCAAGATGATTGTGACAATGTTCAACGTTGGTGACGCAAGTGCGACTGCATCGTTTGCGGATGTTTCTTCTAGTGATTGGTATGCTCCGTATGTTGCTGCAGCTCAAAAGCTTGGTATTACGACAGGTTATGCTGAGGACAATACTTTCAGACCCAATAATACCATTTCTAGAGAAGAAATGAGTGCAATGCTGTATCGTGCTGCAGATGTTTTGAGCGTAAGCATGACGTCAACAACTGCATCATCGATGTATATTGATGATTCCAGCATACAGAGTTATGCTAAAGCTGCGGTATACAAGATGCAAGAGGCAGGCATACTCAAGGGCGTAGGTGACAATATGTTCGATGCAAAGGGCAATTGTACGAGAGCTCAGGCAGCGGTTGCCATTTACAATATGTTTAAGGCGTCCATGACGAAATAGTAGGCTTTTATTAAAGATTTTCTATATTGTTATGATATAAGGATAAGAGAGACGTGAGTGTTTTGCTTATGTTTTTCATCCGGGGGCAGAGGTTTTATCCTCTGCCCTTTTTCAAATTGAGATACTTTCACCAAAATTTTTTAATTAGACTTGAAAAAAGGTATCAAAAAAAGGTATACTGTAGTATAGAACGAAAGTATGGGAGACGGTTATGGTTAATTTCAAAAATGACTGGGATGTGCTTTTGCACGATGAGTTTCAGAAAGATTATTACCAAAAGCTTCGACAATTTTTGAAAACAGAATATGCCCGATACAAAATTCACCCCAATATGTATGATATTTTCAATGCTCTTAAATGGACATCTTATCAAGATACAAAGGTGGTAATTTTCGGGCAGGATCCGTATCATGGCGCAAACCAGGCACATGGCCTTGCTTTCTCAGTCCAAAGGGGTGTAGAAATACCCCCATCGCTTTTAAATATTTACAAGGAATTGCAAAATGAGTATGGTTTATATATCCCTAATAACGGATATCTTGAAAAATGGGCAAGGCAGGGGGTGCTCCTTTTAAACTCGTCGCTTACGGTAAGGGAAGGATTTGCCAATTCCCATAGAAACAAAGGATGGGAATTTTTCACCAATAAGGTGGTGTCTGTGCTGAATGAAAGAGCAGAGCCTGTAATTTTCATGCTATGGGGAAATAATGCGAAAGAAAAGATAAAGCTTATTACAAATCCATGGCATAAAATCCTTACGGCAGCACATCCGAGTCCTCTGTCCGCTTCGCGTGGTTTTTTTGGCTGCGGACATTTCAGACAGGCGAACGAACTTTTAAAAAGCATGGGAAAAAGCGAAATTGACTGGCAGATTGAAAACATATGAAAGGCAAAGAAGAATGAAAAAACTATTGATTATAGATGCAAATAGTATTATAAACAGAGCGTTTTACGGTATAAAACCGTTAACGTCAAGGGACGGAACGCCCACCAATGCGGTATATGGATTTTTAAGTATCCTTTTAAAGTTGATTGGCGACACACAGCCTGATTATATATGTGCCGCTTTTGACGTAAAGGCACCTACGTTTCGTCATAAGGAGTTTAAAGAATACAAGGCGCAAAGAAAACCCATGCCGGATGCGCTTGCTCTGCAGATGCCGATTGCGAAGGAAATACTTGTAGCAATGGATATAGCAATTTTGGAAATGGAAGGCTACGAAGCTGATGATATTATCGGAACAGTAGCACAAAGATGTGAAAACAGCGGCATAGAGTGTCTGATTGCCACGGGTGATAAGGATGATCTCCAGCTTGCCACCGATAAAACAAAGGTTATTTTGACCGTTACAAAAAGCGGAATGAATGAAACTGTTGTGTATGACGCAAATGAAGTAAAAAATAAATACTCAATCTCCCCTGCAGAGTTTATTGACGTGAAAGCACTCATGGGAGATGCGTCGGACAACATCCCGGGGGTTGCAGGAATCGGTGAGAAAACCGCATTTTCATTGATTTCAAAGTATAAGAGTATAGAATATATATATGAGCATATTGACGACGTTGGGTTGAAGGGCGCAATGCTTCAAAGAATGAAAGATGGCAGAGAAATGGCATTTTTAAGCAAGAGACTTGCGACCATTGACAAGAATGTGCCAATTGCGTTTGAGGTCAAGAATTTAGAAAAATTTTGCCTTAATGATAACGCACGGGTATATGAAATTTTAAAGCGTCTTGATTTAAACAGCATCATCAAGAGATTGTCATTAAAACTTCAAGAGTCAAAGGAAGATATTTTTGAAAACACGCAGATGGTGGTAATTTCAAATAAAGCCGAGCTTTTTGAATTGGTTGAAAGGATGGAGAAAACGTCCTTACTCTCTCTTATGTTTTTTTATGCCGGTAAAAGTTTAACCGGCATAAGCGCGGCGATAGAGTCTTATGCGGCTTACATCCCCATAAATTCATTTATGACGCAGGACGATATTTTAAATGCTATATCTCCTGTTTTATCAAATTCGGAAATCAAAAAGATGGTATGTGATATCAAGGATACATTAGTTAAGCTTTCCCCCAAAGTACAAATAAACGGTATTGCATACGATGTGGCTGTGGCGGCATATCTTTTGGATCCGGCGAGAGCGGATTATAATATTGACGGTTTGGCAAGCGAATATTTGAATGTCACAATAGACACCGGTACCGATGCATCAGGGGGAAAGCAACTATCCCTTTTTGGAACTGAGGATGAGGCAAAAGTTTTTTGCAGACGTGTCCTTGCAATTTCTCCATTGAAGGGAAAAACTGAGTCCATGCTTGAGAAAAACGGGCAGACGGATTTATATTACAATGTGGAGCTTCCGCTTGTTCAAGTTTTGGCAGATATGCAAGTTTGCGGTTTTGCAATTGATAAAAAGCAGCTTGATGAATTTTCTCATATGCTCACAGAGAGAATTGATATAATTTCAGAGCAAATCTATTCGTATGCGGATGAAAAGTTTAATTTGAACTCTCCAAAACAGCTGGGGGTGATTTTATTTGAAAAATTGGGACTAAAAGCGGTTAAAAAGACGAAAACAGGATATTCGACTGATGTTGAGGTTTTGGAAAAATTAAAAGGAAAGCACCCAATTATAGAGCTTTTGATGGAATATCGTCAGCTTTCAAAGCTCAAGAGCACATACTGCGACGGCTTACTGGCAGTTATTGACCCCCATACGGGACGTATACATTCGGAGTTTAAACAAACCGTAACTGTAACAGGGAGAATCAGCTCGACGGAGCCGAATATGCAGAATATTCCTGTAAGAACGGAATTAGGCAGAGAAATTAGAAAGATGTTTATTGCGGGAAGCAGCGAATATACCCTTATAGATGCGGATTATTCACAGATTGAGCTTCGTGTGCTTGCACACATTGCCAATGATGAAACCATGATTAGGGCGTTTATGACAGGTGAGGACATTCATGCGGTTACCGCATCACAAGTGTTTGGAGTGCCGCTTTGTGAGGTGACAAGTGAACAAAGAAGCAGCGCTAAAGCGGTTAATTTTGGTATTGTCTATGGTATTGGAGAGTACAGTCTGTCGCAGGATTTGAAAATATCGGTGTCAGAGGCAAAGAGGTATATCACAAGCTATCTGGAAAAGTACCATGGCGTTAGGGAGTATATGGAAAGTATCAAAGAGCAAGCAAAAAAAGAAGGCTATGTGAAAACTCTTATGAACCGAATTCGGTATATTCCAGAGCTTAAATCCTCGAATTTTAATACCCGCGCATTCGGAGAACGTGTCGCATTAAACACTCCCATACAAGGAACTGCCGCAGACATTATAAAGCTTGCCATGGTCAGGGTGCATAGTCGGCTGAAGGAAGAAAACCTTAAATCAAGACTGATTTTGCAGGTACACGATGAACTGATTGTAGAGACATATATTCCGGAGAAGGAAAGGGTATGCGAAATTTTGAAAACGGAGATGGAGCAGGCAATGACGCTTAAGGTTCCGCTTGTTGCCGATATGTCTGAGGGGAAAAGCTGGTATGATGCAAAATAAAATGAAGATATTGGGAATTACAGGAGGCTCGGGTTGCGGGAAAACATATGTCTCCAACATTTTCAGGGGCATGGGCATTTTTGTTGTCGATGCAGATATCGTGGCAAGAGATGTTGTAAAACCGGGAAAACCTGCTCTTTTGGAGCTTGTAGAGTACTTTGGTAGGGATATTTTAAATGACGATGGGAGTTTGAACAGAAAAAAGCTTGCACATCTGGCATTTAGTGACGACAAAAAGCTTTCGGCACTCAATGAAATTACTCACAAATATATATCAGAAGCTATTTGGAATATGCTTTCTGCATACAATGGAGACATCGTCGGAATTGACGGGGCAGCTTTAATTGAAAGCGGAATAAAATATGATTTTCTTTTGGCTGTAATTTCGGACAAAAAAATCAGAAAACGCAGAATTATGGAGAGAGACAAGCTCACCGAAAGAGAGGCTGAGGAAAGGATTAATGCACAGAAAGATGACAGCTTTTATACAGGGAAAGCGAATTTTGTGATAATCAACAATGGGGATGCGTATACATTACAGCAGGAGGCTGAGAAAATTGTGAAAAAATTGAGGGAAAAATGTGAAAAGGCTGATTAGGTTTGTTTTGCTTACAGTGGTTGTGATACTGGGGATTGTGGCACTAAAATCGTGTATTGATACTATAAATCGGATGAGGTATCCTTTGCGTCATGTGGAATATATAGACAAATATTCAAAAGAGTACGGCCTTGACAGGTATTTGGTTATGGGTGTAATTAAAGCCGAAAGCAACTATATTCATGATGCACACTCGGGTGTGGCGCGTGGACTTATGCAGATTACTGATGACACTGCAAAATGGATTGCAGGGAAAATGGGTTTAGAGTTTAAAGCAGACGATATAGAAGATCCAGAAACAAATATTAAAATGGGATGTTTCTATCTGAGCTATTTAATCGCATATTATAAAAACATAGATGTAGCACTCGCTGCATATAACGGAGGCATGGGAAATGTTGACAAATGGCTTGCAAATAAGAAGTACAGCGCAGACGGAAAGACTCTTTTTAAGATACCGTTTGCGGAAACAGAAAAATATGTTGAAAGAGTAAACAAGTACATGAAAATTTATAAAAAAATTTATGGAAGCTCGGACAGGGCTTCTTTTTTTGCCTTGGAATAGCTTTTAAAATAAAGGGAAAACTATCTTATAATCTATAATCGGAGAGTATGATATATGATTATTATTGTGGTACGTACATTTATTCTTTATATAGTTGTTACGGCGGCTCTGCGGATTATGGGCAAACGGCAAATAGGAGAACTTCAGCCGTCGGAACTGGTAGTTGCGATTATGATATCCGATTTGGCCGCTGTCCCCATGCAAACCATTGACATTCCGTTGCTTTCCGGCGTTATTCCCGTGTTTACGCTGGTAATAGCGGAAATTGCGATGTCGTTTATTACAATGAAAAGCAAAACGATGAGAAAATTTATAACGGGTCAGCCCAGCATTATTATTTATAACGGTCATATCAATGAAAAAGAAATGGAGCATTTGAGATTTAATATAAATGATTTGCTGGAAGAACTCAGAATGAACAATTATCCGAATATTGCGGATATTGAGGTGGCGGTGCTTGAAACGAACGGACAAATCAGCATCATCCCGAAGGCAGAAGCCAGAATGGTTACAATTCGTGATCTTAACATAAAAAATGCACAAAAGGAAGGACTCCCTTTCATGCTGATTTCAGACGGGGAACTGAATGAAAAGGAACTCAGGAGAAGTGGGAAAAGCAGGGAGTGGCTTGAGGGAGAGCTAAAGAAGAAAAATGCAAAAAGCGTGGAAGACGTATTTATCGCCTCGTTGGATATAAACGGGAGTTTGTTTGTTCAGCTGAAGGAGAAACGAAAATGAAAAGCTTTGTTGTGGCAATTGTTTTGTTCGCCTGTATTTTGGCAGGCAGCGTGGTATCTACAAAGCATATTGACGATGTATCGAAAAAAATGTTGGAGAAAAACAGATCAATCGCACAAATGCTGGAGGATAATAATTTTGACGGAGCAAAAGAAGGCGTCGGAGAGCTTGAGGACTATATACACCAAAAAAGAAGCGCGCTTTCCACGACAATAGACCATACACAGGTTATTGCCATAGAGCTTCAATTGGCGGAGCTTAGGCAATACATCAATGGAGAAAAAAAGGAAGATGCTCTTGCAAAAAACGAGGCTCTAAACACCCTTTTTGAGCATCTTCCGCAAAATTATGAACTAAAGCTTAGAAATATATTATAATTACCATCTTTCCTCATCATATAAATCTTTGAGTATCGAAACAACCTCAACTTTGCTGGGAACCCTTGGGTTTGTTTTTGTGCAAGCATCGTTTAAAGCATTTTCGGCCATGGCGTCAATTGAATTAAAATATTCTGTTTTGTCAACTCCGCATTGTGAAACAGACATGGGCATATTCATTTCCTTCATCATAAACTGAATCCAGTTTACGAGTGAACGAACGGTGGTAATAGTGTTAAAATTGCTAAGTCCTAAAAGCTTTGCTATGTTTACGTATTTTTTCACTGCGGGGAGGTATTCGCTTCTGCTTTTGGAGTGCTTGTTGATGTCGCTGTTAAATTCAATGATGTGAGGAAGCAGCATCGCATTTGCGCGACCGTGCGGTATATGAAATTTTGCACCGACAGCGTGGGCAATTCCATGATTTAAGCCAAGGGATGCTGAATTGAAAGCAAGCCCAGCCAAGCAGGAAGCAACGTGCATTTTTTTTCTTGCGTGAGTATCGTTATTGTCAAGATAGGAGCGGAGCAAAAACACACCGCAAATCTCAATAGCCTTCTCGGCAAGTGCAGCTGAAAATTCATTGTTGTTAATGCTTACATAGGCTTCTATTGCATGGGTCAAGACATCCATACCGGTATCTGCCGTAACAGCGGGAGGTACGCTTTTTACCAATGCCGCATCAAGAATAGCTTCTGTCGGGATCAAGGAATCAGACACCAAGGGGTATTTTTTATTGTTTTCTGGATCGGATATAACTGAAAATGCAGTAACCTCGGAGCCTGTGCCACTTGTAGTTGGAATGGCGATAAGTGCAACATCTGTGCGGCCGGTAGCTCTTGAAGCAAAATCCTTTATGGCTTTTGCCGAGTCAATCGCTGAGCCGCCTCCCACGGCAACTACAGCGTCAGGATTGTATTGAACCATCTTTTTTACACCGATTGAAATTTTTTCGATAGGCGGATCGGGCACCACATCATCGAACACTTCAAACTCACAGTCCGCATCACTTAGACGATAAGTAATCATTTGTATCATGCCGCTTCGAACCACAAACGGATCCGTAATTACAAGAACACGTTTATATGGGAGTTGGGAGAGCCTGTCTAACGCATCGTCACCGAAATATATCTTTGTTTTTATATCAAAGCTTTTCATAATTTCCATGCCATCCTTTTGATAACTATTTAACGATATTATAATACACCATCTCTTATGAAAAAACAAGATATTTTTAAACGGATTTTACAAAGCTATAGAACGCAGAGGGTATTTTGATAAAAAAGTTTGTAAATAGCCTATCACCGAATAAAGACTTGCGAAAAGTGTTCAAAGTTATTTTGAGCAAAACGAATGATAACTTAGCAATTTTATATTGACAATTGGATAGAATAATGGTATATCCATATATATTGAAGATATGTGAAGCGTTTGAATACGAATTGCAAGGAGATATTTTATGAAAAGTACGGCAAAAAAACCCCCAATGGGGTGGAACAGTTGGGATTGTTACGGAGCAAGCGTAAACGAGGCGGAGGTGCGGGCAAATGCCGAGTATATGGCAAAAAACCTGCTAAAGTACGGATGGGAATACATTGTTGTGGATATCCAATGGTTTGAGCCGATGGCAAAAAGCAATGAATACAATGCTGGAGCTGAGCTTGTTATGGATGAATATTCTCGTCTTATGCCCGCAACAAACCGTTTCCCGAGCGCACTCGGAGAAAATGGGGAAAACATAGGTTTCAAACCGCTGGGAGATTACATACACAGCTTGGGATTAAAGTTCGGCATCCATATTCTTCGCGGAATACCCAAACAGGCTGTGCGTGACAATACAAAAATAAAAAATACTCCCTATACGGCAAGGGACATTGCCAATACGGAAAGCGTCTGCAGCTGGAATACGGATATGTACGGGGTTGATTTCCAAAAAGACGGCGCACAGCAATATTATGATTCTATTATTTCGATGTATGCAGACTGGGGAGTGGATTTTATCAAGGTTGATGACATTGCCCGACCATATCATAGGAGAGAGGTGGAATTGATACGAAAGGCGATCGACAAGACGGGAAGAGATATAGTGCTGAGTCTGTCGCCTGGTGCGGCGCCTGTTTCAGAGGCGGAGCATCTTGCCGAGCATGCAAATATGTGGCGTATGTCCGATGATTTTTGGGATAACTGGGCACAGCTTTACGAGATGTTTTCGTTTTGTGAAAGCTGGTATCCGTACGTGAAGGAAGGATGTTGGCCTGATGCAGATATGCTTCCTCTTGGGAAAATAGGAATACGTAGTGCGGGAGGCGGGCGAATGACGAATTTTTCGCGAGATGAGCAAATGACTATGATGAGTTTGTGGTGTATATTCCGTTCTCCGCTTATGTTTGGGGGGGATATGACATATAATGATGAATGGACTCTGTCTCTTATAACAAACGAGGAATTGCTGCATATTCTGAATCATTCTCATGCAGGCAGACAGGTATACAGAAAAGATTCTCACATTGTTTGGGCGGCAAATGACGATAATGGGAGAGATTATTATTTGGCGCAGTTTAATACAGATAATACGCCGCAAACAATCACTACGCCCCTTTCTTTTTTGGGAATTGAGAGAGCGGTCAGAGTGTATGACATTTGGAACAAGAAGGACTTAGGTGAAATAAAGGGAGAGGTTTCATCAAAAGTTGCTGGGCATGGAGTGGCGCTGTACAGGTTAGGGGAGTGTTGATTTTATTAAGAGAGCAAAGTAAAGCAGGTGTGACATTTTTAAAATTCAAAGAAGGATGTGATTTCAAATCACATCCTTCTTAATTCAAATAGATGTATTCCGGCGCAACCGCCGGTCGAACGAAACCTCACAAGAGTTCGCCGCAGCTTATTCTTTTACGAATGCCTGCATACTCTTAGCGCATGAAGGGCAAACATTCTTTCCGCCGAAAGTGAAAACTTCTTTTGCATCTCCGCAGAAAATACATGCCGGTTCATATTTCTTCAAAATGATAGTATTTGAATCAACATAAATTTCGAGAGCATCCTTCTCTTCGATGTCAAATGTTCTTCTAAGTTCAATAGGAAGAACAATTCTTCCAAGCTCGTCTACCTTTCTAACAATACCAGTCGATTTCACGGTGTATCCCCCTTTCAGTAAATTATACTTTATTTGGCTAACTTTAAACGACAACGTCATTATAACATACATCTGTCCCAATAATCAACATTTAATCCAACAAAAATCGAAAAAATTTTATTATTCTAATAATCCTACAAAAATCACAAAATATGCGAGAAACTTTTTGTAGAAAATTACAACAAATTACAAATATATATATTAAAAGATATATTTTAATTTTTTACTGTATAGTATATTTGAAACCATTTTTAATGAATAATGCATTCACTTTTTATAAATGACAATGCCTGCACAAGAGTACCTGCCTCATAAGTTGTTATATTTTTTGGAATTTGGATTCCTTTTATAGACTGTTTGGGGATAATTGCAGATTTAAATCCAAGTTTTCCGGCTTCGGCAATCCTTTTTTCCAAGTGAGTTACGCCCCTAAGTTCTCCTCCTAGTCCGACTTCACCGATAAATATCATATCATGAGGGATTGTTCTGTCCCAGAATCCTGCCGCAATCGCAGCGCATATGCCTAAATCCGCAGCTGTTTCATCAACTTTAAGCCCGCCGGCAATGTTAATGTAAACATCGGAATTTGATAAATTGAGTCTTGCTCTTTTCTCAAGTACGGCAATTAAGAGAATGGCTCTGTTTAAATCTACTCCCGAGCTCATTCTGCGCGGGTTCCCAAACCCCGTAGGGGTAACCAGCGCCTGCACTTCGGCAAGAACGCCGCGGCTTCCTTCCATAGCACAGATAACCGCGTTTCCTGAACTGTCAACGGGTCTTCCTTCAAGAAGCATTGCAGACGGATTTTCGATTTCTGCCAAACCGCTGCTGCGCATCTCGAACACCCCTATTTCATTTGTTGAACCAAAGCGGTTTTTTACGGCACGCAATATCCTAAAACTCATATGACGGTCACCTTCAAAGTAAAGAACGCAGTCTACCATATGTTCAAGAACTCTCGGACCTGCAATGGCGCCTTCCTTTGTGACATGCCCCACAATGAACATAGCGATGGAAGATTGCTTCGCAATTGTCATAAAGGTATTTGCGGCTTCTCTTACCTGAGGAACGCTTCCTGCATAGGAAGCAATATCTTGCCTGTGCATGGTTTGGATTGAGTCTATGACAACAATATCGGGCTTTACGGAGGATATGCATTCTACAACTGCTTCTACCTCAGTTTCAGATACTAAGTAAAGATTTTGGTTATTTACATTCAATCTTTCTGCACGAAGCTTAATCTGACGCAGGGATTCCTCTCCGGATACATATAAAATGCGTTTCTTTTGCCCTATGCTCTGGCATATTTGCAAAAGTAGTGTGGATTTGCCAATACCCGGATCTCCTCCTACTAAAATAAGCGACCCACTTACAATGCCTCCGCCCAAGACTCTGTCAAGCTCGGACATTCCAGTTTTGCAGCGTTCTTCATTATCTGCTGCAATATCTGCAATAACTTGAGGCGTATTTCGCAAAACGGAGGGGAAAAAGGATTTTTTAGGAGCGGCAAAAACTTCTTCAAAAGTGTTCCAGTTTGCACATGAAGGGCACTTTCCCAGCCATTTTGGAGTTTCATAGCCGCATTGAGAACAGACGTATAATGATTTTTGTTTCATAAAAGCCTCCGTAAGAAAAAACTTTCAGCGAAAAATTGCCGTAAAAACAGCACACGGATAAAGTATAGCATATTTTTTAAAAGAAGTCGACAACATATAAGCATAAATACGCTTTTATTTTTGACAAAAAATAAACTTTCGTTTTACATAATTTTGTTTACTATTGGATTATAATCAGTGAGTAATCCATCTTATCCACACAGTTATCCACACTGTTGTGGAAAATTTACAAGATTTTCTTTGAATTTGAGACACTTATCCACACCCATGAGAGGGATTTTGGCAAAATTATGCACTTATCCACTGTTTACATAAAATAAATAGCATTTTTTAACAACATATTAGAAAAAAAACAAAAAAAATTATTCAATTTAACAAAAGACCACCAAAAATTTCTGTTTATTTTAAGAAATATTTAATATAACTAAAAAGACATAAAATGAATTTGGATTTATGGGTGGAAAATTGAGTTTAAATCTCACTTTTTCAAAGAAAAAATAGTTTTAGGCGACAAGCTCGTTTTTTAATAATACTAAATCAGAGTTTTCTTGGCGTTTTGCATGACAATGTTGTGATACAATTGATGGGTGACAAATAAAAAAGAAAATAGACTCCAATATGATATAATGTTAAGTGACAAAAAAACAAAGTATCAAAAGGAGCTATTTTCTATGAACAGTATAACATCAATAGCAAAGTTTCGTCAA
>JAOAAV010000006.1 GCA_026418715.1 Clostridia bacterium
TTATATCATTATTCCGTTGTGCAAGGTAGACGGTAGTATTTTCTGACGAAAATCTCCACCGTTCCACCTTGACAAGGGCAATTTGGAGATTATTTTTATTTTTTTGAAAAAAGTGTAACCCATCATTGTGTTTTCAACAACCTTAATATCCCATTGATGAAATTTTGCTTGACATTCTCCGAACATAATGCTATAATCTTTTTTGTTGTCGGGGTATAGCTCAGTTTGGTAGAGCGTCTGGTTCGGGACCAGAAGGCCACAGGTTCAAATCCTGCTACTCCGACCAAAAACTCCTGCATCCGATACTGAATTGGTTGCAGGAGTTTTTAGTTAAAAAACTTGTCAATCGCCATAGAATAACAAAAATACAATGCTTCAAACTACATCTGGAACGTTTTTTAAGCGGTGTACATACAATAAAGGTGTTTCGCTATATAAAATTGTATCACTATCGTCCAATGCGGCATAATAAAAATCACAAAGAGCGATGTAAAAAACAACCAGAAATTCAAAAATAGCAAAATTGCGTCAAGAAGACTACTATTGAAATCCTTCGGATAAATTCAGCGCACTAAAATCACGAATATTAAACTGGGTAGAAATGTGATTCTAATCCTATCACAGCAGAACCATTTTATCTATAATTTTTCCGATACAATTTTATGTATTGGAAATTTTTATTTTATACGGTCAATGTCGTAAGGTGTAATCTGATACACAAAATAATTAAGCCAATTCGAAAATAACAAGCTTGCATGGCTTCTCCAACGTACAATAGGTGTTTTTGAAGGATCGTCATTCGGATAATAATGCTTTGGCATATCAATATCAAGTCCTTTGCTCAGATCACGCATATATTCATCATGCAGAGTGTTTGCATCGTATTCTGAATGCCCCGTGACGAAAATACGTCTTCCGCCCTTTGAAAAAACAATATATACGCCAGCCTCATCTGATTCTGCCAGAATCTCAAGCTCATGCACCTTTTTAATATCCTCGGCTCTTATTTCGGTATGCCTCGAATGCGGAGCATAAAACTCATTGTCAAAGCCTCTTACAAGTTTTGCGGTAGTTCGATTCACCCTGTGAGAAAATATGCCGAAACATTTTTTCTCCATGGGATATTTTGGTATTTTGTAATGGTAATAAAGTCCCGCTTGTGCTGCCCAGCATATATGAAGCGTTGAAGTTACATGGGTTTTGGACCATTCCATAATTTCCGAAAGTTCCTGCCAATAATCCACCTTTTCAAAGTCTAAGTTTTCAACAGGAGCTCCTGTTATGATCATGCCATCATACTTTGAAGCTTTAATTTCATCAAAGGTTTTATAAAACGCCAACAAATGCTCATGCGGTGTATTTTTTGATTCATGCGTATCCATCTGTATAAAATCAATAACAACCTGCAGGGGAGAGTTGCTTAAAAGGCGCAAAAGCTGGGTTTCGGTTGTTATTTTAGTCGGCATAAGATTTACAATCGCAATTTTAAGAGGACGAATATCTTGATGCATAGCTTTTCTCTCGCTCATCACGAAAATATTTTCACTTCTCAGCTGACGTGTAGCGGGAAGATTATCCGGAATTTTGATCGGCATAACATATACTCCTCTCTGATAATACTTAATTCTATGAAAGAAGATTTATCATTACAATATAAAAGGTAGTATAGCATAACTTTGTACTATTTACAATAATAAAAATAAAATTTTAAGCCTATAATATAATAAATAGCAATTTGGAAAGAGAGATAAACATGGATCATCAAAGAAATCAAATCACCAATAACGATGAAGGCAATGATGAAAAATCAAGCGTCATACAAAACGGGAGCGTGGAAACGAAAAATCCTCGCGGGAATATACACTGCCTTAATATCATAGGTCAGATTGAAGGACATATGGTTTTGCCTCCTCAAAACAAAACAACAAAATACGAGCACGTTTTGCCTCAGCTTGTTTCTGTTGAGGAAAACCCCGAAATAGACGGACTTTTGGTTATCTTAAATACTGTGGGAGGAGATGTTGAGGCTGGGCTAGCCATAGCCGAAATGATTGCCGGAATGAAAAAACCTACCGTATCGCTGGTATTGGGCGGAGGGCACAGCATAGGAGTTCCTCTTGCCGTTTCAACCGATTATTCTTTTATTGTTCCATCTGCAACAATGACAATACACCCTTTGAGAATAAACGGTTTGGTTATCGGTGTTATGCAGACATTTGCATATATGCAAAAAATACAAGATAGGATTATCGATTTTGTAACACGCCATTCAAAGATAAGTTATGACGAATTTAAAAAACTTATGCTTGAAACCGATGAAATTGCAAATGACGTGGGGACTATTTTGTTTGGCGAAAATACCGTCAAATATGGAATTATCGACAGTGTAGGGGGATTGTCGGATGCACTTGAAAAAATGTATGAGTTGATAGAAAAGTGTAAAGAAAAATGATTTTACATTCGGATGTTTTTTATTTGCAATTTGTATGATATAATTCCCTTATAAAACAAGGGGGCTTAGGATATGTACCGGATCAAACTGTTTCAGGGCGAAAAAGAAATAGAAATATCAGCACATGAAGGGCAAAACTTGCTTGAAGCTTTAAATGAAAGCGGAATATATCTGGATGCGCCGTGCGGAGGGCACGGCTTTTGCGGCAAATGCAAAGTACGTGTCAAAGGGGATAAGGCAGAAAAGTGTGAAATTCCATTTTTATCGGATAAAGAACATCAAGAAGGGTACAGACTGGCATGTATAAAAAAGATAGATAACGATATGGAAGTTATTTTGCCCGAAAATTTTCGGGCGGAGGCTTTAACAAAGGGAATAAACAGAAAAATTTCCAATATATATCACTGCGAAAGAGGATTTGCGGCGGCAGTTGATATAGGTACTACGACAATTGCCATAAGCTTAATTGATATGAAAACAATGCAAACCATAGACTCGCTTGCGCAAATTAACCGCCAAAAAGCATACGGAGCCGATGTCATTTCCAGAATTACCTATTGCATGGAACATACAGGCGGGATACAGACACTTCAAACGTGCGTTGTCTCACAATTGCAGCAAATGCTCGATATTGTTCTTAAAAAAAATCACATCAGTCCAAAAGAGTTAAAAAAAACAGTTGCCGCAGGGAACACATTTATGCAGCATTTGCTGGTAGGCGCAGATATTTCGGGATTTGCTGCTGCGCCATTTAAGCCCGCCTTCCTGGACGGGCTTGTACTTAACGCAAAGAAATTAGGTTTTGGTTTTGATTTTTCACTTTATGTTATGCCGTCCGTTTCCGCATATGTGGGCGGTGATATTGTGTCGGCCATGCTTGCGTGTTCTATGGAAAGTTCAGAAGAGATTAACCTGCTTATTGATATAGGAACAAATGGAGAAATGGTTGTCGGAAAAAAAGGCATATACTATGCTTGTTCTGTTGCCGCAGGACCTGCATTTGAGGGAAGTCATATAAGGCATGGCACAGGAAGTGTGGATGGTGCGATAGATCATGTTATATTGCACGACGGAACGGTGGAAATTACAACAATACATAAAAAACCTTCCATTGGCATATGCGGCTCCGGAATTGTGGACATCACAGCAGAACTTTTAAAGCACGATATTTTAAGCAAGGACGGAAGACTGCGCACTAAAGCAGAGGTTGAATCCTGCTGGAGAAAATACATACTCGAACCTGATGCAGGGTTTCGTCTTACAAAAAATATAAAAATTACACAGCAGGATATACGGGAAGTACAGCTTGCAAAGGCTGCTTTTTCAGCGGGTATTAAGATGCTTTTAACATTGTCGAAAAATGGCTGTGAAAGCATAGACCATGTATATCTTGCTGGTGGTATGGGAAGTTTCATTGATAAGGAAAACGCATCTTATATCGGTCTCTTGCCGAAAGTTCTGAAAGATAAGGTTATTGTTTGCGGGAATGCGGCATTAAGCGGAGCTGTGAGCATAATTAGGGATGAACGATTATTTGATACGGCACAATCACTTGCAAGAAAAGTAAAAACTATAGAATTGGGAAAACAAGAGCTTTTTCAAAAGCTGTACATTAAGGAAATGAATTTTTAAAATATAATGCTAAAAGGCAAATTACAAGACAAGTGTCCAAAAAGACAAAAAACACTATGGTTAAAGCCAGTTGTACTTGATATTAAATATAAAAGTGACCAAATATGACAGTACTTGCTCAATAGAGTATGCTAAAAAATCTCTGGCAGGAGGACCGGTATAAAATTAAATTTCTGCATCAGAAACTAGGAAACTACGCTGATATAGAAACAGTTGCTGCCCATGGAGCAGCTGGCGGACAATAAAACGTGAGACGGCATAAGGAACTGCAATTCAACATAGTAGTGGTCTTATGCAATGAACTATATTCTTTACAAATTGTATGTAGCAGCTGTCAAAAATTTTTTTGATTGAAAAAATAAAAGCCTTGAAACATGGCATTTAAACCAATTTCAAGACTTCCCTGTGTGGTAGCGGTAAGTGGATTTGAACCACTGACACTACGGGTATGAACCGTATGCTCTAGCCAACTGAGCTATACCGCCAAATGACGAGTACGAAAAGTATTATACTATATCATGTTCATTTTGTCAATACTTTTTTTGTTGAGTTCGTTAAATAGCAAGTTGTAAAATAAATTGCCTAAAGATATAAAAAATAATATCCATTAGGATCAAAACCAGTTATACTTAAGTTGCATACAAAAGTGACTGGAGGAGATCGTAATGGATCAAATAAAGTATACCACAGAAAAGAGGAAATGGAAACACCTATCGGAAGTAGAG
>JAOAAV010000009.1 GCA_026418715.1 Clostridia bacterium
TTATATCATTATTCCGTTGTGCAAGGTAGACGGTAGTATTTTCTGACGAAAATCTCCACCGTTCCACCTTGACAAGGGCAATTTGGAGATTATTTTTATTTTTTTGAAAAAAGTGTAACCCATCATTGTGTTTTCAACAAATTTTCAAAGCTTAAAAAAATACTTGACTTGATGCCTATATGATGATATAATCTATCTGCTGTGAATGGCTCTTTTTTTTATGCTTAATTTTCCGAGTGTATATCAAAGAGCAAAAAATAAAACTGTTTTAATTTTCTACCTGAAGTTAAAACCCATATAAAAACGGAGGTGCAATACATGAGAGTGAAGATTACATTGGCATGCTCGGAATGCAAACAAAGAAATTATAATTCCATGAAAAATAAGAAAAACGACCCTGACAGATTGGAAATGAACAAGTACTGCAAATTCTGCAGAAAGCATACTCTTCATAAAGAAACAAAATAGTATGGTTTTATGAATCTATAATTTGTGTTTTGAAGCACTTTTGTGCTTTTTGCACTGATGAAAGGAATGAGAATAAATGACCGATACCAATAACGCAAAAAAAGCCGGCGCTTTTGCAAAAATCGGCAGGTTTTTCAAAGAAACAAGAGCAGAGCTTAAAAAAGTTACATGGCCCACGAGAGAGCAATTGATTCATAACACCGGAGTTATCATTACGTTCATTATTATCACTTGCATTATACTTTCTTTGCTGGATTTCGGCTTTGGTCAGCTTGTTCAATGGATTATTCCTTCATGAGGAAATTTCATTTCTAAAGGAGCGTTTGTATGTCTGAAGAAGCAAAATGGTATGTAATACATACCTATTCGGGTTACGAAAACAAGGTAAAGGCTAATATAGAAAAATTGGTGGAAAATCGCGGCATACAACACCTGATTCATAAAGTGGAAGTTCCTATGGAGGATGTTATAGAGCAAAAGGGCGATGAGAAGAAGGTAGTCAAGCGCAAGGTTTTTCCGGGATACGTCGTTGTTAAAATGATAATGACTGACGAAAGCTGGTACGTTGTGCGCAACACGCGCGGAGTTACCGGATTTGTCGGCCCGGGCTCAAAGCCGGTGCCTCTTTCGGATGAAGAGGCTGACAGAATGGGTGTTGAAAAAATTAGAATGGCTGATTTGAACGTCAGCGTGGGTGATACGGTAAGCATTTCTTCAGGTCCTCTGGAAGGATTTGCCGGAGTGGTTGAGTTGATAGATGCACAAAAGCGTCAAATCACTGTGAAGGTTTCCATGTTTGGACGTGAAACTCCGGTAGAGGTGGATTACAGCCAGATCACCCGTTTGGAATAGCTTTATAAACGGCTTGTCCGTTTGTAGATATTGTCGGTTTTACTCCGACAGGTTAAGATGTTTCCCCTCTGCATAAAGCACGTACTGCTTTATGTGCAAGTGGGAGGGCTTTTAGCCCGCAATCACCACATAAGGTTTTAAGGAGGTGCCATAAATGGCTCAAAAAGTTGTAGGTTACATTAAGTTGCAAATTCCGGCAGGCAAGGCGACTCCGGCTCCGCCGGTTGGTCCCGCTCTGGGTCAGCATGGTGTTAACATTATGCAGTTTACCAAGGAATTCAACGAGAAAACGGCGAAAGATGCAGGTCTTATCATACCGGTGGTTATCACGGTTTATGCGGACCGTTCGTTCTCGTTTATCACAAAAACACCGCCGGCGGCCGTTCTTCTGAAAAAAGCTTGCAAAATAGAAAGCGGTTCCGGTGTTCCAAACAAGACAAAAGTTGCAACCATCAGCAAGGCTGATTTGAGAGCGATTGCAGAGCAGAAAATGCCAGATTTGAATGCGGCTTCTGTTGAAGCGGCAATGAGCATGATTGCAGGAACTGCAAGGAGCATGGGTATTGTTGTAGCAGATTAATTAGGGTTGCCGTCAGGCGAAAATATGCGTTTTTATTTAAAATCGCAACATTTTGTGATTTTAGTATGGAAGCAGATAAGTGGGAGAAGCGAAAAGCTTTGTTTGACCACATAAGGAGGAAATGCAAATGTTTAGAGGAAAAAAGTATCTCGATAGCGCAAAGCTTATCGACAAATCAAAGGCATATGATTCTGCAGAAGCCTTTGATTTGGTGATTAAAACTGCAAAAGCCAAGTTTGACGAGACTGTTGAGGCTCATATTAAGCTGGGTGTAGATTCAAGACATGCCGATCAGCAGGTTAGGGGAGCTATAGTACTCCCTCACGGAACAGGCAAAACGGTTAAGGTTTTGGTTTTTGCAAAGGGTGACAAACTGTCTGAAGCAGAGGCTGCAGGTGCCGATTATTTCGGAGGCGAAGAATTGGTTTCTAAAATTCAGGGTGAGAACTGGTTTGATTTTGATGTGGTTGTCGCAACTCCCGATATGATGGGTGTTGTTGGCCGTCTTGGTAAGGTGCTTGGTCCTAAGGGGCTTATGCCAAGCCCGAAAGCCGGAACAGTTACCATGGACGTGGCAAAGGCGATAGCTGATATTAAGGCAGGTAAAATTGAGTACAGACTTGATAAAACAAACATAATTCACTGCCCTATCGGCAAAGTTTCTTTCGGTACGCAAAAACTCAGTGAAAATTTCAATGCGCTCATGGGTGCGATTATCAAAGCAAAGCCGGCGGCTGCTAAGGGACAGTATTTGAAGAGTGTTGTTGTTGCGTCCACAATGGGACCGGGTGTGAAGATAAACAGTACTAAAATCAGCGGCTAAAAATTAAATATTGACAAACGTGCTTTTATATGATATCATTTCGTTTGTTGAATGGATCCGTAGACAGCAGGCATTTGTAAGTCCTGCCGAGGGTATTTGGTGATTTTTTATGATTGCTATTCGCTCTTTGCTTGTCTACGGCAAAGAGCTTTTTATTTATAGTCGGAGGTGAAATAAGAATGCCAAGTCAAAAGGTTTTAGAACAAAAAAAGCAGGTCGTTGCCGATGTTATTGAGATTTTAAAGAATGCGCAGGCAGGTGTGTTGGTTGATTACAGAGGCTTGACCGTTGAGGAGGATACAAATCTTCGAAACGAGCTCAGGAAAGAGAATGTAAAATACTTTGTTGTTAAAAATACTCTTCTTAGGTTAGCGGCAAATGAAACAGGTCTTTCGGAACTTGATTCGGTTTTGCATGGGCCTACTGCTCTTGCTGTATCTTCTGAAGATCCTGTTGCTCCTGCGAAGGTTTTGGCTAAATTTGCAAAGAATAATGAAAAACTTGAAATCAAGTCCGGATTCATGGATGGTAAGATTATGTCCATTGATGAAGTGAACCGTCTTGCGGCGACTCCTTCAAAGGAAGTGCTTATCGCAAAGATTATGGGCAGCTTGAATTCTCCTGTTTCTGGGCTTGTAAGGCTGCTTAACACAATTGTGGAGAACGGTGTTGAAATTTCCGATCTTATCGCAAATAAAGCAGCGGAAAACGCTGCTGCCGAACAATAAAAACATATGTAATTTATAGGAGGTAAACAAAATGGCAAACGTACAGCAAATACTTGCAGATATTAAAGAATTAAAATTATTGGAAGTTGCAGAGCTTGTAAAGGCAATGGAAGAAGAATTTGGCGTTAGTGCCGCAGCTCCGGTTATGGTTGCTGCCGGTGCTGCTGAAGGCGGTGCTGCTGCTGAAGAGAAAACAGAGTTTGACGTTGAATTGGTAGATGCAGGCGCAAGCAAATTAGGTGTAATCAAGGTTGTAAGAGAACTTACTGGTCTTGGATTGAAGGAAGCAAAGGAATTGGTTGACGGTGCTCCTAAGATGCTTAAAACTGCCGTAAGCAAGGATGAAGCTAATTCTATAAAAGAAAAGCTTGAAGCTGCAGGTGCAAAGGTAGAAGTTAAATAATTTGACTTTTGTGAAAAACCGGCTGTATGCAGCCGGTTTTTTAGCAAAGATTGTGTATGCAAAAATTAATGTTGACAAATAATTTATTTATGCGATATAATTTATTTCGATGCGGTGCATATGAGGTGAAAACGTGATTATTCATGTA
The DNA here is from genome assembly GCA_026418715.1 of Clostridia bacterium. GTDB lineage: Bacteria > Bacillota > Clostridia > UBA1381 > UBA1381 > SKW16. The sequence continues at coordinate 4,003 of JAOAAV010000009.1, forward strand.
TCCGATATTTTAAAGGATTACGGCGGCAAAATCAATGTAAGCGGGGAAGTTTCTATAGACAGCGCTGAATTTCTGGGAGAGAATTTTGTGTTTTCTTCACCCGTCAGGGTTGACGGCAAAGTTGTCAACAACGGGAAGGCATTGGAATTTGATGCGGTATGTCATGGAAAAATGAAGGTTCACTGCGCAAGGTGCATGAAAGAGATAGAATGCGGATTTAATTTTGACGTTCATGAAACTTTGGCGCAGGATGACGGAGAAGTTCCGCACGATGAAGACATTGTGCTGTTTTCGGGAGATTATATTGATGTTACCGATATCATAATCAACAACTTTTTGATGAACGTATCCGCAAGGTATTTGTGCTCAGGGGACTGCAAGGGACTGTGCCCCACCTGCGGCGCCGATTTAAACGAAGGCAGCTGCAAGTGCAAAAACCAAAACGTTGATCCTAGATGGGCAACGCTTGTGGATATTATCAAGTCGTCCGATACTGAGTAGAGTCATATGCCGTTTAATTTGGGAACGATTTTATAAGGAGGTGTGTCAAATGGCAGTACCTAAGGGGAAAGTTTCAAGATCCAGAAGAGATAAAAGACGTGCAAATTGGAAACTGGCTGTTCCGGGCATGGTTGAGTGCCCGCAGTGTCATGAATATAAAATGCCTCACAGAGTTTGTAAGGCCTGTGGCTATTACAACGGTAAAGAGGTTGTGGCGCAATAGGGCAAGTTGCAGGGCGGATTTTTATCCGTCCTTTTCCATTTATCTGATAAAAATGTGCAGAGGTAATCAATATGAAAAAAATTTTGTTTGCAGTTTTAAACCTGCTTTCGCTTTGCATACTATGCTCATGCACTGCGGCAAATACGCTGCAGCAATCTACTCCTGGGCCCATTGTATACCTAAATCCTGAATCTGTATTCACTCTTGAAAATGCAGCAGCCATTGTAAATTACTCTCCTGTTATAGATGGCAATATAGAAAAAAAGAATAACATGACAAGTATCCTCTATCACAGTGAACCTATTGGTCAGGGTGATACTGTAAGGGTTACTGTAAGACAATATACGGATGCAATTACAAAACAGCAGGTTAAAGAAGAGTACGATATGATGAAATCAATGCGCCCGAAAGCGATTAAGCTTGACAATGTAGGTGAGGATGCATATATTGCATATCCTTCCGTACACATTTATATGGATGGGTATCATATTGAAATAACCGCAGGTTCGGGCGATGATGATACACAAAAGGCCCTGCTTGAACAGGCTGCAAAAGTTGCGTGCAGCAATGCGGCTAAAATATTAGGAAACCGTTGATTCAAAACACAAAAAATGAATTTGAGAGGACATTCCAGAAATTCTGCTTTCAGCAGAGCAGTAACACTTTGGGTGACAAGCCGCTTTCAAAACATTTAAAAAAATAGTCATTCAATTTACCTTTTCTCTGATAAATTTGAACCAATTTCTGATATTTGAACTATTTGAAGATTTTTTAGAAAAGAGTTGCATATTTAATCAAAAAACGCCTTACTCAAAATGTAAGACGTTTTAGTTTTTAGAATTATTTGTCAGCTTAGAACATCCTGCTATTTCCTCTCCAAAGGAAGTCTATGTTTAAATAATTTTCTATTAGAGACACATTTTAAAAATTTCCTCTATATCTTGAGCGCCTAACGGTTTAAGGGATGGCAGTACGCTACCCCAGCAGGCTTTTTTAGCCATGATCTTAAAGTTTTTATCATCAATGCCGATTTCGGTAAGGGTGCTTTGCAGACCAAGCGTATTGAAAAGAAAATCGCTAAGACACTCAATAGCACGTTCTGCCCCTTGCATATCTGGAAGTGACTCATCTACTCCAAAAATATTTACACCGAATTTTTTAAATTGTGGTGCAGTGGTTTCATCCAAAACATATTTCATCCAGCGTGGTGTAATGATTGCAAGGCCAAGCCCATGGGTAATATCATAAAAGGCAGAGAGTTCATGCTCCATTGCGTGACATACAGGAACTTGAGACACGCCGGTTGTTAAAAAGTCATTAAGCGCCCAAGATGACGCCCACATGAGATTTGCCCGCGCTTCATAATTTTCAGGTTCCTTTATAGCAATAGGAGCATATTTGATCACTGTTTTTATTACTTCCTCCATAATGCGGTCTGCCATGTCCATTTTCTTTGAGGCAGTAAAATAATAACAGTCGAAAATGTGCGACAGAATATCAACACTACCGCAGGCCGTCTGGAAAGCATTTACGGAGTATGTGTTTGCGGGGTCAAGGAAGGATACCTTAGGCTGAAGCAAGGGATGCAACAGACCAAGCTTTTCATTGGTGTCAATATTGCTAATAACAGCACCTGAATCCATCTCCGAACCGGTAGCTGACAAAGTCAATATTGTAACTATTGGCAGCGCTTTGGTAACAGGAACTTTGTGAGTTACTAAATCCCAACTGTCTCCGTCATAAAATGCAGCAGCGGAAATCGCCTTCGTGCAGTCAATTGTAGAGCCCCCTCCTACGGCGAGGAGTACATCAATATTTTCCTTTTTACAAATATCGGCACCTTTGTTCACAGTGGTGTGCCTAGGATTCGGTTCAATGCCGGAAAGCTCAAAAACGGAAAAATTTGCTTTTTTCAGTTCATCCATAACTTTGTCGTAAAGACCGATTTTTTTGATAGATCCCCCTCCATAGGTCAGAAGTATGCGGTTTCCATATTGTTTTAATTCTTCACTCAAATGTTGTAATTGGTTTTCTCCAAAATAGATTTTAGTTGTATTTTGAAATATAAAATTATACATATTTATACCCCTTTTCTATATTAAGAAAGTTTTATAGCGACTGTTTTTAAGTATATTTCTACTTGATGAAGTTAGTGGCAATCCATTTTTCTTTTTCTGGCAAGCCGAATTTTTCTTTTCCCAAAGCAATGCTTTTTATCAAAAATGCCATATTTTTGCCCAGAGTACGCATTGTTTGCAAACCTTCTTCGTCCCTTCGAACATCTTCCGGAGTGTAGCCATGGACGCTATTCCAATACTGACTTGAAACAACGGGCATCCCTGAAATTGTAAAATATTTATTAATTTCATCAAAGGTTGACGAGCAGCCGCCTCTTCGTGCGGATACTACTGCGGCTCCTACCTTCATGCTTTTGTCAGCTGTAACGCTGTAGAAAAGGCGATCTAAAAAAGATATAAGCGTTCCGTTTGCTGAGGCATAGTATACGGGCGTGCCAACCACAACCCCGTCTGCCTGCTCGAACTTGGCTGCCGTTTCATTTACTATATCGTTAAATACGCATTTGCCCATAGTTTTGCATTTTAGACAGCTTATGCAGCCTCTGATGTCTTTATTACCAACATGCACAAACTCCGTTTCAATGCCTTGTTCAGTCAAAATTTTCGCTACCTCGCTCAAAGCGGTATATGTACACCCTTTTTCGTTTGGGCTTCCGTTAATTAATAATACTTTCATTCTCTTTCCTCCTATCCATTGTTGATATGCACAAGTGTATGTGCTAATATAATAATAAACCTGAGAGTTTACTCTAAGTCAAGAGTTTCTTTTAAAATTCACTATATTTTTTTGAATAAAGGAACCTTAGTACATTAGGAGGGTTGATTATGCATTACACCATAGGCGAAATGGAAAAAAGCAACCTTTCTTCGCATGCTCTGCGTTTTTATGAGAAAAAAGGATTGCTGCTATTTGTTGAACGATCCAAGGGTGGGATACGTATGTTTAAAGACTTCGATTATAAAAATGCTTGAAGTCTTTGATTATACGTTTTCTGTGCGTGTTTTAAAAACATTTCCCTGACTGTGTCATATGCCATTTTCGGACGACGGTATTCGTCTACCACACCTTTGTTATTATGACACCTTGCACGGGTAGCAAACCACCCTCCTTCCTCGGTTACTCGGCAATCTGCAAATTGCCATATGAATACGCCTGTAATTCTGTCATCATTCATATAAACCTCAAGATTGTCACGAATTAAATCCGCCTGTCTTTCTTCACTCCACTTGCAGCGTGAACGATCACGATAGGAATAAATTGCCGCTGCCCCGAATTCTGATACAATAATTGGTTTATTATCTCCTCCTGATTTTTTTATCCATTCAATTTCCTGATTATTGCGATCAGCAATGGGGCAGTCTATATACCAACCCGAATACATATTGAAGGAAATAATGTCAGGCAAATCAAGACATATATCAGTGAAGTGTCGGCAAGTTGCTGAGGTGGTTGGGCGTGACGAGTCCAGACGCTTTATCTGCTCGTACTGTTTTTTGTACATACGTCTGCCGTCCTTGGTTTCTGAGGCACATTCATTAAGAATACCCCATATGATGATAGAAGGATGGTTATAATGATTTTCAATCATTTCTCTTATGCAGTCTTCGCACTGCCGTTCAAAATTTGGATTTTGCATATCTTTAAGAGTAAGCCCTCTTGCATGATTTTCCTCCCATACGAAAATTCCTCTTTCATCACACAAATCAAGAAAACGTTCGTCATTCGGATAGTGACAAGTCCTTACCGAATTTGCATTCATATCCTGCATTAAGTCTATATCTTGAACCATATGTTGAAGAGAAACCGCACAGCCATCAACCGCATAATCCTCATGACGATTAAATCCTCTCATATAAATCGGCTCGCCATTTAAGTATATTTTAGTATCCCTTATTTCAATCGTTCTAAAACCCACCCGCTCAATCAAATCATCAACTTCTCTGCCGTTTACCAAAAGAATGGTTTTTAGCATATATAAATTCGGCTCTGCATCAGACCATGCTTTTACGTCAGCAAATTCCTGCTCAAATTCAATAGTTGTTTCGCTGTTGCCACAGACTTGTGCTGCGCCGCTTATTATGTATTCGTTAAGTATGCTCTTAATTTCGACATTTAGTGCGTCATTCGATATATTGCATATGCAAACTTCAACCTTTGCGTACCATATGCCGTTTTTATGATATGGCGTAAATCGTATATTTTTTATATATACGTCAGCAATAATCTCAAGGGAGACGGGTCTTGTAATTCCACCGTAAGTGTAATAATCATTAGGAATATGAAGTGCACTGTGTCCGCCAAAAGTGTTATCAACCTCAACTTTAATTTCATGCTCACCCTTTGAAACATTCTTTACAATCGCAGAAAATGGAGTAAACGCATTATAATGATGAGATATTTTTTCGCCGTCAAAATATACGTCAGCAGTATGACTCACGCCTTTAAATTCAAGCCGTATATTCCCAGCCTGCTTGATATAAACCTTCCTTGTGTATGTTCCCTTTCCTCTATGTTGCAAAAAATCCGGGTGCTGTTCCCAGCAGGACGGAACGGGCATTCGATATTTTTTATCAAAGCCATCCATCTTAAAATCCCACATTCCGTCAAGTTCTTGAGTTTGTCTTATGTAGTGTGTATCAAACAATCTAATCATTTTCGCACCCCTTCGTTTTTCATGTTTTTTACTATTACATTATTCATTCTTATATTCTCCATATCACTGAAGTCAAATGCACTTTCAGCGGCAAGCTCAATATTTTCGAGTATGATATTTTTTAATCTTTGCTCTGGAAGACCCTTTATCTGTATGCCAATTTTCGCGCCCATGCCCCTTATATTTCTTATTTCTATATTACGAAAATTTGATGGGATTGTTGATTTGGGAACAACTGTGCTAAATTCATAGAACAAGTTTATTTGTATTGCTTGATCAGACACATTATTAATTTCTATATTCTCAAATCTCACACCATCTACAAAGCCGCCGCGTCCCCGCATGGACTTCAATCGTATACCCTGCATTGTGCCGGTGATTTTGCAGTCGTGAAAATATACATTCTTTACACCGCCTGACACAGCGCTTCCAATTACCAAAGCACCGTGACCACCGTTCATTACACAGTTGCGTATTTCAACATTCTCACACGCCCTATTGACTCTCCATCCATCCTCATTCATACCTGAATTAATTGCAATACAATCATCACCCGTATCAAAAGTGCATCCTTCAACCAAAACATTCTTGCATGAATCAGGATTAAGCCCGTCTGTGTTTGGTCCGTGGGTTGAGATATTTATATTTCTCACGGTTACATTTTCACAATATACGGGATGGATTGTCCACTGCGGTCCATCCACAATAGTAAATCCCTCAAGCAGTATGTTTTTACAATTTATTGTCTGTATAAATGAAGGACGAAGCGCCGCTTCGCTTGTACCGTATATTCTGCGGTCAACGGCTATTCCTTTGCTTTGGGCATAGCATAAATCTTCGGCTGCATTGCGTTGAAGTTGTTTCCAACCCCACCATGCTTGACCGTTTCCGACAAGAGTTCCGTTCCCTGTTATAGAAATATTCTCACAATCCTTTGCATATATAAGAGGTGAATAATTATAGCACTCTGTTCCCTCCCAGCGGGTAAATACAGGCGGAAGGTAGTCCGCAAAATTATTGCTGAATGACACAACAGCACCATCTTCAAGATACAAGTTTACGTGGCTTTTAAGATGAATAGTTCCCGACTCCCATTTACCTTTGGAAACGATGACGGTTCCTCCGCCACTTTCCACGCATTCGGTCACTGCTGCTTGAATTGTACCAAAATCCTTTGCATTAAAAATTTTCATAAAACATACCTCTGTTACTCATAGAAATTTGGAATATTTTTTCAAACGTTATATCAGCTGCATCATATACACTCTGATTATATCAGAGATTTCTAGTTACCATTTTCTGTGTTTTGCATAAACACAACCATTATGCTTGAAAAAAACAGTAGCTTTTTAATTTGCAGTCTATTTTTGTTTTCGCAACAATTATATAAGACGAAATAGCTATAAGACTCTACAAATATTGCTACAACTTTCAGAAAATCAAACAAAAATTGCTATAAGGAACATTGGGTCCATAATTGTATTATGATGAAAATGCGTGATTCATTTGACAATATCAAGAACAACTTATGTTCAAATCTTCAAAGCAATTCCAAGCTAATATTTCTTTTTCAATTTTCTGAAATCTCTCGGAGCAATTCCATATACCTTTTTAAAGGCTCTTGTAAGATTTACCGTAGATACAAATCCTACTCGAGAGGCAATTTCATCAATTGTTATATTTGTATTGATCAGTAAATTATGTGCCTTTGAAAGTCTTATACCATTTAAATATTCAAAGGCTGTTGTCCCCGTAACCTCGTGAAACTTTCTGCAAAAATAATATTTGCTCATATGAGCAGCATCAGATATTTCGTCAAGAGATATATTTTCCTTGTAGTGTTTGTATATGAAACTCAATGCAGCTATAATTTGAGGTTCCAAATGGTTAGTTGTCACATTCATGCTTTCATCTATGTAAGTTATTGATTTCATAATCAGTTGTAAAACAGATGTACACAATAGTTTTTCAGTCAAGAATCCTTTTTGTTTAGTATAAGATTCAGTGCGCCTGAAAAACTCTGATAGATCCTCTGTATCGCTTGGGGACAGATGTACAACGCACGGGTGTATTTTCTCCTCAAGTAAGAAATATACTTCTTCATCTGTCAATATTTTGCGCAGCACATCAGGTTGAAAATTTAATACATACCTTTCGTAATAATCCACTTCCCTGCTTTCGGCATAGTGAATGTCAAACGGTTTTAAGATGACCATATCCCCTCGCTCTAAGGTATAATGTATGTTGTCATAAAACAAGTACCTTTTTCCGTCAAGTTGAAGATATATTTCATACGCATCGTGATAGTGCTGCACCGGCATATTGTTTTTCTGACTTGTTTTCAGATTCTGTATGTAAATTCCTTCATGAGGTGAAAAAGCGATCCTTTTCATGAGATGTCCCCTTTGCATTTGAGCAACAGTTTATTTTCTTTCATTTTATCATAATTCGAATGATATAGCTATACATAACTTATAATTTTTAATTGACAGCTATAGTGAAAATATGAATAAATCCTAAGATAGAAAAATCATCTCATATTTATATATGTTATCGATAAAATCTTAAACTGATTTTTTCATGTTCTAAAAAGCGGCTGCTAAGTTTTTGAATAATAAAAAATGCCCGAAGCTTAAAGCATGGGCATTTTTATTAGGGGAAATATTACCGCTATTTTTTCCCATGTTCAACTGCCGCTTCAATGAACGACTTAAACAACGGATGTGCACGGTTTGGTCTGGACTTAAATTCGGGGTGAAATTGTACGCCTACAAACCATGGATGCTCGGGAATTTCAACAATTTCAACCAGCTTTTCATTAGGAGATTGTCCGGTAATTATCATCCCATTATCGGTAACAGCCTTACGGTACGCATTATTAAACTCATAGCGGTGGCGATGGCGTTCATAAATCAAATCTTCGTTATAAATTTTAAAAACCTTGGCATCTCTTGACAGCTTGCAAGGGTATAGCCCAAGACGCATTGTTCCGCCCAAATCTTCGACATCCCTCTGTTCTGGCATCAAATCAATGACCGGATGAGATGTTTCGGGATTAATTTCCGAGCTGTTTGCGTCTTTGTATCCTAATACATTTCTTGCAAATTCAATAACGGCAATCTGCATACCTAAGCATATGCCGAAATATGGAATATTATTTTCCCTTGCATACTTTGCAGCTAAAATTTTGCCTTCTATACCTCTATCCCCGAAACCGCCGGGTACTAAAATGCCTGATGAACCTTTCAGGTAGCTTTCTACTGTTTCGCTCGTCAAATCCTCTGAGTTTACCCAATTGATGTTGACATTGGTATAGTTTGCGATTCCGCCGTGTTTGAGAGCCTCCACGATGCTGATGTAAGCGTCATGCAGCGAAACATATTTGCCGACTAAAGATATGGTCACGGTTTTTTCTTTGTCCGTCATTAAACTTTTGACGATGTTTACCATTTCCTGCCATTCTGCCAAATCGGGTTTTCTGTCCTCCAATCCTAAACGTTTACAAACGATTTTAGCCAGTCCCTCTTTTTCGAGAGCCAGCGGAACCTCATACAGAGTTTCCAAATCCAAATTTTGTATAACGCAGTCGCCGGGGATATTGCAAAAGAGACCGATTTTATCGGTGGAACCGTTTTCAAGTGGTTTTTCGGTTCTGCATACAATCACATCTGGTTGAATACCAAGGCTCAAAAGCTCCTTCACGCTGTGCTGGGTAGGTTTAGTCTTTTGTTCTCCAGACGTAGATATGTATGGCACAAGAGTCAAATGGATATACATGCAGTTTTCCCTGCCGACCTCGGTTGCCACCTGTCTGATTGCTTCAAGAAATGGCGTGCTCTCAATATCTCCCACGGTACCGCCGATTTCCGTAATAACAACATCTGTACTTTCCGTGTTTCCCACACGGTAGACACGGCTTTTGATTTCATTTGTGATATGGGGAATTACCTGTACCGTACGGCCCTCATAATCTCCTCTGCGCTCTTTTGTTATAACCGACCAATAAATTTTGCCGGTGGTAACATTGCTGTTTATGCTTAAATTTTCGTCTATAAATCTTTCATAATGTCCCAAATCGAGGTCCGTTTCAGCCCCATCATCAGTAACAAAGACCTCGCCATGCTGGTATGGGCTCATAGTTCCGGGGTCTATATTGATGTAAGGATCAAATTTTTGCATTGTCACCTTTAGCCCTCTTGCCTTTAAAAGACGTCCAAGTGATGCTGCGGTAATTCCTTTACCTAAACCCGACACAACGCCCCCCGTTACAAAGATATACTTAACCGACATTCTAAAACCTTCCCTTTCCTTATATACTCGTCTTTTGCATTATTTATTGTATCTTTCGACAAAATTGCCGATACGCCGCAATGCCTCCTGAATATTTTTTATGGAGTACGCATAAGAGCAGCGGATAAAGCCTTCTCCGCATTCTCCGAAGGCGGTTCCGGGAACTACTGCAACCTTCTCCTCGGCAAGCAGACGCTTGCAAAATTCCTCGCTTGTCATTTTAGTTGACTCAATGCACGGAAAAGTATAAAAAGCGCCCAGAGGTTCAAAACAGGAAAGGCCCATGTTGCGGAATCCGTCCACCATATATCTTCTGCGGTAATTATACTCCCTGCGCATATCCTCAACGTCCTGATCACAGCTTTTAAGAGCTTCTATTGCGGCATACTGGCTTGTTGTGGGCGAACACATGATGCAGTACTGATGAACCTTTGTCATAGCCTTGATGATTTCAGACGGACCTGTTGCATAGCCCAATCTCCAGCCTGTCATGGCATAAGTCTTCGAGAAACCATTTACAACGACAGTTCTCTCTCTCATGCCATCTATGGCGGAAAACATGGTATGAGGTTCCTCGCCATATCTTAATTCTCCGTATATCTCATCGGAGAGCACCAATATGTTTGTTCCTTTGAGGACCCTTGCTATTGCTTGAAGATCCGCTTTTGACATAACTGCTCCCGTGGGATTATTGGGAAACGGCAAAATCAAAAGCTTTGTTTTAGGAGTTATTTTCTCCTCCAGCTGTTCGGGAAGGAGCCTGAAATTATCTTTTTCCATGGTTTCAATGGGGACTGGTACTCCGCCTGCCATTATGGTACAGGGCTTGTAGCAAACGAAACTCGGTTCTGGAATCAGGACTTCATCTCCTGGATTTACAACGCAGCGAATCATCAAATCAATTGCTTCGCTTCCGCCGACTGTAACCAAAACCTCGGATGAAAAATCATAGCTTACATTATATTTTCTTTCAATGTATCCGCAAATTTCTTGTCTTAGCTCTGCCAGCCCCGAATTTGCGGTGTAGTGAGTGTATCCTTTTTCAAGGGAGTATATGCCTGCTTCACGTATGGCCCAAGGCGTAGCAAAATCGGGTTCGCCCACACCAAGAGAGATAGCATCCTTCATTTCTGCAGCTAAATCAAAAAATTTTCGTATCCCTGACGGGGGCATGGATTTTACCACCGGGGACAACAAACTATTCACATCCATCATAGAGTAATCACCTGTCTGGTATCTTTTTCATCATCCTCAAAGATAATGCCTTCCTCTTTGTATTTTTTAAGAACAAAATGTGTTGCCGTGCTGATAACGGAATCCATCTGAGCAAGCTTTTGAGCGACAAAAAGCGCGACCTCTTTCATAGTGCGTCCTTCAACGGTCACCGCCAAATCATACGCACCTGACATTAAATAAAGCGACGTTACCTGAGGATATTTGTAGATTCTTTCAGCAATCTTGTCAAACCCCTCTCCTCGCTGCGGAGTTATTTTAAGCTCTATTAATGCCGTAACCACTTCTTTGTCTGTTTTTTCCCAGTTGATAAGTGTTTTATAGCCCACGATAACCTTTTCTTTTTCCAAGGCTTCGATAGCTTGGGCGACTTCATCCTCGGACTTGCCCATCATCTGGGCGATTTCCGAGTTGCTGAGTTTAAAATCATTTCTTTCAATAATCTCTAAAAGCTCTTTCATATCATTCTCTCCCATCAACATATTCTATATATTATATATTACATTAGGCCAAATTTCCATATCTTTTTTGATTTTTTTTGAAATTTTCAGGGTATTACAAAATTTCTTATAGATAGAAGCGGAAATGTTGTTTCGCGCTATGAATGTACCGTT
>JAOAAV010000010.1 GCA_026418715.1 Clostridia bacterium
TTATATCATTATTCCGTTGTGCAAGGTAGACGGTAGTATTTTCTGACGAAAATCTCCACCGTTCCACCTTGACAAGGGCAATTTGGAGATTATTTTTATTTTTTTGAAAAAAGTGTAACCCATCATTGTGTTTTCAACAAAAATTAAGATGAAACTCTTTTAAAAAACATTTGATTAATTATAATAAATCTGATAAGATAGAGTATGGACTATTTTTACGATTTTCTGTTTTCATCATAGCATGAATAATAGTTTTTAGCTATTAAAAATACTTTTAGCAAGCCGTAAAAATATGAAGACAAATTGAAACGAGGGAATTCAAAATGGACGTAAACGATATTTGGAGCAAGGCGCTCGCTTTTATAAGACAGGATATCGATTCTTTGGTCGGATACAACACCTACATAAAAGACGCCGCAGCCGTATCATTTGAAGACAATGTTTTTCAAATCGCGGTGCCCATAAATATCAGTAAAAAAATGATAGAACTTCGCTACAAGGAACTTATTGAAAATTCCTTGCAAGAGGTTTTAAAGGAAGCGGTAAAACTTGATATTGTTATTGAAAGTGATGTAAAAAAACTAAAAAAACAAGAAATAGTTAAGCCTCCCGTAAATTCTTCCGCCTCATACATAAATCCAAAATATACCTTCGATAAATTCGTGGTGGGAAATTCAAACAGGTATGCCTATGCGGTTGCAAACGCTGCTGCAGAATCTCCAGGTCAAACATACAATCCCTTATTTTTGTACGGAAATTCTGGACTTGGCAAAACACATCTTATGCACGCAATAGGAAACGCCATTTTGAAAAATAAACCACACCTTAAGGTTCTTTACGTTTCAAGCGAACGCTTTACAAATGATTTGATTAATTCTCTGCGTGACAAAACCATGGATGAATTCAGAAGACGCTATCGTCAAACCGATGTGCTTTTGGTAGACGATGTTCAGTTTATAGAAGGAAAAGAAAGCACACAGGAAGAATTTTTCCATACTTTCAATGAACTCTACAACGAAAACAGGCAAATTGTTTTAACCAGTGACAGAAAACCTAAAGATTTGATTACTCTTGAAGAAAGACTGAGAACACGCTTTGAATGGGGTCTTATTACGGACATTAGTGTCCCGGACTATGAAACAAGAATTGCCATTTTAAAAAAGAAAGCGGAAAGCGAAAATGTAAAAATCAGCGAAGAAGTGTATGATTATATTGCAGAAAGAATTAAATCAAACATTCGAGAGCTTGAAGGCGCACTGATTAAAATTATATCCTTTGCCGGTATAAGCGACAGACCAATAGATATAAGTCTTGCAGAGGATTCTTTAAAAGCTATTCTTCCGGAGGACGGCATCATAAAAATAACACCCAAAAGCATTAAAGAAAGGGTATGTACTTACTACAGCATAAGTATGGAGGAACTTGTCGGAAAATCAAGAACAAAAGAAGTGGCAACGGCACGTCAGGTTGCGATGTATCTTTGCAAAAAGCTTACAGATATGAATTTTGTTATGATAGCAAGAGAGTTTGGAAACCGCGACCGCACTACAGTAATGCATAATGTGGACAAGGTAATGAGCGAAATAAAAGAAAACGGAGAATTTAAAGAAGCAGTTGACTTTATCAGCAAGGATCTGCAGACGATTTGAGTTATTCATCATTATGCATCTTATCCACGAGAATAACCTGTTGATAACTGTATGCAACACTGCAAGCAATTGATTTGCTGTATAACTTTTTTTTAAAATTCAGGTTGTAAACATGCATGGTTTGGAAAATAAATGACATAAAACCTCAAGAAGGACGGCTTTTCCATTTTATCAACATGCCTACTACTTCTACTACTAAAATTTATTATGTATTGTATTGTATGCAGTACGCCGTACGATACAATACGAATTTTACGAAAATTTATCACTAAAGGAGGACTTTCATGAAAATAATCTGTGATAAACTTCAGCTCTTAGATATTATTAATACGGTTCAAAAAGCTGTTTCAGCAAAATCCACTCTTCCTGTTTTAGAATGCATTAAAATTGATGCACACGCAGACGGACGTATTGTTATGACAGGAAATAATCTGGAGCTTTGCATAGAATATGGCGGGGTATGCACTGTAAGCGAGGGCGGAAATATCGCTATTGATTCAAAAATGTTCGGTGAAATCATAAGAAGACTTCCGGATGGAGAAGTATCTGTGGAGGTAAACGAAGAAAACAATATAACAAAAATTGTTTGTGGAAAAAGCGAATTTAGTATACAAGCACTAAATGCAGAGGATTTTCCCGTAGTGCCTGAAATTAATGAAAAATACAAGCTTTACATAGGTCAGTTTGCGCTTAAAAAGCTTATAAGGCAGACAATATTCGCAGCGGCAACAAACAATATAAGGCCCGTTCAATCCGGTGTTCTTTTTGAAGTGAAAGATAACACAATTACCGCAGTTGCAATAGATACAGTAAGACTTGCTCTTAGAAAACAGACGGTTGAAGCGTCGGATTACGAGTTTAAATTTATTGTTCCAGGCAATACGCTTAGGGAGTTGTTGAAGATATTAAAAGATGAGGATGAAAAAATCGAAATTATGGTATCCGATAAGCATTGTATGTTTAATTTTGGATATTTTAAAGTGTTCACACGTTTATTGGAAGGTGAGTTTTTAAACTACAAGCCGATTTTATCAGCATCAAATGGTATAGAGGTTGTTGTAGATACTAAAGCTTTAGCTGAAAGCTTGGAAAGAGCGTCACTTCTCATAAATGATGATGCTTCGCAAAAAACGGAAAGACCTCCGGTAAGGCTGAAAATAAGCTATGAAAAGATGGAAGTCAACTGTATCACAGGAAGAGGAAGAATACATGACGTGATACCTGTTCAGCTTTCCGGAGATGAAATAGAAATCGGATTTAATTATAAATTCCTGCTTGATGCTTTGCGTGCAACTGAAGAAGAAACGGTAAAATTTGAAATGAGCAGTCCGCACGGTTCATGCTTTATAAGGTCTTTGACGGATGAAGATTATGTATATATCGTACAGCCCGTAAGACTCTATTCTTAAAAAAGGAGTGATGTCCTTGAAAATTGTGCGTCTTGAAAATTATCATACAAGCGAAAATTGCTATATTGTCATAAATGAAGCTAAAAAAGAGGCTTTTGTTGTGGATCCAGGGTATGATGCTGAAAAAATAATGATTGCGGCGGAAAATATCAAAATTTCGCATATTTTAATTACTCACTGCCATTACGATCACATTTCTGGATTGGAAAAATTAAGGGAAATCACGGGCGCAAAGCTTGTTGCAAGCGCTTTGGCGGACAGCCATGCCCAAAATCCGAAAATTAATTTGTCAGTTGCCTTTAGTGAGCAAATAAAAACAAAGCCTGCTGAGATTGTCGTATCGGACGGTGAAATTATTAATATATGCGGATTTGACATTAAATGCATATTTACGCCCGGACATACTTCGTGCAGCACATGTTTTTTATGTGAAAATCATTTGTTTACGGGAGATACTTTGTTTTTGCGCGAGGTGGGACGCTGGGATTTGCCTACTGGAAATGAAGACGAGCTGATTTTGTCCATTAAAAACAAACTCTATAAGCTGGATGATTCTCTGACCGTTCATCCCGGACATGGCGAAGACAGTTCAATCGGTTATGAAAAAAAGTATAATTTTTATGTAAAGGAACAGTGAACGTACGTTGGAATTAATACAAAACGGGTATAAATGCGATTATGAGCTGAATGTTTACATCAAAATGTTTTTTGAAAAAGATGAAAATGTTTTGATAAAAAATGACTTCAGGCATGAAAACGATATGATAACGGTGCATACTCTTATACTGTTTGACGGCAGGGAGTATTCGGGTGATTATTTTTTCCCGTTTAAAAAGACGGAAGATAAAAAGCTTGAAAAAAAGATTTATACAACTGCGTGCGTAAAATCCTTCTGTCATGTGGCACAAAAAATACGGAATGTAAGTATTCCGTGGGGAGTTATGAGTGGAATCCGTCCGGCAAAGAATGTGCGCTGCCTTTTGGAGGAGGGAAGGTCTGAGTCGGAGGTTGTCAAGTTTTTAGAAGATGTGTATGAGGTAACATCCCCAAAAATCAAGCTTGCATTTGATGTTGCAAGAAACGAGCGGGATATTTTAAGTGATTTTGATAAAAATGCTGTAAGCATTTACATAGGTATTCCTTTTTGCCCTTCAAGGTGTCTTTACTGTTCTTTTATTTCAACGGATGTCAATGTGACTGGAAAGTATATGGATGAATATGTCCGCCTTTTGCAGAAGGAAATTGAGAAAACCGCGGAAGTTATGCAAAAGATGGGCGTATATGCCGAAAATATTTATATAGGCGGAGGAACGCCGACTACACTGTCTGCCGCTCATATTAAAGAGTTGTTTTCATGCATCGGAGAAAATTTTCCTCTGGAGAAAGTAAAGGAATTTACTTTGGAGGCAGGCAGACCGGATACTATTGACAGTGATAAGTTAAGTGCGGCAATTGAGGGCGGAGCGAACAGAATCAGCATTAATCCGCAGACAATGCATAGTGCAACGCTTGAAAAAATAGGACGAACACATTTGCCTGAAGATGTAAAAAAATCATTCAAAATTGCAAGAGATTGTGGTTTTAAAATTATCAATATGGATCTGATTGCGGGTTTACCGGATGAAACCGCCGAGATGTTTAAATTTAGCTTGGATGAAGTAATATCATTTTCTCCTGAAAATATTACAGTGCATACCATGTGCGTCAAGCGGGCTGCTGCTCTTAATTCGTATGAAAACAAGCTTACGCATGCCGATGAGGTAAATAAAATGCTAGAATATTCACAGCTTCGCATGGATGATGAAGGCTATATCCCTTACTATATGTACAGACAAAAGAATATACTAGGCAATCTTGAAAATGTGGGATACTCCAAAAAAGGCTTTGCAAGCAGATACAATGTTATGATCATGGAAGAGGTTCAGACCATTATCGCACTCGGAGGCGGAGGAGCTACAAAGCTTGTAATGGGCGATAGGATAGAGAGAATTTTTAATTTCAAAGACCCGTATGAATACATACGAAGATTTGATGAGATTTTGCAGAGAAAAGACGAGATTTTAAAAATACTGAAAATATGTCGATAGGATGTATTTTTATTATCTTTAAACAAAAAAGCAGACATAAGCTTTCTCTTATGTCTGCTTTTTGCTCAGAAAGTCAAAAGATTGTCAAACGTATGAAAACACATCTTTTTGACTGCTTTTAAATATCTTAACTTTGCCAGAGATAGGCTTTAAAATTTGTTCAAATATGTCAGTTACCATAATTTCAGTTGAAAAATGTCCCGCGTCTATAATGCAGACTTTCTTTTCAACAGCCTCCAATGCTGTATGGTATTTAATATCGCCTGTTATCAGTACGTCAGCTCCTTTTGAAATTGCTGCGTCAATATAATCCGAACCGCTGCCTGTTACAATTGCTACTTTTTTCACGTCTGTGTTAGGACTGCCTGTAAAACGAACAAAATCGGCTTTTAAGGATTGTTTTACATATTCGGCGAGTGTTTTTAAGGATATAGCATCACTAAACGGCAGAAGGCCTATTTTGCCAATACCTGCGCCCGGTATATTTTCATCGGGAACCAATGTTTCAACGTCGGTAAGGTTAATCAGCTTCAAAATATAGTCATTTAGACCGTTTTGGCACATATCCATATTTGTGTGGGCCGAATACAGCGCAATGTTGTTTTCTATGAGTGTAAGAAGCAGTTTTCCGTCCGGCGTTTTTGGAGTCACCTTTTGAATACCCGAAAACATAATGGGATGATGGGTAATAAGCATATCCGCACCTATTTGAAGAGCCTCGTTTAAAACTGGAGTGGATACGTCAAGGGCAAGAAGTATTTTGTTTACGTTCTTGTTTTCGTCTCCGCATAAAAGTCCCGTGTTGTCCCAATCACAAGAGAGTGACTGAGGGCAGAATTTCTCTATTTTCTCTATAATGTCTTTTAAAATCATAATTTCATCCTCTTTAAATTTTCTAAGCTTATTTTCATGCTTTCAAACTGGTTTCTGTAGCATATATCCTGTTCAACCGCATACCACTTGACATCTGCTTTCTCACATTCTCCAATAATAGACTCCCAATCCATATTTCCTTCGCCGACTTCTGCCATGGTTTCTTTGTCGTTTATAATTTGCATATCCTTAAGATGAACCACGTCTATGTAATTTGCATAGTCACGAATAAACTTTGCCGGATTTGCGCCGCCTGCCTGTATCCAGTAGGTATCGGCGAGAAAACCGAATTTTTCGGGGTTTACGGCATCTGCCATATATTCAAAGAACGTTTTTCCGTTATCCTTTGTGAATTCAAAACGGTGATTGTGATATACAAATTTCATTCCTTCATCATAAATTTTGTCCGCAATCGGCTTCATAATTTCAACAAATTTCAAAACAGCTTCTTTAGATGCACGAAATTCATCTGGCATAGATCCAATACCGATATAGGGACAATTCCAAAGCTTGTGTTCGGCGATTACATTGTCTGTTTCCTGCACAAGGCGGCGAAACGGCATATGTGTCGCACATACAAAAAGCCCGTTTTCATCAAGCAACTCTTTTATATATGCAGGGTCACACGGACAAAAGCCGGAAATTTGTATTGCATCATAGCCGATTTCCTTTACCTTTTTAAGTGTGGATGCAATGTCTTCCGGCGTACGTGTGAATTCTCTGAGTGTGTACATTTGAGCTGCAATTTTAGTTAAGTCCATCGTTATACTATTCATCCTTTCATGTTTTTTTAAAATTATACCACATAGATTGGAATATAGCAAAAAAGTTTGTGCAACAAAATATGATTATATGATCTAAAAAGACTTGATTATTTTTTAATTTTATGGGAAAATATAGACTGAAGCGGTGTTTTTGTTTAGGAGGATTTTATTTGAGCACATATGAAAAAAATTGATGCGACCGTTGTTAGAGTTTTGCCTGATTCCATTGCGGAGGAAGCTGGAATTGAAGTCGGGGATAAAATTATAAAAATTAATGACAGTGATTTTTACGATATTTTAGAATATAAGTATTTGGTTTCAGATAATGAGATTACCGTAGAGGTTTTGAAAAAAAATGGAGAAACAGAGATATTGGACATAGAAAACAATTATGAGGATTTGGGAGTTGAATTTTCATCGGGATTGATTGACGAAGCTCAAAGCTGCCGAAATAAATGCATTTTTTGCTTTATTGACCAGCTCCCTCCCGGTATGCGTGAAACGGTTTATTTTAAGGATGATGATACGAGATTGTCATTTCTGCAAGGAAATTATGTGACGCTCACGAATATGAATGATGAGCAGATAGACCGTATGATACGTATGAGAATATCACCTATTAACATATCAGTGCATACGACAAATCCTGAACTTAGAGTTCGGATGCTGAAAAATAAAAATGCGGGCAAAGTTTATGATATCATGAGAAAGTTTGCGGAAAATAATATCTGTATGAACTGCCAGATTGTGCTTTGTCCCGGGTTTAATGATAAAGAGGAACTCAATCGAACTTTAAGCGATTTGTCAAAGCTTTATCCATATGTAGCAAGTGTTTCGGCGGTGCCTGTCGGACTTACAAAGTATCGTGAGGGACTTTGCAAGATAGAGCCGTTTGACGAAAAAATGGCCTATGATACAGTTATGCAGATTATCGGATGGCAGGAAAAGTTTTTGGACAGACTCGGCACGAGATTTGTTTATATTGCAGACGAGCTTTATTTAAAGGCAAATGTTCCTATACCCGATTCTGAAGAATATGAGGGTTTTCCACAGATTGAAAACGGAGTGGGACTGATTGCAAGCATGCGTGAGGAATTTTTTGAGGCGGTAAAGCTTATAGAGCCTAAAGAGCGCAAAAGGAATGCAGCAATCGCAACGGGTGAGCTTGCTTATGATTTTATATTGGGTCTTGCCCGTACGCTGGAAGAGTATGCGCATGGTGTTAAGGTATCCGTATATCCGATAAAAAATAAATTTTTCGGCGGTGGTGTGAATGTGGCAGGTTTGGTCTGCGGCGGTGATATTATAAATCAGCTCAAAGACAAGCCGAGAGCGGATGTGCTTTTGATTCCGCATACCATGCTTCGCGGTGAAGATGAAATTTTCCTTGATGATGTCACTGTTGCCGATGTGGAAGAAGCACTTGGCATGAAAGTTTTGCCGACCGAGAATGACGGATATATTTTTGTAGAAAATATATTGGGAGAGAAATTGTAAGGAGAATAAAGTATGTCAAAACCTTTGGTAGCGATAGTTGGACGACCTAATGTCGGTAAGTCTACTTTATTTAATAAAATTGCTGGACGCAGAATAAGCATAGTAGAGGATACTCCTGGTGTGACGCGTGATAGAATTTATGCCGATGCCCAGTGGCTCAATAAAAATTTCACGTTGATTGACACCGGCGGTATAGAGCCCGCAAGCAAGGATGAGATTCTGGTGCAGATGCGCCGTCAAGCAAGTCTTGCAATCGAAACGGCGGATGTTGTCATTTTGATGACTAATGTTAAAGACGGTGTAACCGCAAGTGACAAGGATGTTGCCGCAATGCTTTTAAAAGCGGGGAAAAAAGTTGTTCTTGCTGTAAACAAAGTGGATAATATCGGTGAGCCACCCATGGAGTTTTACGAGTTTTATAATTTAGGTCTTGGGGATCCTATTGCCATTTCATCTACGCACGGGCTCGGTGTTGGAGATTTGCTTGATGCTGTATGCGGGCAGTTTCCCGAAGATGCCGACACAAAAGAAGATGAGGATGTTATCAAGGTTGCCGTAATCGGCAGACCAAATGCCGGCAAATCCTCGCTTATCAATAAAATTTTAGGGGAAGAGCGTGTGATTGTAAGCAGTGTTGCGGGGACAACCCGTGATGCGATTGATACACGTTTTGAGAAAAACGGTGACAAATACTTGTTTATAGATACCGCAGGGATGAGAAAGCGCGGCAAAATTGACGAAACGGTTGAACGATACAGTGTTGTGCGTTCTCTTGCGGCGGTAGACAGAAGCGATGTATGTGTGATTATGCTGGACGCAAACGAGGGCGTGACAGAGCAGGATACGAAAATTGCGGGATATGCCCATGAGCAGGGTAAGGCTTGTATTTTGGCGGTGAATAAGTGGGACAGCATAGAAAAGGATTCGAAAACCATGAATTCTTTTAGGGAAAAGGTAAAGGAAGGATTTGCCTTTATGCAGTATGCTCCTATCTTGTTTATTTCAGCATTGACCGGACAAAGAGTGGACAGTCTTTTAGAAGAAATAAAGCTTGTGGACTCACAGCATAAAAGACGAATTACAACAGGTATGCTAAATGACGTTATAAATGAGGCAATACAAAAACAACAGCCTCCAAGCGACAAGGGCAAGCGTCTTAAAATTTATTACGGGACGCAGGCGTCGGTCGCGCCCCCCACCTTTGTGTTTTTTGTGAATATAAAAGACTTATTCCATTATTCTTATTTAAGGTATATGGAAAACCAGCTGCGTGAAGCTTTTGGGTTTGAGGGAACACCTATTCATTTTATCATAAGAGAGAAAAATAAAGATTAAGGAGAAGTTTCTGCATGATTTGGATTTTTGCGGCGATTGTTGCTGTCGGCTCTTATCTTTTGGGCAGCATTAATTCGTCTATTATCATATCAAGGCTGATAAGCGGAACAGACATCAGAACCGAAGGCTCAGGCAATGCAGGAGCTACAAATATGCTTCGTACACACGGGAAAAAGGCGGCAGTTATGACACTGCTCGGCGATATGCTAAAGGGTGTGCTTGCGGTTTTACTTTCCATACTTTTTAGGGTGATTATAAAAAAATTTTTGGTGCCTGAAGATTATTTCTTGATGTCGTCTATGGTTTCGCCTACGGTGTTTGGGGTTTCGGTTTCAGATTTTGAACTTGTTTATGTACTGTCGGCATTTCGGTATATTGCGGGGTTTTTTGTGGTGATGGGGCATAATTTTCCTGTGTTCTTCGGCTTTAAAGGAGGAAAGGGAATTGCCACTTCTGCCGCGGTACTGCTTGTTTTGGATTGGAGGATAGGACTAATTGTAATCCTTGTTGCTCTTTTGGTTATGGTAATAACAAGGTATGTGTCGCTTGGTTCGGTTGTATCGGCAGTGGCATATCCGTTTATTTTGATAGGCTTTATGCTGGGAAGGCAAAGCTTTGAACCTGTTTATTTGGTGTTTTCGCTGCTTCTGTCGGGACTTTCCATTTTAAGGCATAAGGCAAACATTAAACGCTTGATTTTGGGTGAGGAAACTAAAATCGGCAAGAAAAAGACATCTTAGGGGGGAATGGAATGAAAATAGCGGTAATTGGTTCGGGAAGCTGGGGAACGGCGATTGCCGTTTTGCTTGCAAAGAAAAAATACAGCGTGTATTTATGGTCATGGCAGCAGGAGGAGACTAATAGATTAGAGCGTGACCGTGAAAATAAAGAGTTTTTGCCGGGTATATTGTTTCCAGATGAGATTGTATGCTCGCACGATATGGATGTGTGCACGGCAAATGCGGATTTGATAGTATGTGCCGTTCCTTCCCCCGCCACACGCACAACGGCGCAAAAGCTTTCAAAATTTGTGCGGGACGGACAGAGAATACTAAATATATCAAAGGGTCTTGAAGAGGAGTCTCTTTTAAGGCTTTCTCAGGTTTATAAGCAAGAGATTCCGCAGGCTGAAATTGCTGTGATGAGCGGCCCCTCCCATGCGGAGGAAGTGAGTCTGGGGCTTCCTACTACCAATGTTGTTGCAGCTGATGAAAAAGCCTTTGCCGAATATATTCAGGATGTTTTTATGAGCGATGTTTTTCGTGTCTATACAAGTGATGATGTAATTGGTGTAGAAATAGGCGGTGCACTTAAAAATGTCATTGCGCTTTGTGCTGGAATAAGCGACGGTTTGGGTTTTGGGGATAATACAAAGGCAGCGCTTATGACACGCGGCATAGCTGAAATTTCAAGGCTTGGCACGGCAATGGGAGCAAGAATGGAAACTTTTGCGGGTCTTAGTGGTATAGGAGATTTGATTGTGACCTGTACAAGCATGCACAGCAGAAACCGTAGGGCGGGAATACTGATTGGACAAGGAAAATCCTTACAGGATGCCTTGTCTGAGGTTCATATGGTAGTTGAGGGTGTAAATACTGCTACGGCAGCGTACAGACTCTCGCAAAAATATGATGTGTCTATGCCGATTGCAACTGAGGCCTACCGTGTGCTATTTGAAGGCAAGAATGCACGGGATGCGGTAGTTGATTTAATGACGAGAAATAAAACACAAGAGCTTGGTTGATTCAATTAAAGAAGGGCGAAATGATGGGACTTAAGAACTTTTTAAAAAAATATCCGCATATTTATTCAATACCGATAGGCTTGATTCTGCTTGTTTGGTTCAAGCTTTTGGAGCATTATATTACTACGCCCGCAAATATTATTCATGTGAGGCTTGACGATTATATACCGTTTGCGCCTGTATTTATTCTGCCTTATATATTCTGGTTCTTTTACATAGGTATCGCAATGGTGTATCTTTTCTTTCATTCTAAAGATGATTTCTTAAAGCTGAGTGCGTTTTTGTATATCGGAATGAGCATATGCTACACCATATATATG